>SVLB01000028.1 GCA_015068135.1 Oscillospiraceae bacterium | reverse complement strand
CATCTGAATGCGGATGTACGGCACAATATGTATGACCGTTTTGAAAAAGCGCTTATGTTCTACAAGGAGAAAGGTGTGGACGGTATTCTCGTTACCGGTGACTTGCAGGATAACCGCACCAGTGTGGCAACTGCGATAAGTGCCATGGAGGAATTGCAGGATATATGGCTACGGGTGTTTCCTAATAACACCAACGATCTGACCGGAGAGCCGGTGGTGCCCATGCTTATTTACGGAAACCACGATGCGGCCTTGGTGGAAACAGAATACTGGTTCGACGGAATCGGTTCTGACTATGAGGATGCCTGGATCAAGGAGATCAAGGGTTATTCCTTTGTGGGCGTGCATTATACCAAGGAAGACGGCACGCTGGTACAAAAGTATCTGGAACAGGCACAGAAAGGCAACCCCGATAAACCTTTCTTCTTTGCCCAACATGTCCCGGTGGCAACCACCATTTTGGGCGGTTATGAAAGTTATGAGGGAAATATCATTCCTTTGCAGGAAAGCCTCATGCGCAGTAACAATTGTGTGATGCTTACCGGCCATACCCATGTTCCTCTGACGGATGAACGGGCGATCTGGCAGTCCAACAGCAAGAAAGCAGCGCAGTTCACCGTGGTGACCTGCGGTACGCTCCATTATGCGGATTTGAAGGACTTCTCTGCCATGGAGATCACCGGTGATCGTCTGCAGACCCAGCAGGGAATCTATATGGTGGTAGACGGCTCTCAGATTACCATGGAGCGTTATAGCTTTACGGATATGGAGCTGGCTTACGAAAATGGGGAAGCAATCATCAACTCGGCAGATGCCAAGCTAATTGGTATACCCTGGGTATTTGATGCTCTGCAAAAGAGCAACCGCCCCTATGATTACGAAACCCGGCAGCTTGCCGCCTATGCACCGGTATTTCCGGAAGGTGCGGTTGTGGAGATCAGCGAAATTACTGCCGACTCTGTCAGTGTGACCATTCCTGCGGCTGCGGTGGAAGCACCGGATGGCTTCAGCGATCTGGTGCAGTCCTATTACATAGAGATTATCGATTCTGCGACACGAGAGGTGGTCAGAACTGTGGAGATGGCGGCGCCTTATCATATTGACGACCAGCTTGAACATTTACAGCAACCCTTAACTCTAAGCTTAAAAGAACTGACTCCCGGAAAGGCATATACCCTTTCGGTGCATGCCAGAGAGTGCTTCCAAAAGGAAAGCGAACCGTTAACCGTCAGTTTTTCTACACCCAGCGAATGAAAATTGTTTGTTCCTTTATGCCCCTCCTTATGCGTTGGAAAACGTCGATTCGCGACAACCCCACCGACGCATGCTGTGCCGGGCACAATCGGTGTCCCGGCACAGCAAAAGGGCGTGTGAAGTAAGATTAGGAAGTAAACCATGGAATTTCAAAATCTGACTTTCTCCATTGATGACGATAGGATTACACTGCAGACCATGGGCGGCTTTGCAGAACTCAACAGTGGCTTTGTTCAGGTGCAGGTGGCCGGAGAGCATAACAATACCCATTTGGGTGTAAAAATGGTGCGATCTTCCGAAAGTAACTGCCTGCAATATACTGGCCATGAGATCCGGGAAAACCGGCTGACCGTTGTGCAGGAGAGCCCCAATGTGCGTGCGGAAACCGTATTTGAAGGATATTCCGATTGCAATGCCATTCGTGCAGTTACCAAGGTCACCAATATTACGGATGCGCCCATTGTTCTGGAGGAAGTGTCAAGTCTGTGTATCACCGGAATGGGAGATAAAAACGATCCCGATGCCATGCGTTTTACCAATTTCCTTCAGAGTCACCATGCGGAGTGTCAGCCCCGTACCAGAAATTTCCGGGAACTGGGTCTTTGCGGTGGCAGAAGTGAATCCCAACAGCGGGTCAGCGGTTGTAACATTGGCAGCTGGTCTACCAAGGAACAGCTGCCTATGGGAATTCTGGAACACAAGGGTGAATTCCTGATGTTCCAGATTGAAAGCAACAACTCCTGGTACTATGAGATCTCCGATATGGAGGACAAGTATTACCTGTACCTGGGTGGCCCCAACTATCCCTTTGGCGGTTGGTTCAAGACTCTGCAGCCCAGTGAAAGCTATACGACTCCCTATGTGGCATTGGCCTTTGGCAAGAACTTAAACGAAGTGGTAGGGGCTATGACCCTGTACCGTCGCCATATTGCCGGTGTAAGTCCTGCGGACGAAAAGTTGCCCACCATCTTCAATGAATATATGCATCTGTCCTGGGATAGTCCCACGGCAGAAAATACCGCAAAATATGCCCCCATCGTTGCCAAAACCGGAGTGGAATACTATGTGATCGACTGCGGCTGGCATAACGAGGAGGACGGAGATAAGGTCTATCCTTTTGTGGGTCACTGGCTGGAAAGTAAAGCCAGATTCCCGGAGGGCGTGAAGAAAACCACCGATTTTATCCGCAGCCTGGGTATGAAGCCGGGACTTTGGATCGAGCCGGAGATCATTGGTATGCAGTGCCAAAAGATGCTGGAGCATTACGATGATGATTGCTTCTTCCAGCGTCATGGCAAGCGTCTGACGGTTATGAATCGTCAGTTTTTGGACTACCGGAATCCCAAGGTCCGGGAATACATGACCGAAACCATCCGTCGTATGGTGGAGGATTACGGTGCAGAGTATATTAAATGCGACTATAACCAGGACTGCGGTATTGGCACAGATCTGAATGCAGAAAATCCTGCTGTAGGCTTGCAGGAGGCTGCAGAAGCCTTCTTTACATGGATGGGGGATATGATCAAAAAGTATCCCGATGTGGTCTTTGAGGGCTGCTCCTCCGGCGGCATGCGTATGGACTATAAGATGCTGTCCATTTACAGCCTGGTATCCACCTCTGACCAAACAGATTATCTCCGTTATCCCTATATCGCCGGCAGTATCCTGGCGGCAGTTTTGCCGGAGCAGGCGGCGGTTTGGAGCTACCCGGTAGCCTCTGATTGTGAAAAGGGCGAGGATGTATCCGATGACCGGATCGTGATCAATATGATCAACAGCTTCCTGGGCAGAATGCATTTGGCAAGCCATTTGGATTACTTAAATGAACACCAAATGGATCTGATCCGGGAGGGTGTGGACTACTATAATACCTTGTCCGAAATGAAAAAGACTGCGCTTCCGTATTTCCCCATGGGTTTTACAAGCTTTGGAGAAAAGACGGTAGCTGCAGGTCTGAAAAACGGAAACAATATTTATCTGGCGGTTTGGAACCTAACGGGAGAGCAGGAACTGTTTATCCCCATCACCGAGGGTATCGGTAAGGCTAAAATTGCCTATCCCAACGTTACCCCTGTAGAATTGTCCACAAGTACCGATGGCATACACCTGACATGCCCGCAAACGCCCTGTGCGGTATTTTTGGAGATTACCCTATGAGAATTCTCAAGCAGGAAACTATTTTCCCCTACATTGCCTATATACCGGATACCATTAGCAGTCACCCCGCACTTATAATTCAACTCCATGGAGCCGGAGAGCGAGGCAATGGCGGTGATGACCTTGATCTTGTATTGGTACATGGTTTTTCCAAAGTTGTCAATGATGAAAATCTGAAGGATTGTATTCTGGTCATGCCCCAATGCCCGTCCGATTCCTTTTGGGTTGCAAAGATCGAAAGCCTCAAACGGTTTACGGATCAATTGATACGGGACTATTCTGTGGATACGGACAGAGTATATCTTTGCGGCTTGAGCATGGGTGGCTTTGGAACCTGGTACATGGCAATGGCCTATCCCAAACTGTTTGCGGCAATTGCCCCTTGCTGCGGTGGAGGAATGTCATGGAATGCTTCGGTGCTGAATATGCCCGTATGGGCCTTCCATGGCATGGAGGATACTTGTGTATCGCCGAGTCAAACCATGGAAATGGTAGAGGCTTTGAAACCCATCAACCCCAATTTGAAATATGATCTGTATGAGGGGGTCGGGCATAACGCATGGGACTGGGCATTCCTAGAGGAAACTTTGCATTGGCTGTTGTCCTATAAAAGAGATAGTTAGCGGCATAAATACTTATTAATATATTATGCGATTTCAATGGTCTATCCGTTTTTTGATGGACTGAAAGTGATCTTTGTAAGGAGGAAATCTTATGCAAATCCCTAAGCAAGCATTTGCTTTTCAAACCGTTGGTACACCTTCTGAATGTATCCAGTACGGCAACGGCCATATCAACAGCACCTTGTTGGTGACCACCGATGCCGGAAGAAAGTACATTCTGCAGAAAATCAATAAGTATGTGTTTAAGAACCCGGAGAATGTGGTTGCCAATGCCCGGGGCGTAACCGAGTTTTTAAGAGAAAAGACCGGAGATCCCAATTCTGCTCTCCGCTATATCTCCGACACCACCGGCAAGTTCTGCCATTGTGACGACGAGGGTGAGTATTGGAGAATGTACGATTTTGTGGAAGCCATCTGCCTGGAAGCTCCGGAAAGCCCGGAGGATTTCTACCAGAGCGCTGTGGCCTTTGGTACGTTCCAGCATCAGCTGTCCGACTATCCTGTGGAGACCCTCCACGAGATTATTCCCAACTTCCACAACACCCCCGACCGTTACCGCCAGCTGAAAGAGGCCATTGCCGCGGATGCGGCTGGCCGTAAGGCTTCCGTGGAGGCGGAGATCGCCTTTGCTCTTTCTCAGGAGGAACTGGGTGGCACGCTCCAAAAAATGTTGGAAGCCGGGGAACTGCCTCTTCGGGTGACCCATAACGATACCAAGCTGAACAACGTTCTGCTGGATGCTGAAAAGAGAACCGCACTTTGTGTGATTGACCTGGATACGGTGATGCCCGGCCTCAGTGCCTTTGATTTTGGTGACTCTATCCGGTTTGGTACTGCCACAGCCAAAGAAGATACCGTAGATCTTTCCACCATGCGGATGGATCTGGAGCTGTTCGAGGCTTATACCAAGGGCTTTTTAACTGCCGCTACCGCTTTGACAGACAAAGAGGTAGAGGTTCTGCCCTACGGTGCCATGATCATGACCCTGGAGGTGGGTGTCCGCTTCCTGACCGACTATCTCATGGGGGATGTGTACTTCCGTACCCATTACCCGGAGCAGAATCTGGTGCGTTGCCGTACCCAGTTTGCACTTTTGAAGGATATGCTCACCAAGCGGGAAGAGATGGATCGGATCGTTGCCAAGATCGCCAAGGAAATCCGCGGCTGATAATACGGCACGGAAAGGGAGAGCATCGTTTTTATTTGTAAACTGGGGTGATTTTTATGTTTGGCGGACTTTTCAATATGGATAAGCCCTTTTGGCGATGGATGAGCAGAGTTCCGGAAATTTTGGTGCTTTCTCTTTGCTTTTACCTGTGCTGTATTCCGGTGGTGACCATTATTCCGGCTTCCTGCGCCCTCTTTGACGCCATCAGCCGATGCGTTGTGCCGGATGAAAAGGGCTGTTATACCCGATTTTTTCGCACATTCTGCAGGGAATTAAAGCAAGGGATCCCCCTGACCATCCTTTGGCTGGTCATTGGGTTCATTGGCCTCTACGGTGACCGGGTGCTTGCCTACAATGCGGAAAACAACAGTACCATTGCACTGTTTTCTTTGCTGTACCGGCTTTTGCTGATTTCCACAGTGGGCTATCTGGGCTGGTTGATCCCCCTGGAGTCGAGATACTACCATGGCTTTGTACGGCTGCATATAAATGCGCTTTCTTTCTATTTTGGACGTCTGCCCGGCACCTTTTATATGCTGTTTATGACTGCTTTGGTGCTGATTGTCAGCTTGGCGCATCCTTACGCCTTCTTCCTGTTGGCCTTTGCGCCGGGACTCATTGCAGTTTTGCATACCCCTTCTGTGGAAAAGGGATTCAAAAAGGCGTTTCCGGAAGATTATGACGAAGCAGGTCAGTTGAGATCTCCGGAAGAATGATCCATACCAAATTTAAGAGGGTGGAAATTACCATGAACCATTATGAAATTGAAAACGCAAACGGGAAACCGGATTGGAATAGAATTCATACATTGGAAGTAAGTAATATCCTTTGGCTCCCGGATGCGGGGATTCGTATGACTCAGCAGATCTGCTATGACGAGCAGAAACTGTATATCCACCAAATTGCGGTGGAATCCCAGATCCGTGCAGAGCATACCGATGTGTTAGCACAGGTCTGCGAGGACAGCTGTATGGAGTTCTTCTTCTGCCCGGATGCAAGCGATGACCGGTATTTCAACTTTGAGTGGAATTTGAATGGAGCCTTGTACTTAGGTTGGCGCACCGGCAGAGAGTGTGCTGTCCGTCTGCAATTGAAAGACCATAAGGAATTATTTGCTTTCCGCAGTGCAAAGACTCCGGAGGGTTGGGAAATCTTCTATGAGATTCCCGTATCCTTTGTGCAGCTGTTTGTGCCGGGGTTTTCTTTGCAACCGGGAAAAGAAATCCGTGCCAATTGCTACAAATGCGGTGATCTGACACCCAAGCCTCATTACCTTTCCTGGAATCCCAGTACATCAGCCAATCCCGATTTCCATCGTCCTCAAGACTTTGGTTCTATGACTTTACAGTAATAAAGGAGAAACAGATATGAATAAGCCGGTATTAGTGGTTATGGCTGCCGGTATGGGTAGCCGTTATGGTGGTTTGAAGCAGATCGATGCTGTTGGCAGCTGTGGGGAGGCCATTTTGGACTTTTCTCTGTATGATGCCTATAAGGCGGGATTTGAAACTGCAGTGATCATTATCAAGGAAGCCATTCGGCAGGACTTTATGGAGCTTGTAGGCAAACGCCTGGAAAAATGTCCTATGGAGATTCGCTATGCTTATCAGGAGCTGGACAGACTTCCTGCGGGGTTCTCCGTTCCTGCAGAACGCACCAAGCCCTGGGGTACCGGTCATGCGGTACTTTGTGCCGGGGAAGCCATTGGGGATGCCCCCTTTGCGGTGATCAATGCCGACGATTATTACGGCCAGTCAGCCTTCCGGGATATCTATCAGTTCCTGGCCAAAACCCGGGACGATGACAAATACCGCTACTGTATGGTTGGCTATGAACTGGGAAATACCGTAACCGACAGCGGCTCTGTGGCGCGTGGCGTCTGCACTGTTGATGAGCAGGGGAATCTTGCCCAGGTGGTAGAGCGTACCAGAATTGAAAAATACGAAGGCGGCATCCATTTTACCGAAGATGACGGAAACTCCTGGACAGAGCTTCCTGCCAATACCCCTGTTTCCATGAATCTGTGGGGGTTCTCACCCAGCTTTATCAAGGAAATTGAGAGCCGTTTCCCTATGTTTTTGTCTGAGGATATGCCTAAGAACCCTACCAAGGCAGAGTACTTCCTGCCTAGAGCGGTGAGCGAACTGCTGGCAGAGGGCAAGGCGACGGTAAAAATGCTCCATTCTGCCGATACCTGGTATGGCGTAACCTATGCCGCAGATAAGCCGGTGGTGGTAGCGGCCTTGCGAGGTATGACCCAACAGGGCCGGTACCCCGACGACCTTTGGAAATAATTTTTGATACCACCAACCGGAGGTGATCACCATGCTAAAAGAATATGATTTACCCAGGATCAAGCCGGTGAAAGACGAGCTGTGGTGGCCTGCCCATTTCCATGACGAGGTGGAAGTGATCTTTGTCCTGAGAGGGATGGGAAGAGCCTGCTGTAACGGCATTTATTACGATCAGCCAGCGGGGAGCATTTTGTTTGTTGCGCCCCGGGTGATCCATTCCTTTGACAATCGGAGCGAGGATTTTTATGCGGTTTGCGTGTTTGTGAATCTCAAGCGCATCAACGGCCTGGTATCCTATTCTGAAGATCTGCGCCCGGAGAACCCGGTATGGGTCGACCCCAATATGTCCCACCCGGCCTTTGGTATCGCCCAGTCCATTCTCAACATCCGGGAAACGTTTAATGACCAATCTGTGTTACTGCTCACCGGTGGCTTACTCAATGAGGTGCTGAAGCTGTATCGCTTTGAAAAGACCACCGGACAGAATGGCTCGTTGGAACGGGTGCTGAACTTCTGTCAGGAGCATTTCCGGGAAGGATTGTCCATCAAAATGGCAGCATCGGAGCTGTCGCTAAGCGAGGGCTATATCAGCCATCTGTTTGCTTACCGGATCCACCAAAGCTTCCCGGACTATGTCAATGCCCTGCGGCTGAACGAAGCCATCCATCTGATGCGCCAGGAGGGAAGATCCCTTTCCGACATCAGCGCCAGCTGCGGCTTTAGCTCCATCCGCACCTTCAACCGTTCCTTCCTGAAAAAGTACGGCATTACCCCCAGCCAGTACCGGAAAAACGTAAAGCTGTCAACGATCTGAACGGCTCCCTGTCGCCCAACCGCCGACCAGGCCGACCAAAATGGGTAGGAATGGTTGCAAATAGATGGAAATGGCCATCAGCAAACAAAAAATGCCCCTGTGGTTTCTTTTTCCAGGAAACACAGGGGTTTTAGCCGTTTTGGCGACGATGGACTGGCAAAAAAAGAGACAGCCTTTCGACTGCTCGCCACAAGTATTGTACTAACTTTATATGAATTTCAGTCCACACCCGCAAGGGGGGTGCGTCCTGAAATTCATGGACTTTCCCACGGGCTAAAAATTGCTCGCCAGCTCTCAATTTTTACACCAGTGTGCGCACTGGTGCCGCCCTTTCAAGTCCCGCTGGGCATAAAAAATACAGACACACAAAAAGTGTGTCTGTATTTTTTGGTGCGCGAGGCGGGACTTGAACCCGCATGCCCGGAATGAGCACTAGAACCTGAATCTAGCGAGTCTACCAATTCCACCACTCGCGCATATTTTGTTTTGCGCCTCAGCGCTTGAGTATAATACCACGCAGACTCCCATTTGTCAACAGTTTTTTTGCGAATTTTGAAAAATAATTCCTGGAAGAGAAGACCGGGTGCCGTGAGTGGTAAAAAGGGGGCTGGGAGTATTGCACTGCTGCATGGAGGTTGTAGGGCAATTCTATATTGTCCGGGGATTTCCTCTTTCTTTTTTGCAGGATCGGTGTTATACTGTACAAAACACCCTTTGGAGGTTTTTATGGATTTTCTTCCTCTGTGTAAAAAGGACATGCTGGCCCGGGGCTGGGAGCAGTGTGATTTTGTATATGTGATCGGGGATGCCTATGTGGACCATCCCTCCTTTGGCCATGCCATTATCAGCCGGGTTTTGGAGCATGCGGGCTATACGGTGGGTATCATTTCCCAGCCGGATTGGCGGGATCCCAAGTCCATTGATATTTACGGCAGACCCCGTTTGGGCTTTTTGGTATCCGGCGGCAATATGGACTCCATGGTCAATCACTATTCCGTCACCAAGCATAAGCGCAAGACCGATGCCTTTACTCCCGGTGGCGTTATGGGGAAACGCCCGGACTACGCCACGGTGGTATACTGCAACCTGATCCGCAGGACCTATCAGGATGTCCCCATTCTGATCGGCGGCATTGAGGCGAGTCTGCGGCGGCTTGCCCATTATGATTACTGGTCTGAGACCATGAAGCGGTCCATTCTGCTGGACTCCCAGGCGGATATCCTCATGTACGGCATGGGAGAAAAGAGCATTGTGGAGTTGGCGGATGCCCTCAATTCCGGGATGGATGTCCGGGACATCACCTATGTGGACGGTACAGTGTTCCGCATGACCCAGCTGGATGAGAGCCTGCCCACGGTGATACTGCCGGAGTACGAGAAGGTAAAGGATAATAAGCGGCTCTATGCCCAAAGCTTTCAGCTTCAGTACGGCAACTGCGATCCTTTCACCGCAAAGCGCTTGGCAGAGCCCTACGGCAAGGAGTATGTGGTACAGAATCCTCCGCAGAAGCCCCTGACCACAGAGCAAATGGATGAGGTTTACAGCCTGCCCTATATGCGCACTTACCATCCCAGCTACGAAAAGGCCGGAGGTGTGCCTGCCATTGAGGAGGTCAAGTTCAGCCTGGTGAGCAATCGGGGCTGTTTCGGCGCCTGCTCCTTCTGCGCCCTGACCTTCCATCAGGGACGGATCATTCAAACCCGAAGCCATGAGTCCATATTGCAGGAAGCGGAGCAAATGATCAAAGATCCGGATTTCAAGGGCTATATTCATGATGTGGGCGGCCCTACCGCGAACTTCCGCCATCCTGCCTGCCAAAAGCAGCTTTCCAAGGGCGCTTGCTCTCACCGGCAGTGTCTGTATCCTACGCCCTGCAAGAATATGAATGCCGATCATTCCGACTATATCAGTCTTCTTCGGAAGCTGCGCAAGCTTCCCGGTGTAAAGAAGGTATTTGTGCGCAGTGGCATCCGGTTTGATTACCTGCTGGCAGATAAAAAGGATACCTTTTTTAAGGAGCTGGTGCAGTTTCATATTTCCGGTCAGCTGAAGGTTGCCCCGGAGCATGTGTCCGACAAAGTGCTGTCCCGGATGGGAAAGCCGAAAAATGCTGTATATAATCGGTTTGTGGACAAATACTATGCCCTGAATAAACAGTACGGTATGAATCAGTTTTTGGTGCCGTATCTCATGTCCAGCCACCCGGGCTCTACCTTGACCGAGGCCATCGAGCTGGCAGAATATATCCGGGAGATGGGGTATAATCCCGAGCAGGTGCAGGATTTTTATCCCACACCCTCTACGCTTTCTACGGTGATGTACTACACCGGCCTGGATCCCAGGACTATGGAACGGGTGTATGTTCCCACGGATCCCCATGAAAAGGCCATGCAGCGGGCGTTGATCCAATACCGCAATCCCAAGAATTACTATTTGGTTCGGGAGGCTTTGCTCAAGGCCCACCGGGAGGATCTTATCGGCTCCGGTCCCAAATGCCTGATCCGGGTCATGCCTCCCAAGGCTTCCGGAAAGCCCGTAGGGAGGGGCCATGACTCCTCCGCCAAACCTGCCAAGATGCCGGTGCGGGAAACCTCTCCTGCAACCAAGCCTTCCGGCAAGCCTGTGGGGCGACGGGCCGGATCTGCGCAGAAGAAGCCGTTTTCCAAGGGAGGGAAGGGCAGACGATGAAAAAATCCAAACCTAATTATCAGCCCCTTTTGCGATTTTTACTGGTGGTCTATGGGCTTTTAATGCTGTGGCTTCTGTTTGGACGGGATTCCGGCTGGAAAGAGGGCTACAGCTATGTAGAGCTTTTGGATATGCGGCTGAGCGTTCGCCCACTGCGCACCATACAAAACTATTGGTATGTGATTCAAAACCACCCTGGAACGGAAAGCTGGACCCACTGCGTGATCAATCTGATCGGCAATGTGATCCTCTTTATCCCCCTGGGATGGCTGATCCCCTGGGTGTTTCCTGCCCAGCGGAAGTTCATCGTCTTTTTTGTGACCTGCCTGTTTTTCGACCTTTTGGTGGAAGTGGTGCAGCTGCTGACCCTTTTGGGGATCTTTGACGTGGACGATGTGCTTTTGAATATGTCGGGTCTGCTTTTGGGCTTCCTGGGCTACCGTCTGACCCACCGGGCACCGAAAAAGAAAAAAAGAAATAAGTAATAATTTACGGGAATAAATCGAACCGGACTCTAACGTACATCTGTACGTTGAGTCCGGTTTGTTTTTTAGGGGTGATTAAAAAAGAGATTTTGGTTCTGTTTGACTTGTATAGTTCCTAGGCGTGGGGGATGAAGTCAGCGGTTTTTAGCCAGTTTCGCATATCATTGCAGCTATCAAAGAATGCGGTCTCTTTGCTGCTGTCACACACAATGATTTTCGGATTCCTATTGCTTAACATATCGATCTGTTTATATAGTTTATGGTCCATATTTCTCGTCCATATAGCCTTCATAATCGATCATCGCAGGAATCGCATACCACTTGCCATCAATCTTGGCTACAATCACGTCATACCGTTCCTTATCAACATAGGTTTCTATCTCGTCATCATCCATAAAGGTCAGCGTGATCGTAGCGGTGTATACTTCACCCTCTTCTATAAGCAGCGATATGTCTTTCTGTTCATATCTTTTTTCAATTGCTTTACGAGCGCTGTAATCCGCAGTGCCCAGATATCTCAATTCAACTTTGCAATCAGCATTCATTTCCCCAAAGTGGGAGTTTGATAATATGTTGCAAACATAGTCTTCCACATCAGGATGAACGATCTGTCTGGCAAGCGTATAATCTTCGGTATAATGGGCCTTATAAAAATCGCGGGCAATATCCGCATTGGTACGTTCCTCCGATCCGCAGGCACAAATTCCAAAAAGCATAACTACTGACAGGAAGCTTGCAAATAGTCTTTTCATTTCTTTCCCTCTTTCTCTGGCGTATAGACTGCTCAGCTTATTATGCAAAAGATGTTTGTTAACACATTCTTGTGCATTAAGGACATTATAAAACATACTTTGACTTGTGTCAATAGCGTAATGCTATTTTGACAAGGTTTAGTTTAGTGCATAATCACCGTAAAATATACAAGAGGTGACTAGCTATGAAGCAAGAATATAAAGAATTCTATGAGAAATTCGGTTTGAACGTGGTGTACTACCGCAAACGCAAACGACTGACGCAAATGCAACTGGCTGAATTGGTGGATATTGACAGGAGCCATATTAGCGCAATAGAGTTGGGGAATGTAGGTGTTTCCTTTGATGTGATATTCAAGCTATGCCAGGCGTTAGAGATTTCTCCCAAGGAACTGTTTGATTTTAGAGATTAAATATAAAAAGGCCAAATTTCCATGTCGATTCAGACATGGAGATTTGGCCTTTATTGATTCTGTAATGGGGTTATGCAGCGATCAGTTCGTCGATATCCCAGTTCTCCATGTAGGCTACATAAGCCTGACACATTGCTTTGACTGACTGGATCTGGTCTTCGGTGAAGCTGTTCAGAACCAAGCAAACTTTTTGAAGCATGGTCATCATGGAGTAGCTGACGATACCGGATTCTATGGCAGTACCGTCCTTCAGATTCAGGAATACCTGACTATGAACTTTCGTTTCTCCGAAGTTGGCAATGTCGTAGTTTTGAAGCACCAGAGAGAATTCCTTTTGTGAATCCCAATATGCCGAGGTCAATGCCTGGGTGAGGACAGTATTCTGTCCATCCAGCTGAAGCTGGAAGCCAAAGCTGTCCACAAGGGCTTGTACAGCTGCATCACCGCAGAACTGAGCTTTATAGCCAAAGCCGGTACTGTTGGGACGAAGGGTTACTTTGGTCAGCCCCAGGTAGAACCGGTGGAAGGTATAGCCGGTTTCGTCAGCGATGGTCATGTACCGCATAGGCTGCCCTGTAATATCCGTCTTGAAATGTACGGGCATTTGGCAGGATACCGCACCTTCGATCCGTCCGGTGGGAAGGGTATAGGTATCGGAACTGCTGTCCATGCCGTAAAGGGTACCGGTGCCGGTCACGTTGCCGGTAAGGGTATGTCCGTTCAGCATCAGATGGGTGGTGCCCGTAAGCTTTACAGAGGCGGAGCTGTCCGCTTCCAAAGAAAGCTGGGAATTGCCGGAAAGCACAAGGGAAGCTTCCACACTGGGGACCGCCAGGGTGATGCGGTGATTGCTGACGATGCTGCCGCCGGAGAGACTGCCGCCGCGAAGGTACAGCTCGCTGCCCTCGTTCAAATCGCTTTTGCCGCCACAGTAGATACTGCCGCCGTTGCGGTCTGCTGTGCCGCCGGAGATCCTGCCTCCGGTGATATAGCATACAGCACCGGGCTGACCGGTCTTACTGCCGCCGCCGTTGAGGGAAATATTGCCGCCGTCGGTTTTGGCACTGCCGCCAAGGATCTCACCGCCGGAAACAGAGAGCGTAGAGTTCACGTTCATATAGATATTGCCTGCCGCACCGGTGGTGGAAATGCCGTTTTTCACAGTACCGCCGTGGATATACACGGAAGATTTGGTGTTGGCATAGAGATTTCCGCCCATTTTTGTGGCAGTGCCTCCTGCCAGCGTGCCGCCGTATATATGGATTTGCCCACCGCTTACATAGGCAACGCCGCCACGGGCCGCTGTGCCGCCCACAAAGCTGCCGGCATACAGATACAGCCGGAAACCGGAATTCTTGCCGTAGAAGATGGCACCGCCGTCGTTGGGGTAGGTGGCGCTGATATCGCTGCCCACCATGCTGCCCCAGGTGTTTTTCTCACGGCAATCGGTAATATGGAGCTGTTTGCCGTCAGAGTAATAGATCCGATCCGTGCCGGTGGCGGTAATGCTGTGACCATGCAGACACAGATTCAGCCGTCCGGTAAGGGCGGTTTGCTGAGAAACGTTAACATCACAGACCAGGTAATAATTGCCGGAGGCAGGCAGGGAATCGGGATCCGACCAGGCCTTCCAGGCAAGATCTGTGCAGCTATGTCCCTCCATACCCTGGGCATGTCCGCCGCAGGCGCAGTGGCTGCCGCCGAAGTGGCGGTTGGTGTCCACGTCCATGTCGGTCAGATCCAGTCTCACAATGCCCTGATACCCCAGGGGGATGTATGCGTAATTGCCGCTGAAGGTGGCCGCATCCGGGTTTCCGGGAAGGTCCTGCCAGGCTTTAAGCAGTACGGGCTTTTCAATATCCTGAATATCCAGAATATAAAGTCTTCCGTAGATCCGATCGGACAGGATCAGTGTATCACCGTAAATGGCGGGCTTGCCGTATACATTTACGGTATTGCCATCGGAGTCCGTAGCTTTGATCGTTTTCAGGGCTTTCAGGTCGCTGGCGGTGACACCGGCAGGATCATACACATAGTAACCGCCATTGCCAACGCAAAGCACCTGGGTGTTACCGTAGGCGACGTAGCCGCCGGTCATGGCTGCTCTGGGGGTAAAGCCGGCTGCGGGGATGTTGGACAGCAGGACCGGGGCGGACAGGCTGTCATTTCCTCCCAGGTCATACCACCGCTCAGAGGAGCTGTTGGCCCAAAAGCCCACATACCGGCCGGCTACCATACCGGAGCTAACATTATGGTGGTACATTTGGCTGGCGGCGGCGGCACGGATCATCCGCACAGGGGCTTGACCGGATACATCCACGATCTCACCAACGGTGGCGCCGCTGTGGATGGACACATATTTTCCGGTGACAGAGGGACGTGCCATGGTGACACAGCCGGACCGATAACGGGTGATCTCGGTGAGGGTCAGACCGTCTGTGCTGAGAGCATAGATGGCAAAGCCGTCGGTACCCTCCGCACTGTAAAGCTTTCCGTCCTGGATAAATACATCATAGCTGCAGCCGCTGAGGGAAACAGTTTTGTAAAGGGTCTGAAGATCTGCAGAATAGATCAAAATACCCTTATTGCCGCCGGACACAAAGACCTTGTCCCCATAAAGGGCAACCGATGCGGTCTGGGCGTTGGGCACGGCGGTCTGTGCGCCTGCAAAATCATCAAAATGATAATAGTTGAAGTCCGATTCAATGGCGGCGGATGCGGGCTTTTCCACATGAGCATGGGCGTAGTCTGCAGTCAGTACATGCAGATCCGTTTCTACACCGGCGTACATCAGCACGCCGTCCGCGCAAACCACCGCACCGGCGGGACCCTGGATATACTGGGTGGGGTCATACTGGAAGGCGATGGCCCGGGTGGAGGAGGGCTTTGCGTAAAGCGCAGAATCCGGGGTGATCCGTACCGCTACATGGGCGATCCGTAAGGGGGCTGCAGGGTCGGTCACATCAAATACATATATGCCGTTATAGGTGCTGACAAGATACGCATAGTACTTTCCGGTTTCTTCGTCAAAGCTCACCTGTGCGCCCCAATAGTCACATTTCGTGTGATAGAACCGACCGTCTGTCCGGGAGGTGGACAGCCATACGGGATTGGAAGGATCGGTCACGTCAAAAATGTCCAGACCGTTTCCGTCACCGTAATTGAGATTGGAAAGGGGCGTGGTGGTGGCAAGACCCGCGACACTGTGATGACCGGTACCGGCGTACAGATAGGTTTTATCCCCAATCTTTGCTACGCTGACACCGTCACCCCGCCCGTTCAGATCGGCAACACCGACCCGGGCGTAGTTTACCGGGTCACGGACATCATAGATCTCTACCTGATTGGTGTTATACAGACCGCCGTAGAGATAGCCGTCCACGACCTCCACAGACTGCACCTCACCACCATTGCGGATGATACATTTGTGAATGGGGGCGTCCAGGTCGGACAGGTCCACAACTTCCACACCATAGAAACGGCTGCAGATGAAGGCGTAGTTTTTGTAAACGGCAATGCCGGTAGCCATCTCCAAAGTGTCGTAATGGCTGCGGACATGGGCGTTGATGGGGTCGGATACGTCCACGATATATGCGCCGTACAAACGGCAGGTAAAGATCACAGCCTCACCGTCGGCACACAGGGCGATCTGTCGGGTATCACCGAAGCCGGTAAGCTGCTTGACGATTTCGGGATTTTCGGGATCGGATATATCGGTGACCGTGAAATTGCCGCCGCCGATGGAGTAGACATAGTTTCCGTCAGGGCTGATCACAAGGTCTGTGTTCTTGCCGGCACCTACGCCTTCGGGCGCCAGGGCGACATCCTGGAAATCCTCCAGCAGCCACATGCCGCTTTTCAGGGTAAGCTCCTCAAAGGTGGCGCTGCCCATGTTTTCCAAGCTGATATCTCCGAGCAGAACAGTACCGGTATTCACAGTGATCTGCGCACCGGACAGATCCGAAGCCGTCTGCACCGGCATATAGATCCGGCTCCACTGAACCGGAATGGCGTATTCCTTTGTGATCTGACCGAAGGATACTGTTGCGGTGGCACAGCTGTCCATAGCCTTCACGTCCAGACACAGCAGTGCCATATTCCCGGCGGGAACCGCCTGAGGGGCTGTAAAGCGAAGGGTTTCCCTTTCCGCTTTCACAGCCTGGGTATACAGAGGATCGTCCAGGGTGATCTGGGTACCGCCGGTCAGACCTTCCACGATCACTTCCTCCTTTTCATCCACAGGATGGCTGCCGCTGGGCAGATCGCTCAATAAAACATCGGTTCCGTAATTGATCACCTGAAAATCGGCAATGTCAATGGTTTGCGCCAGTGTATGCAGCCGGAAGGTAGTGATATTTGCCGCATCCTTGGCGGTAAGAGGAATATAGATCCTTGTCCACTGGGTAGGAATGGAAAAGCTTTTGTTGGCAGAACTGGATGCACCGGTGGCCATGAGGGTCACGGTGCCTTTTCCTTCGGTACCGCCTGCAGAGCGCATCACAAAGGAAAGCAAAACACTGTCTCCGGCGCTGATCCCGGAAAGGGATCTGTAAAGAAGCTGCCGGGAGGTAGAGCTGCTGCCTGCGCTGAGCACCTGCGCCCGGATATAGCTGCTGTACAGACCGTCCGCGCCGGTGACTTTTTGGAATAGGATCTGGTCGTTGTTGGTCTTGGCCACACCGTCCTGATAGGCTTGGAAGTCCATTATTGGATCGCCTTCCAGCTTTTCAAGTACGGCCTGCGCTTCTGACTGGGTCGTAACGGTTACGGCACCTGCCCCCAGAGGCAGAAGGATACCGAAAACCGCAATGATACAAACCCAAAGACTGAGCTTTTTCATGAGGATCCTCCTAAATCTTAACTTTGTATGTCTTTACTATACAAAAGATAAAACGGCATTCCCATTACGAAAAATCCCAAAAATCATTGCATTTCGTCTCATGGCGTGATATAGTTTTTTTGTGAGGTGAGCAACATGCGGCAAAGGCTTTACTATTCCTCAGATCTGTTTGCGAACTATAGCTATGATGCGGTTGCGGATCAGGGGCAGTTCAAACTGCATACCCATAGCTTCGCTGAGATCCTTCTGTTTCTGAAGGGCAAGGCGATCTTCCACGTGGAGGGATCTTCCTATCCTATGCAGCCCGGGGATATTTTTATCACCCGTCCTACGGAGGCGCATTATGTGGAGGTCAGCCCGGATATACCCTATGAGCGCATGGTGGTGAATTTTGATTTTTCCCTTTTGGAGAATATGCAGACCGGGGCACAGCTATTGCAGCCCTTTCTGGGGCGGGATGCCGGCCAGCTGAACCGGTATCGGGCAGAGGATTTTCCGGATTCCCGTTATGCGGAGCATATCCAGGATTTGCGCAGATACCCAGAGGACCGACTGGCATCTATTGCGGATCTGATCCTTTGCCTGACGGAAATCAACCGTCAGTTTCACGTTCAAAAAGATACGGCCGACCAGCCAAATACACTGGAAAACCGGATCATTGGATATATCAACTGCAACCTGTGGAAGCCTTTGTCTTTGGAGATGCTATGCCAGATCTTTTTTGTAAGCCGCGCCCAGCTGTGCCGCCGGTTCCAAAAGGCTACCGGATCCTCTGTGGGCAGGTATATCACCGCCAAACGACTGCTCCATGCCCAACAGATGATACAAAAGGGCTACAAGCCCACAGAGGTCCACACACTATGCGGATTTCAGGATTACTCTACCTTTTATCGGGCATTTACAAAGTATTTTGGGTGCAGCCCGAAAGATGAGTGTTTGCGGTCTCCGGCGCCGGACAACAACCGACAGCTGATCCCATAAAAAGAATGGGCATTGCTGTAAAAACCTCTTCCCAAACAGACCGCTTCCGCGGTGTCCGAGATACAAAAACAGCACAGTATCCGCATAGCTTTTGCGGATACTGTGCGCAGCTTGTCAAAAAACGCTTTTTTTGACAAGCTGGCAGAGGTCAAAGGAGCCGCAAAGACAAGCAAACCGGACTCGTCGGCGTACATAGGTACGGTAGAGTCCGGTTTGCGCAGTAAGTCAAAATATCTTGCGCAGCAAGCCTTTCTGGGTCTTAAGAAGAACGGATTGCCACGGCCACAAGTGGCCTCGCAATGATGCTGTTTTCTTTTACCATTCACACATATTTTGACGGTTTGCGGCTTTTTTTGACACTCTGAGCACAGTATCCGCATAGTTTTTGCGGATACTGTGCTATTTTTTATTTTAACTACGGAAAACCCGAAGGGGCAATGCAAAGAGAAATCTATAAATACTGCTGGGTATTCACGTCGATCACGCCCCGGGTGGTCAGCCGCAGGGTGGGGATCACGGGAAGGCTCATAAAGGATAAGGTCATAAAAGGATCGATATCCTTGCCAACGCCCTGGCGATAGGCTGCCTCCTTGGCATTTTCCAAAAGGGTGTTGACCTCCGTCAGGGGACGGTCACTCATAATGCCTGCGATCTCCAGGGGCAGCTCTGCTGTGACCCTTCCGTTTTCCACGACTACGATACCGCCGTGATTTTCCGCGATCCGGTTGGCGGCCAATGCCATATCGGCATCGTTTTCTCCCACACAGATAATATTGTGACTGTCGTGGGCCACGGAGGTAGCCACCGCACCGGTTTTCAGGCCGTAGCCCTTGAGATAGCCGATGCCGATATGACCGGTGTGCTTGTGTCGCTCGATAACGGCCATTTTGAGGATGTCCTGCTCCGGATCCGGGGCGCAGGCATAGCCACAGTCCTGGGTGAGGATCTCACCGGGGATCATGCCAATGACACCGCGTTGACGGGGATCGGCAAAATCCTGGGCCTGCAAAACCGGCAGATGGAAGGTATCGTGGGCTTTTTCATCCAAATGCTGGGGGATCACAGGCTTTTCCATGGGTGCAACCGCACCGTCACTGTAAACAAGCTGACCCTTTTTGTAGACACTGACCACCTTGAAGTCCTTAAGATCCTCCACAATGGCAAAGTCCGCAAGATATCCGGGAGCGATGGCACCCCGGTTGTTCAGCAGGAAATACCGGGCAGCATGAAGGCAGGCTACCTGTACAGTACGGATGGGGTCGGCGCCCAGGGCTACAGCCTTGCGGCAAATATAGTCGATATGGCCCTTTTCCAAAAGATCGGAAGGGTGCTTGTCGTCGGTGCAGAACATACACCGGTCAAAATACTTTTCCGACTGCAAAAGGGGCATCAATGCCTCCAGGTTTCGGGCGGCAGTACCCTCCCGGATCATAATGAACTGACCCCGGCGCAGCTTGAGCATGGCATCCTCCAGATCGGCACATTCGTGGTCGGAGTAGACACCTGCGGAAATGTAGGCGTTGAGATCTTTTCCCTTCAGACCGGGTGCGTGACCGTCGATCTTCTTGTGATGGGCCTGGGATGCCACGATCTTGGCGACAGTGGTTCCATCAGCGGCCAAAATACCGGGAAAATTCATCATTTCTGCAAGACCCTGGACCCGGGGATGCTCAAAGAAGCTGTCAATATCCCGATAATCCAGATTCGCGCCGCTTTCGTCCATAGCAGAGGCAGGGACGCAGGAGGGGATCATAAACCGCACATCTACAGGCAGGTCCTCAGTGGCACTGAGCATATAGTCAATGCCGTCGGTACCCATCACGTTGGTGATCTCGTGGGGATCGGTGATCACTGTGGTGGTGCCGTGAGGGATCACCGCCCGGGCAAACTCCGTGGGGCTGACCAGGCTGGATTCCAAATGAATATGGGCATCGATAAAGCCGGGCAGAACGATCTTTCCGGTCATATCCACCTCGGTGTAGCCCTCATAACTGCCGAAGCCCACGATGAGCCCCTGGGTCACGGCAATGTCCTCCGTGTCCAGCTCTCCGGAGAAGACATTCACATAGGTGGCGTTTTTCAGGACCAGGTCCGCTTTTTTGCGCCCTGCCGCCACATCAATGATATGCTGTTTTTTGATAAGCTTCCGGCTGATCTTGCCGGACCAGGATTCATTGTATGCCATAAGGGACCTCCTTTATCTGCAAGCCCAATCGGGCAGTAATTCAAAACGAAGGGTTTTGCCCTGCCAGGGAAAGGTCAGGCAACAGCAAAAAAGCATAGGCTCTGTTTTGGGGGAGCGGGAGCCGTATTTGTGATCGCCCACCAAGGGATACCCCCGGGAGGAGAACTGGACCCGAATCTGATGGGAGCGACCCGTATGCAGACGGATGCGCACCAGGCTTTCCTCACCCTCGGAAAGACGGGTAAACTCCAACCGGGCCTTTTTCACCCCGGAACGTTCCCGCTTGACCACAAAGACCTTGTTTTTTCGGCTGTCCTTAAACAAAAGATCCTCCCAGTCACCAATTTGAGGGGGTACGTCATGGACACATGCTATGTATTCTTTGACCATTTCTCCGGTTTGGACCAGCCGGGAGAGGGAGGCGGCAGCGGCTTTGGTCCGGGCATAGACCATCACACCCCCACGTTCACATCCAGCCGGTGCAGGGGATAGACCGTGCCGCCCAGCTGCTGAGCCAATGCCTGAGGTACGCCGTGTTCGGAATCCAGCCCCACAGGCTTGACACAAACCACCATATTTTCATCGTAAAACAGAAGTTCCATAAGCTTCTCCTAGGTGTATTAAAAGTATTATAGCAAAGATCCAAAGGTATTGCAACTTTGGAAATTCCATTGTATAATACAAAAAATTTGGAGGGATCGATATGACAACCAAGGATTTTCAGAAAAGGAAGCCGCTGGCGATTTTTCTGACTTATTTTAAGAACCATTGGGGACTGTTTTTGGTGGACATCCTCAGCGCCTTAGCTATTGCAGGTGTGGACCTGGCCTTTCCGCTGTTCACAAGAAACGCCTTGTATGAGCTTTTGCCCAATAAGCTTTATGCCACCTTTTTTACGGTGATCCTGATCCTGGTGGGTGCCTACCTGATCCGGACATTTCTGCAGTTTGTGGTGGCCTATTTCGGACATACCTTTGGTGTCCGGGTAGAGGCAGATATCCGGGCAGACCTGTTTCGGCATATGCAGCGGCTGGGACACGATTTCTACGACAAAAACCGCACCGGTCAGCTGATGAGCCGTCTGACTTCGGATCTGTTTGAACTGACGGAGCTTGCCCACCACGGACCGGAGGACCTTTTGACCTCAGCCATAACCATTGTGGGCGCGCTGGTGGTCATGGGAACCATCCAGTGGAAGCTGGCGCTGGTGGTGGGCTTGATGATTCCGGTGTTTTTGGGGGTCGTTATGCTCCTGCGCAAGCGGATGATGAACGCCTCCGTAGGGCGCAAACAAAAGCAGGCCCATATCAACACGGAGATCGAGTCCAGCCTTTCCGGCATCCGTACCGCCAAGGCCTTTGCCAATGAGGATCGGGAGATCCAACGGTTTGACAGTGCCAACGCCCAGTTTAAGACCGCATCCAGGACCTTTTATAAGTCCATGGGTCTGTTTTTATGCTCCATGGAGTTTCTGCTGTGCAGCCTCAATGTGGTGGTCATCGGCCTGGGTGGCTGGCTGATCATGAAAGGGGAGATGGACTACCGGGACTTGGTGACCTTCACCCTGTACATTACCGCCTTTATTAACCCTATGCGAAAGCTTGCCACCCTTTCCGAGCAGTTTGCTACGGGCTTTGCGGGGCTGACCCGGTTCGTTGAGGTCATGTCCACTGAGCCCACCTTGCAGGACCGGCCGGATGCGGAGGTGCTTACGGAGGTTTCCGGACATATCCAGGTGGAAAACGTAAGCTTTGCCTATGGGGAGGAGCTGGATGTTCTGCACAATGTCTCCCTGGAGATCGCGCCTGGGCAGACAGTGGCGGTGGTTGGCCCCTCCGGCGGCGGAAAGACCACACTGTGCCAGCTGTTGCCCCGTTTCTATGAGGTCAGCAGCGGCAGGATCTGTATTGACGGCAAGGATATCCGGGATGTGTCCCAAAAGAGTCTGCGGCAGAACATTGGCATCGTACAGCAGGATGTGTTCCTCTTTGCCGATACCATTATGGAAAATATCCGCTACGGCAGACTGGATGCTACCGATGATGAGGTACGGGAGGCCGCCCGTAAGGCTGAGATCCTGGAAGATATCCTGGCAATGCCCCAGGGCTTTGATACCTATGTGGGCGAGCGCGGGACCCTTCTGTCCGGCGGACAGAAGCAAAGGGTCGCCATCGCCCGGATCTTTTTGAAGAATCCCCCCATCCTGATTTTGGATGAGGCAACTTCTGCCCTGGATTCTGTGACCGAAGCCAAGATCCAGCGGGCCTTTGATAACCTGGCAGTGGGCCGCACCACTTTGATCATTGCCCACCGTCTGTCCACAGTCCGCAATGCCCACCGGATCATATCTATTGCCGACGGCGTGATCGCCGAGGACGGTACCCATGAGAGCCTGGTAGATGCCGGCGGCATCTACGGAATGCTCTACAAAACCCAAACCCGGCAGCAGTAAAATCTGTAAAAATACTCCGGTGGGGGCTTGCCCCCACCGCGTTTGTATTTGCTAAATGATCGATTGGTGCAAAGTCGTGATCAGTCATTAAACTCCCAAAGGACTTCACGAATGATCTCGCTGACGGTGGGATGTGGGAAAATGATTTGACGGGCATCGGTGACACGAAGCTGCATCTCGATCATTTCCGCAGCTCCCCAAATGATCTCACCGGAATAGATGCCAATGAGGTGAACCCCCAGGATTGTGCGTCTTTTACGGTCAATAATGATTTTGCACAAACCATCTGCGCCTTCATTCTCGGCTACAAAGCGCCCGGAATACCGCATTGAGAGCTTTGATACTTCATAATCAATACCCTTCGCCTTGCACGCCTCCTCGGTCATGCCGACAGACGCGATCTCCGGCTGCGTATAGATAACGGAGGGATTGGCGTGATAACGCATCGTATCTCCCTTGCCCAGGATCGTATTTACGGCAACCTCTCCCTCGCGGTATGCAGTGTGTGCCAGCATGTAATGACCGTTCACATCTCCGATGGCATAGACGTTGGGAACATTGGTGCGGCACATAGTATCCGTGGTAATGCCACGGCCGTAAGCTACTCCAATATTTTCCAAACCAATACCGGTGCAGTTTGCGCGGCGGCCAATAGAGAGCAACACTTTATCTGCCGAAATTGCTTTTCTTTGACCGTTTGCATCCACCGCAATTACAGTTCCCGGCTCCGCGGATTGTACGTTATGTCCCAGCAGGAAAGTAACGCCCTTTCGCTCCAACTCCTTTTGAAGCATTGTGCTGATCTGCCGGTCCGTAGGGCCGGCAATATGATCCAGCATTTCCACCACCGTAACCTTAGAACCAACTGTGTTGTAATAACACGCCATTTCCAAACCGATGACACCGCCGCCGATCACCACAAATTCCCTGGGAATCTCCCTCAGCTCCAGGACCTCGCGGTTAGTCAGTACAAAGCTGCCCAGGTTTTCTTGAATACCGGGCAACGGCGGGATCACATTGGAAGAGCCGGTGGCGATAATCAAATGCTTGCCGGTATAGGTTTTACCTTCTGCAGAAACCAGAAAACCGTTGTTATCTTTACCGGCAATCATAGCCTCGCCCATGACTACAGTTACTCCCGCATGCTTCATCTTGGCATGGATGCCGGAAACTAAGGTGCGCACGACCTTTGCCTTTCTGGCAACGACCGCTTCTTGATTGATAGTAACCGCATTACAGGTTACACCGTAGGTAGCTGCGTGAAGGGCATGCTCATAAGTCTTGGCAGAGTTCAGCAAAGCCTTGGATGGAATACATCCCTCGTTTAAGCAAACGCCGCCCAATGCTCGCTTTTCAAACAGCAGAGTTTTAAGTCCTGCATGAGCTGCCCGTTCTGCTGCATTATATCCACCGGGACCGCCGCCAATGACGATCAAATCATAAAGTTCCGTTTGACGCATAGTCTTGCCTCCTTTTTTGCTTATGTGTTCCGACCGCAGACACCCACAGAACCTGTACGAACCTTACAGCCG
The DNA here is from genome assembly GCA_015068135.1 of Oscillospiraceae bacterium. Classification (GTDB taxonomy): domain Bacteria; phylum Bacillota; class Clostridia; order Oscillospirales; family Oscillospiraceae; genus Faecousia. Next base: position 12,725 of record SVLB01000028.1, on the reverse strand, counting down.
GTGGTCTGTTCACATTGAAAACAAAACATATTCTTTACCTTTATCTGACGATCTTCCCGTCCGGGGAAATGGTTACGATATTCAGCGGAATTTGCTTACCGCTGTTTTCTATTGCTGTCTGAACAGCATAGCTCAGACCACCGCAGCAGGGGACGTTCATACGCGTGACGGTGATGGAACGGATATCATTGTACTGAAAAATTTCAGTCAGCTTTTGGGCATAGTCCACCCCATCCAGCTTGGGACAGCCGATCATGGTCACCTTATCCTGCATGAAATCGTGGTGGAAATTGCCGTAGGAATAGGCCGTGCAGTCTGCGGCGATCAGCAGATCAGCCCCATCAAAATAGGGGGCACCCAGCGGCAGCAGTTTGATCTGTACCGGGAAATTGGTCAGTTCACTGGGGACATGAACATCCTTGGCAGACGCGGAATGGGGAATGCTCTGACAGGCAGAACCGGGACAGCCGCAGGGCAGTGGTGCTTCCTTTGCCTTCTTTGCCGCCAGCACAGCAGCTTCATTGTAGGCAGGTGCTTCCCGTTCTTCAAAGGAAATGGCATGCATGGGGCAAGCAGGCAGACAATCGCCCAGGCCGTCGCAGTAGTCCTCCCGGAGCAGCTTCGCCTTGCCATCTATAATACCAATGGCTCCTTCGTGGCAGGCATCCGCACACAGACCGCAGCCGTTGCATTTTTCTTCATCAATGGTAATGATTCTTCGGATCATGTACATTCCTCCTAACAGTGGGGCGTTCGCTTCCTTTATAAAGCCATTCACAAAACAGCTCCCGAAGGCCCATTGTACCCCAAGAACCCCCCTGTTGCAACAAACATATTTTGGTAAGTAAAAACCACCGTAAATATGGGTAATGCATCATGTATGAGAAAACCCCACCCTGACTTTGGCTGCGTCAGGGTGGAGTGATAGCATATACCACGCCTTAGTTCAAAATATTTTCGATGGCCCAGGCGCTAAGCTTGGTGTAATACTTCTCCACAAGTGCCTTCACAGCGGTCTTCTGGAGCCCATTGAAGCTATTCCAGTTGTTGTTGACAGCTTCCAGAGTCTCCCGCATGGTGGTCTGCACTACAGAAGACTCAGCGATCACCTCGCCCGTTCTATCTACAATGATCGCCTTGGCGTAAATCACAGTCTCGCCGCCGCCCTCAGCCATGATATTGTGCAAACGCAAAGCAATGTTTTCCTTGGCAACCGATCTGGTGATCATATTATCCTCGGAAACCCACAGACTGATACCTAGCTCAGTGCCCTCGGGCAGATTCTGGGCAGCAGCCTTGAAGCCCAAAGCATCTGCGGCAGGCTTCAGGGAAATATGGGTCAGCTTAACGGAGGTCTGCAGCTGACCGCCGCCGGAACCCAAAGAAACCCAGGTAATACTTCCGCCGTAGTTCTGCATCACAGCCTCGGTCCAGGTTGCATTATCGGCAGGATAGTACGCGGTGGCGGTAACATCCTCAAAGGCATCGGTGTTAATACTGGGCGCATCGCCCTCAAAATAAATAGCGGCAAGGTCGGTGCAGTTCGAGAAGGCATAATTACCAACGGTCGCAACATGTTCACCAATGGTCACACCGGTCAAACTGCTGCACCCGGCAAAGGCGTTATCGCAAATACAGGTGACGCCGTCGGGAATCTCTATATTCTTCAGACTATTATTGGCGGATAAGGCATACTCGCCAATATGGGTCAGCCCTGCGGAAAGCACGATATTTTCCAGCTTATCACACCAAGAGATGGCGTTCTCGCCAAGCTCGGTGACACTATCCGGCAGTACAATGCTCTCAAGCGCATTACAGCCATAAAACGCATACTTGCCAATACCGGTAACCGTATCATCGATCCGGATGCCGGTCATTGCAATACAGTCATAGAATGCGTAATCAGAAATACCGGTCACTCCGCTTTCCACAATGACTTCTATAACCTGGTCACAGGGCCACGGTGGGCTGGCATAGGAAAACCGCCACATATCTCCCGTACCATAAATGGTCAGCAAGCCATTGGGCGTCAGCATCCAGATCACATCATCACCGCAATAACCGGTGAGGGTACCCGCCACAGGTTCGGCTCTTCCACACCGGGCGCATGCGGCATTTTCATAACTGTGCCCCAGTTCCTCACCCTCGGTAGCTCCGCAAAGAGCGCAGGTCTTTGGCGTTGTGCAGGTAGCAGCGACCCAGCTGTGAACACAGGAATCCATAGAAACCCAGGTGATACTTTCGCTGCAGTCCAGCATCACATCCTCAGTCCAAGTAGCGTTATAAGCAGGATAGTATGCGGTGGCATATACGTCTCCAAAAACATCGTACCCAAAATCGGGCGCATTGCCCTCAAAATAAATCTCAGATAGGCTTTCGCAGCCATAGAATGCATACTCGCCAATGCTGGCGACACTGTCTGGAATAATGATGCTCTCCAAGCTTTCGCAGTATTCAAACGCATCATTGCCAATACTGGTGACGCTGTTGCCGATGGTCGCGCTCTCTAGACTTACGCAGTCATAGAACGCATACGAACCAACGGTGATAACACTGTCCGCAATAGTCACGCTCTCCAGACTGTCGCAGTCAGAGAACGCGTCATTGCCAATGCTGATGACGCTGCCCGGAATCGAATATGCTCCGGAGATTGCACCGGGGGCAATAATCAGCTCCGATTTATCCTTGTTAAACAGAACGCCGAAATCGTCATTGCTGTAGTATGGATTATTGGCATCTACCCAAATACCGGTCAGGCTGGTGCAACAATAGAATGCGCTCTGCCCAATACTGACCAGTCCGGTGCCAATAGTTACACTTTCCAGGCTGGTGCAGTCCGAAAAGACATCACTTTCAATGCAGGTAACGCTGTTCGGAATCTCAACCCTTGTCAGGCTACTGCAATACGCAAACGAATTAAAATCAATGCTGGTGACGCTGTTTGGGATGGAAACACTTTCCAGATTGCTGCAATTCCGGAACGCATAACGGACAATGTTGGTAACACCTTCCTCAATGATTACCGAGGTGATCGCACTACGGTAGTTATACCACGGTGCATTGTTCCAACCGTAATCTTCCATTTGGCCGGTGCCGGAAATGGTCAATGTACCACTCTGCGTCAACACCCAGGCAAGATTATTGGCATCAGTTCCGGATGCCAATACCCCCTCTGCGGCAAATACACGTATTCCCAGAGCCGAGGTCAGCATCATGGATAGTACCAAGACCGTGGCAACCCATCTGTTGATTTTCATCGATTCGTCCTCCTTTTCGTAATTATTCACAGTATTAAGGAAAAACACTACCCTATTTCTATACAACAATAATAACGTAACACTATAAAAAACACAAGCTTTTTTTCGCACACCACCACATAAAAAATATGGGATACCCGGTTCGGGTATCCCATATTTTGGTGCCGCTGACCGGACTCGATTTGCATTTTTGCCCTTGCGTGGGACGGGCAAAAATTATTGTAGCCACCAGTTTTTGAACTGGTGGCAGCAAGTGTCCACCGGACACTTGCATTTAGATGGGTTCGAGTCCGGCTTCTGCATAGAATAAATGCCACGGAGAATGTATCATTCTCCGTGGCCTTTATTGGTGCCGGTGACCGGACTCGAACCGGTACGCTGTCGCCAGCGGTGGATTTTGAGTCCACTACGTCTACCAATTCCATCACACCGGCATATCTTATGCCTATTATCGTACTTGCAGGGTGATCCTGTTGCGGTGCCCGACAGCTTCGTCGGCGCGAACGCCTTCCTCATCTGTCGACCACGGCCACTCGCTCGAGTCGCTGTATCCGCCACAGGCGGCGCTCCTCTCGCTCCCCATCACACCGGCAGGTGCTTGGGTATTATACAACACTTTGCGGAAAATAGCAAGAGGGAATTTTGCGGTTTTGAAAAAAACTGAAATCAGTGGCAATATCCCCGGTGGCGTTGACTACGCCACCGGGGAAGTGTATCAGATTTCTTCTACCATGTCGGCCATATCCCGGTACTGGAAGTGCAGATCCAGGGGCTTTGCATCGTCAGCAGGGTAGCCCATGGGGAGCAGCCCCATGACCCGGATGTGCGCAGGAAGACCCAGCACGGCACCCACCTCATCGGCATTGAACAGACCCACCCAGCAGGAGCCAATCCCCAGCTCCCAGGCCTGGAGCATCATGTGGGTGCAGACGATGGCGGCATCCTTTTCGCCGGATTCATAACCGGGCATCAGCTTACTGTGATAATCCCGCTCCCGGTCATAGCAAACCACCAAAATCACCGGTGCGTCCCAAGTGCAACGGCAGACTGAGGCCAGTTTTTCCCGGGCCTCCCGGCTTTTGGCAACGTAGATTCGCTGGGGCTGATAATTCTTGGCGGTGGGAGCCACCCGTCCGGCTTCCAGGATCAGCTGCATTTTCTCCTCCTCAATGGGAGTGTCCTTGTAAGACCGCACCGACCAGCGGGATTTTGCTAACTCAAAAAAGCTCATACCATACCCTCCTGTGAGTGTTTTATTCAGTATATCAGAAAACCGAAGTCCCGTCAAATGATACACGGCAATATTGGCAAATTTTCCGTTCCATCCGTTGATTTTTTCGGGGAAGTGTGGTACGATTTTTATATAGTATTGACATCCTGTTCCAAGAATAAGCTGAACAGAAGAGGAGGTACGGGTATGAGACGATGGTTCGTGTGCTTTTCTTTACTGACTCTGCTGGTGATGCTTCCGGTAATCGCCTTTGCCGAAGAGGATACCTTTGGAAGAGAGGCGTTATCCACCTTGGATAACGCGGATACTCTGGTTCAGGCCTACGATACGATCTGTGAGGCGTTGGCAGAAAACACCACGGATGACGGGGTAAGAGTGGAATTGTATTCCCAGGGGTGCAGGATCACACTTTCTGAGCTGGAGACAGTTCTTAAGTTGATCTCGCAGGACCGACCGGAATTCTTTTGGCTGGACATTGGATATGGCTACGGCTTGCGGTCCGATGGCTATGTGTCGTGGGTGATCATCAATGTTGTGATGGTGGGACAGAACCGGGAAACGGCGAAGCAGGCAGTGGAGCAGGCGGCCTGGGAGATCCTCGCCGGTATCCGTACGGATATGACCGAGGCGGAAAAAGCTTTGTATATCCATGACCGGCTGGCAGAACGCGTGACCTATGCATCCGATCCCAACGGCGAGTATGTCCATACCCTCTACGGCGCGTTGGGGCAGGGGATCGCTGTCTGCGACGGCTATGCGGAGGCCTATCAATACCTTCTGCGCAAGGTGGGGATCGAATCCTATGTGGCCACCGGCAGCGGAAACGGCGGCGGTCATGCCTGGAACTATGTATGCATCGACGGAAAGTACTATCAGACAGATGTGACCTGGGACGATCAGAAATCGGAGCTGTATCATGCTTATTATAACCTTACCGATTCTGTGATGCTGGAAGATCATTCTCTGGATGATGTTCCCTACAGTCTTCCGGTTTGTAACAGCACTGAGGCCTTCTATTTCCAGGGGGATGCCTATTTGGAGACCTATACGGTAGAATCCGTTGGCAAGCTTTTGAAAGACAACCGGCTGAAAGTCCACCTGTATATACCGGGAGATTTTAATACCTTTAACACCTGGCTCCAGAATAACATTTATTCGATTCTATCCAGCGCAGGTGCCTGGGATGCCACTTCCTACGGCATGAAACGCCAGGGAAAGGAGTGCATCCTCTACATGAAGACCAATGCGGTGGCGTTGGTGAAGACTGCAGATGGCAGCGAAACACGCTATGCCGCCCTGCAAACGGCAGTGGATGCCTGCGAAGCGGGAAGCACGCTGGTCTTACTGCAGACTACCCAGGGGGATATTACCCTAAGCCGGGACCTGACTCTGGATCTCAACGGATGCGCTCTTACCGGTCAGCTGCAGACCAATGGCTATCGGCTCTACGGCATGGACTCTGCTACCGATAACTATCAGGGCTCCGGGGCCGGAAGCTTCTGCTGCACTGACGCCACCGGAAATGCGGTGATCCCACAGCCCTGTACAGAGGCTTCCGGGGAGCGGCATTATCTTGCGGTCAACACCGACGGAACTTACAGCTTTCACCGCTTTGACCTGGCTTTGACCCGGGTGCGGGTCGTACCTGAGGAGGAAGCCATTTCCTTTGGGTTCGTAGTGCGGGCAGATGAAGCGGTGCGTAACAGTCTGCACAGCCAAAAGGCCTTGACATTGACTGCCCGTTTGAACAACGGGAATGTTTTGCGGCGCTATAAGGGCAGCGATGGTCTGCTCTCCGGGAAACCGGTGACGTTGAAGATCTCTGACTATGATGTGGATGAACACGGACAATCCAAATTGCAGATCGACTATTCCCTGGTGGGTGCGGACGGCTCCGTGGTCTATACCCATACTTATGAAACCTCAGCCCGTGATATCTTTGAAGAACTCAATACCAAATCCTTCTCTGACGGGATTCTGTCCCTTTTGCGGGCGTTCATTGAAAAGCATTTGGTGATCCGTCAGTGGAATACAGAAAATCTTTGGAAATAAGAGGAAATTACGATGAAAAAAATCAGTGTGATCGGCGATATTATGGTAGAGCCTCCTTTTATGGAACAGATCGGTCGGGCCGGTGGATATCATTTTACCCCTTCGTTTCTGCCCTTGAAGGAAGTGCTGAAGGATTCTGACTATGTGATCGGCAACCTGGAGACCCCTTTGGCAGGCGAGGAGGCCGGATATACCAGCCGCATCGTCAGCTTTAATGCCCCGGATACCCTGGCTGAGGCCTTGGTGGCGATCGGTGTGGATGTGGTGTCCACAGCCAACAACCACTGCCTGGACCGTGGCTATGAGGGCCTGGTCCGTACCAATGAAGTGCTGGACCGCTATGGCATTGCCCATACCGGCACCTATGCTAAGGATTTTGATGGGGACCGTATCCACTATTTTACCCTGGGCGACACCAAGTTTGCCCTGATCGCCTACACCTTTGCCACCAACTATGATATCAATGGCGTAGATGCTATGGAAACCCGGACGGTGAATCTGTTCCGCCCCCAGTACAATGACCCTCCCCGGTATGTCCGTCACAAAATGTATGATGAAATGCCGCCCGCTTTTGGGGATACCATTGCCTATATTGAGTCCCTTTTGGGCCGGAAGATGCTCTGGGAGGAAACCATCAAGCTGAAGCTTGCCATGCACCTTCCTGTCCCTCAGATCGATAACTATCTTTCCGAGGAGGAGCAGGATACCTGGTATCAGGCTGTGGAGGCAGACTATGCCGAAGCCAGAAAGAATGCGGATATCGTACTGTTCTACCCCCATGCCGGCGGTCAGTTTAATGAAGAACCGGGTCTTTATACCAAGCGGCTGGTGAAAAAGTCCGTGGATCTGGGCTTTGATGCGGTGTTTGCCGCCCACTCCCATACCTCCCAGCGGGCGGAATACCTGGACAATAAGCCTTGCTTTTATTCCATGGGCAATGTGACCATGTCTCCGGGCACCTTCTACTCTGTGTCTGAATGCTTGCCGGAGTACGGCCTTGCGGCCCATCTGTATGTGGAGGACAAGAAGATCCAAAAGACCACCTTCTCTATTTTCAAAATGGTGGAGGAGAATGATGAGCCTCTGCGTGTGGTTCCCGTGGATGTGCTGTACGAAACCCTGGAAGGGGAGAAGCGGGACAAGCTGGTAGAGGATGTGAAGGCAGTCTATACCCGCGTTGCCGGTCGTGCCCTCACAGGCGACATCATCGCCAAGGAATACGATTTGTAAGACTATATAAAACGGACCGCTGCAAAATGATTGCACATTTTGCAGCGGTCCGTTTGACTATAGATCAATTGGAACTACGGATGGAAGAATTCTTCGGGGATCGCAACAGAATCCCGAACTGTATGATCAAAGGTGAAGGTGACATACATAAGTTCGCCGAGCTCTAGAGCATATTCTGCACTAATGGCACCGTCTGACAGTACATATGGTTTCAGTTCCGAAAAATCCACCTCAAGGCGAATGGGACGCAGGGAGGCTGGCTCTACCCATGCGGTACAGATCAGATCCAGGTCCAGATCCTCCGAATAAGTACTATGCTCCAGATCTACGGCATAGTTGGCAAGGACATTGATCATGGTATCGTTCCCGGGAAGGACTTTTGCCACAGGAAGCCGGTAACGATAACCGGCAAGACCGGATTGGGCGTCGGTTCCAAGAGCGGTAAAGTCTTCCAGATACTCCGGAAGAAGCCCCGGCACGCCGGTTACATACTCCTCGGTGGCATCCACAGTGGCCTTGTCCTGGGGGGACATCTCAATACGGGTCGGCTCTTGTCCTGGGGACTTGATATAACAGACATAGGTGTTTCCTTCGTAACGGTAATAGTATTCGCGCACCTGGGTTTTGTCATAATCCGAATAATTCCAATGGCGGTCGGTAACGATAAAATGGAAACTATGGTCCAGGGCATATTCCTTCACTACGGTCCTGGAAAAAGCCTGGTAGAGGTAGTCCTGGCAGCACAGTTCTATGGTATAGGAGTAGGGTGTGCCCCAGGCGTTTCTAAGAGCATTGAGTTCTGCGTTACCGGAAAGCTCCGTTGGCGTGGATTCGGGGGCAACGGCTGGCTGGGGCTTGGCACAAGCGGATATAAGCAGCATAACAGAAACAATACAGGCAAGAAAACGTTTTTTCATAAGAAAACCTCCTTCGTTACTATGTAGCCGGACGATCAAACGGGAAGAAATTTGCAGGCAATGGGGAAAAGGATCGCGGTGAAAATTCCTGAGACAGCCAAAGAAAGACTGCTCACGGCACCGGTCAGCACACTCAGCTCATTGGCCCGGGAAGTGCCTACCACGTGGGAGGCAGTGCCGAAGGCAACGCCCTGGACGATGGGACTGCGGAACCGGAAGATCTTGCAAAGAATGGAGCCGGTCAGGGCACCGATAATGCCGGTGACAATGATCACGGTGGTGGTCAGTGCTTCAATGCCGCCGTTCTCTCCGGACAGCACAATGCCCATGGCGGTGGTAATGCTCTTGGGCAGAAGAGAAACACTGATGGTCCGGTCTGTGCCCATAAGATGGCACATCCCAAGGACCACGACAAGACTTGTAACGGTTCCTGCCAGGACACCGGCGAGAATGGCGGGCAGATTTTTCCTGAGGATCTTAAGCTGTTCATACAGGGGCAATGCCAAGCAGACTGTGGCGGGAGTCAAAAGCCAGGTAATGCCCTGGGTGCCGTCCAGATACCGGTCCAAAAGCCCCGTTTGCGCTTCTGTGCTGTCCAAAGACAGACCGGGGAGCTTTTCCAGGGCAAGCAGGATGCCTGCCACCAGGATCACCGAAACCAAAATCGGGTTGCATAAGGGGCTTTTTACCTTCTTTTGCAGCCATACGCCGAAAAGGAAGGTCCCCAAGGTTAAAGCAAGGGGAAACAAAGACACTTTGGCGAGAAGCTCAGCCATTTTTTTCACCGCCCTTCTTTTTCAGAAGCAACTGGGTCACAAGCCCGGAGACGATGAACACAATAAAGGTAGAAACTACCGTGATCACGCAGATGGGGACCAGGTTGGGAGCGATGATGCCCCAGTTTTTCAGGATCTTCACAGCCGGGGCAACAAACAGCAATGGCATAATGGAGATCATATACCGGGCAGTGTCTGCAATGGCCTGGGCCTTCAAGCACCCGGTACAAAGGGCGATCAAAAGCAGGACCAGTCCGTAAATGGCGGCGGGAATGGGCAGGGGAATCAGGGCTTGCAGAGCCTCACCTGCCAGGGAAAAGGCAATGACCCATAAAAGCTGTTTCAGATACTTCATGCCTACCCCCTTAAATCCTGTGAATGGGAATGTGGTCCAGAAGGTGTAAGCCCAACTGCTCCACAAGCTGAAGGGCAACAGCCTCACATTCTGGGTTGTTTACCACGTCCGGGCGATGGGCATCACTGCCCAAAACAACCGCATTACCCTCCTGGGCGGCCAGCTCCCAAAAATGGGGTAAGGGATAGTTCTTTTGGTTGTACATGCCCCAAAGATTGATCTCCAGGGGAAGTCCGCATGCCTTGGCCTCCCGGCAGATCCGGGCCATTTGCCGGTCATATTCCTTCGGATCGCCAACGAAGTTGACCACATCCGGATGGCATACATAGGTAAATGCACCGGTCTGCATTCCATCGATCAGCTGATTGCAGTACTGATCCAAAATGGCCGGATCCTCCGTGGGCTTAAAGGTGTGGACCAGGGGATTCAGATCATACTCGTTGTGCAGATAATGCTGTCCCAGGATCAGGTATTCGATCCCGTTATCCCGGGCACGGAGCAACAGTTCTTTGAAGCATTGGGGATAGTACTCAGCCTCCAGCCCCAGGGGGACGGAGATTTGCTCTGCGTACCGGTTCTGTAAAGTGCGGACGGTATCTGCGTATTCCGGGAGCGCGTCCATGGTCATGCGAACCTTGGAGCGGTAGTCGGTGGGGAAGGGCTGGGGTGCGTGGTCGGAAAAACCCAGTACCCGGAAGCCAGCGGCAATGGCCGCCTGTACGTATTCCTCTTCCGTACCCTGGGCGTGCCCACATCGGACCGTGTGGGTGTGTAAATTCTCTGTCATATTCATTACCTCGTGGTGGCGTTTTCGCTATTTTACCACAGATACCATGAAAATGTAAAGCGCAAATATCCCGTGAAAGCCTTCTCCCTCGGGAGAAGGTGGCCGAAGGCCGGATGTGGGGTGTAGTGGAATGCAAAATGCAAAGTGTAAAATGCAAAATGATGGTGGATCTCAATTGACAAGAGACTATATCAACAAAGGCTGCATTTGTCTTCCGATCAGGGCTGATTCCAAAGCCTGGGGAAGGAGCGTCAGATCCGCGATCATGCTGGTGGGCTTTGACTGGGGGTCATCCTGCCCGAAGGGGACGAAAAAGTAGTGCTTTTTTCCCAGGAGCCTTCCAATATTCTCTGCGGCACCTGCCAGGGCATCGTTGGTGGAAATGGCCAAAACAATGGGCCGCCCATTTCGCAAATGACTTTTTGCCGCCATGGTCACCGGTCCGTCGGCAATGCTGTGGGCAAGCTTTGCCAGAGTGTTTCCAGTGCAGGGAGCGATCACCAGGGCATCCAACAGCTTTTTAGGGCCGATGGGCTCCACCTGCTCCAAGGTATGCAAAACCTTTGTTCCGCAGATGGCTTCGGCTCTGCGGACATGGGATTCACTGGTTCCGAAACGGCTGTCAACAGTGTACGCGCTGTGAGAGAAAATGGGGGTCAGTTCATATTTTCCGGCCAAAGCTTCCATTACAGGGAACACCTGAGAAAAGGTACAAAACGAACCGCACATGGCAAATCCGATGCGCATAAACATCCTCCTTACATTTATAATAGACGCAAAACTGTTTCTGCGATCAACCTGCCGGAGCTTTCCGGCGCATCCTTTCCGGGGAGCCCCCGCGCCCAAAGAACATTGTCACCACCGATTCCAGGCTTGGATGCCAGGTCGATGCAAAGACAGTCGGCCCCTTGGGGCAGAAGCATTTGCGGCACTGTGTTATAAATGATCCGGTAATCGGACACTTTAATGTTTACCATATCCGTAGCCCGGTAGCCCAACGCTTCCAGCATAGCCCGGTCAGCAGGCTTTCTGGCAGCTACGGTAACCTGCGCATCCAACCCACGCAAAAGCCTTGCCAGGCACTTGCCGATCCGACCCCAGCCCACTACCAATACAGGGCAGCCCTCCAAAGTACACTCCAGCCTGGTCATCGCGGGGATCAGAGCGCAGTGGGCAGTAATGGCGGCATTCCTGGCAACATATTCAGGATCCTGCATCAGATCTATGACGGGGCAGGCAAGCGCAGGGAGATTGCCGCCGATCACGGTAATATCACAGGGCAATTGGGACATAAGTAAGGCCAGATCGCCGCCGCCCTTTATACTCCCGTCACTTTCCAAGCTGGGAACCGGCAGAAGCAGGTGTGTTACCTGCGGGCAGGGAAGGGAAGAAAAGGAAATACCGGCATCCTTCAAAAGCCGGATCCCAAAATTCAGAGCCGGAGTATTTCCGGCGGTATAAAACACTGGAGTCATAATGATCACCCTTTCGTCACAGATTATGCCTGGTGGCTTGCATTTGTGCGAAGCTTTTGTTATACTGTTATAAAAGACGGTGGGCAGTTCCCCACGGATCGGAAGGTTACGATTATGCAAAGACTAGGATTTATTCGGGATATGATGGACGTTAAAGTCCTGCTTTTGTTTGTGATGGCCCGTGTCAGTGAGCCGGTCACAGCCCAGGAGGTTTATGAGCTTAGCTATCACGATGAGTGCCTGAGCTATTTCGATGTGTGTACCGCGCTGCCTGAGATGGTGGAGTCCGGTCACCTGATCCAGGAGGATGAAAAGTATACCATTACGGAGAAGGGGCGTCAGACGGTTGCGCTGACAGAGGACTCCATTGCCTATACCGTAAAGCAGCGGGCAGAAAATGCTGTTGACCGGTTTAACCGCCAGCTTCGCAGGAAAAGTCAGGTCAGGACCCAGATCGTCACCCAGGAGAACGGGGAGCTGGCCGTGGTGATGGCGCTGGATGATGAAGCGGGCAATCTGATGACCCTGCAGCTGTCTGCACCGGACCGGCGGCAGGCTGTTCGCCTGGGAAAGCTTTTTGAAGATAAGGCGGAAAATGTCTACAGCCTTGTGATGCTGGAACTGTTGGAGGATGAAGAAAATTTA
>SVLB01000068.1 GCA_015068135.1 Oscillospiraceae bacterium | reverse complement strand
TGTTCAAGTCAGGTCGCCGCTACCAGGCCCGTTGGTCAAGCGGTTAAGACACCGCCCTTTCACGGCGGTAACATGGGTTCGATTCCCGTACGGGTCACCATGTAAAAACCTCTTTTGTCTACCATGACAAAAGAGGTTTTTTCTATGATTTTTGTTTTCCTTACCCCCGGCTTAAAAGCGGACCGATGCAGATGCACCGGTCCGCTTTTTAAGTTGATTGGTTATCTGCTTCCCTTGTCGTAGGGAATACCCTCTGCCTTGGGGGCGCGGGATTTCTTGGAGGTAAAGGCCAGCACCAGCAGCGTCACCACATACGGCAGCATACCGTACACATAGGAGTTGATGCCCAGGTCCTTCAGCAGGAACTTGCCGTCACCGTTGATATCGATATAGGCATATCCGGCGGCAATACATTTGAACATACCGAACAGCAAGGATGCCAAGGCAATGTTCAGCGGTTTCCAGTTACCGAAGATCATAACTGCCAAGGCCAGGAAGCCCATACCGGCAACACTGCCGTTGGCAGAGCTGCCATCGATGGTCAGGGCATACAGGAAGCCGCCCATACCGGCCAGAGCGCCGGAGATGGTGGTACCGGCATACCGCATACCGTACACATTGATGCCAAGGCTGGCAGCAGCCTGGGGATTTTCACCGCAGGAACGCAGCCGCAGACCGAACTTGGTCTTGTAGAGAATGATCGCCAGGATCACAAACAGAATCACGCAGATATAGATCACAGGGTAGACCTTATTGACAAAGGTCTCACCCAAAAAGCCCCAGTCGGCATTCTTATCCACACCGAAGGTACTCTTACGGATCATAAACCAGGTGGCGCTGTTTGCAGGAGGCTCCATGCGCAGGGTGTTCTGATTGGCGATGATACGCACCAGGAACAGAACCAAAGCCGGGGCCATCAGGTTCAGGGCAGTACCGCCAATGGTCTGGTCAGCCTTCAGATGCACGGACGCAAAGCTCAAAAGCAGTGAGAACAGCGCACCGCCTACCATAGCGACCGCCATTGCCGTCAGTGCCAGTCCCTGCATGGTGACCCATTCTTTATTGGCCGCTGCCTGAATGAACACCTCAAGGCTCTGCAGCTCCCGGACCACCATAACGCCAATGAACGCGCCCAGGATCATAATACCTTCCAGGGCCAGGTTGATGATACCGCTTCGCTCCGCAAAAACACCGGCGAGGGCCACGATCATAAGGGGGATCGCGTATTTCAAGGTTTCCTGAATCAGATATGTCATGCGTCCTCACCTCCCTTAGTAGTTTCCTCAGCCGAATCGGCAGTTTCCGGAAGTGTTGGCTGCTCCGGCCCTGCTGCAGGCTGTGCCGCTTCCTTCTTCTTGCTCTTGGAGCGGAACAGCAGGCTCCGGATCAGCAGTGCAAAGGCACTGAAGTACACAATGAAGGACACGATCACATCGGCAATGTATTCATTATACGCCGTGTAACCGGACAGCTGGTTACCGATGACCTTCAGCATTGCCATGAAGATACCGGTAAAGATCACGCCGATGGGGTTGTTGGTGGCAAGCAGTGCCACAGAGATGCCGTCAAAGCCCTCGGAGGGCAGGCTCTGATAGGTGTTCCAGTAGAACTCGGTATTGCCGGACAGCCAGTACAGGGAAGCACCGGCCGCAGCCAAGCCACCGGCAATGGCCATGGACAAGACGATATTGCGCTTGTCATTGATACCGGCATAGCGGGCCGCATGGCGGTTGGAGCCGCAGGCCTTCAGCTGGTAACCCAGGGTCGTCTTGTTCATGAGGATGTAGATCAGCACCGCAATAACAATGGCAATGATGATGCCGCCATTGACCTGAGAATCGGGGAAGATCTTATCCAAAAGCATTTTGGGGGTAGAAACACCGTTGTGAGAGGTCTTATAGATATAGGCGGTCTTGGTTCCCTCGGTCAGGTTCCGGAAGGCACTGCCATCGAAGGCCCAGGATACCAGGTATGCCGAGATCCAGTTGGTCATAATACAGGCCAAAACCTCGTTGATATTCAAAAACGCCTTCAAAAGGCCGGGGATGCAGCCCCACAGAGCGCCGGCAAGGACGCCGCCCAGGAACGCCAGGATCCAAACGATCCAGGCAGGAACCGTGTCAGTGGGAACGGACAGTGCGATCACCAGGGTTCCCAGCGTACCCATCAGGAACTGACCGGGCGCACCGATGTTGAACAAGCCTGTCTTGAAAGCAACTGCCACAGAAAGACCGGTCATAATAATGGGAACTGCGCGGAACAGCATATTGCCCAGGTTCTGTGAGTTAAAGCCCCACACCAGGTCACCTTGGGCATCCTGACCCTTGGTAAGGATACCGGCAAAGATCATCTTGACGCCCTTGGAAATATCCTTGGGCAGAATGTTTTCCTCATTCACGCCCACGATCACGACCACGATGGCACCCACGATCAGGCCCAT
The DNA here is from genome assembly GCA_015068135.1 of Oscillospiraceae bacterium. Lineage (GTDB taxonomy): Bacteria > Bacillota > Clostridia > Oscillospirales > Oscillospiraceae > Faecousia. The sequence goes on along the minus strand of SVLB01000068.1, from coordinate 3,655 downwards.
GATAATGGAGATCAGAGAAGCAAGCAGCTTTCTGGTTCCTTCTTTTTTATAGATATCCAGCAGGGTATTCTTCCCTTTCATTACTGCTCACCTCCCCTATTCATACGCTTGGCACCGGCCATGTAAAGGCCCAGCTCCTGAACCGTTGTCTCGGCAGGATCCAATTCGCCCACGATCTCGCCTTCGTACATCACAAGGATGCGGTCGGCAAGGTTCATCACCTCATCCAGCTCCAGGCTCACCAGCAAAACCGCCTTACCGGCATCCCGCTGGGCCACGATCTGCTTGTGGATATACTCAATGGCACCCACGTCCAGGCCACGGGTGGGCTGGACGGCAATCAGCAAGGGATTATCCCGGTCCATTTCACGTCCAACAATGGCCTTTTGCTGGTTGCCGCCGGACATGCTCCGGGCAGTGGTCACCGGGCCCTGACCGCTTCGCACGTCAAACCGGTCAATAATGCTCTGGGCATACTTGCGGACCTCACGGCGGTTAATAAAGCCCATAGTCTGGAACCGCTTCTCCTGGAACCGCTGAAGCACAATATTGTTTTCCAGCGTATCATCCAAAACCAGGCCGTGCTTATGCCGGTCCTCAGGAATATGGCTGATACCGGCGGCACTGCGCTTTTTAATGCTGGCCTTGGAAATATTCTTTCCGCACAGGGTAACCGTACCCTTGCTGGCCTTTTCCAGACCGGAAATGCCGTAGACCAGCTCCGTCTGACCGTTGCCGTCGATACCGGCAATACACACGATCTCACCGGCACGGACATCAAAGCTAACATCGGACACCGCGTTCTTCTTGCTGAGCTTGGAAGGCACCGTAAGCCCCTGGACCGAAAGGACCACATCTGTGGGCTTGGCAGGCTCCTTCTCCACCACAAGCTGAACGGGGCGGCCAACCATCATATTGGAAAGCTCCTGCTTGGTGGTATCGGCAATGTTCACCGTTCCAATATACTTGCCCTTACGCAGGACCGTACACCGGTCGGCGACCGCCATGATCTCATTCAGCTTATGGGTAATGAACAGAATGGACTTACCCTCCGCGGCAAATTCCCGCATGGTGGCCATCAGGTCATCGATCTCCTGGGGCGTCAGTACCGCAGTGGGCTCGTCAAAGATCAAAACCTCATTGTCACGGTAGAGCATTTTCAGGATCTCTGTACGCTGCTGCATACCCACGCTGATGTTCTCCACCTTGGCATCCAGGTTGACCTGCAGACCGTACCGCTCAGACAGGGCCTTCACCTTTTCACGGGCCTTTTTCTTGCTCAAAAAGCCTGCCACAGTATCTTCCGCGCCCAAAACGATATTATCCAGCACCGTGAACACGTCCACCAGCTTAAAGTGCTGGTGCACCATGCCAATATTCAGCGCGGTAGCATCGTTGGGATTGCGGATCTTAACGGGCTTTCCGTTTTTCAGGATCTCACCCTTTTCCGGCTGATACATACCGAAAAGAATACTCATCAGTGTGGACTTACCTGCACCGTTTTCGCCCAGCAGCGCATGGATCTCACCGCGCCTGAGCTGCAGCGTCACATCATCGTTGGCACGGATGCCGGGGAACTCCTTGGTGATGTTCCGCATCTCAATGATGTACTCGGTATTCTCCTCCGTTTGGGTCACCGGTTCCTGATAAGCTTCCTTTTTCTTATCTTTCACAGAATCACTCCCTCGTTTGGTGTTTCCTCGCTGGTTATACAGACTCATTATAATAGAAATACCATAAAATTACAACACCAAATTACAAGAATGTGTACAAAAAACGAAGCCGCCCAATGGGCGGCTTCGCAAATTATGGAGATAAAATTACTTCACGGGGGTGACAGTAACGTTATCGGTGCTCTCGGGGAACTCAACCAGCTCAGCGGAGATCTCGACCTCGCCAGCAACGATAGCGGCGAACAGGGTCTCGTACTCCTCAACGCTCCAGTTCTCCAGGGACCAGGTAGCGGTGGGCAGGCCAACAGCGTTGTCCTTAGCGCCCAGAGAGGTAGCGGTGCCACCGATCTCAGAGAAAGCGCCCTCGTAGTGCTTAGCAATGGCCCAAGCAGTAGCATCGGCCAGGCCCTTCATAGCGGAGGTCACAACGTTAGCGGACTGGTAGGACTGGTCAACGTCAACACCGACGACCTTGCACTCCTCAGCGGAAGCAGCAGCGTCAACGGAGGTGAACATGGAACCGCCGCAAGCGAAGATGATCTCGGTGCCGGTCTGGTACCAGCCGGTAGCCATGGTCTGCAGCTCGGGAGAAGCGGAGAAGGAAGCGCCGTGCAGCCAGGAGTAGTTGACCTCAGCGGTAACACCCATCTCAGCAGCAGCGTCGTTCACGCCCTGCACAAAGCCGTAGCCGTAACGCTGGCAAGCGGGGTTGGTGCCGCCGCCACCGCCGGTGAAGCCCAGCTTGGTGTAGCCTTCCTTAACAGCAGCGTAACCGGCCAGGTAGCCAGCCTGCTCTTCCTGGAAAGCGATACCGGCAACGTTGTCGAAGCCGATGGGATAGCCGTCGATGAAGATGAAGTTAACATCGGGATAAGCCTCAGCAGCAGCCTTCAGAGCGCCTTCCTGCATGAAGCCGGCAGCCACGACCACCTCAGCGCCGTTCTCGCAAGCCAGCTTCATGGCAGCGATACGGTCCTCGTCGGTAGCAGCGTCGCCGTTGGCGGGCTGATAGTACTTGTAGGACTTGTTGTTAGCATGGGCATACAGCTTAACGCCGTCGTAGGTGCCCTGGTTGAAGGACTGGTCCTTCAGCTGGCCCACGTCGGTGATGAAAGCAACCTGGTACTTGCCATCCTCAGAGGTCATCTCGTCGGCGATGTCGTCGGCGCTGATGGTGCCCTCAACAGGATCGGTGCCAGCGGGCTCGGTGCCCTCGGTAGTAGCGGGAGTGGTGTCCTCGGTACCAGCGGGCTCGGTGCCCTCAGTGGTAGCAGGAGTGGTTGCCTTGGGCTCGGTGGTCTTGGTCTCCTCGCTGGAGCAGCCAGCGAAAACGCCCAGAACCATCATAGCAGCCAAAACAAGTGCAATGATCTTCTTCATTTCAATTTCCTCCATTTAAAATATTTTGGTAATTACATACCTACGGGTACTATAGAACATTTCTTTCCAAAAATCAACTGTTTTTTGCATTTTTGTATATTTCACCAAATACTGTACTTCCCCGGCGGAAGAAAGTTCGCTTTAGCAGTACATTTCCCTCATTTTTCGGGTTTGGGCCCATCGAGAGAAAACTTCCTCTGATCCGTAGGGACATTTTCATAGCAATATCGCAGGATATGGCATTTTGCGTTTATGAAAGCTCAAAGGCACCGGTGTAGAGCCGGTAATAGGTGCCCTTTTGGGCGATCAGGTCCTCATGGGTGCCCCGTTCGATGATTTTGCCGTGGTCGAGGACCATAATGCAGTCGGAGTTCATGACCGTAGACAGCCGGTGGGCGATCACAAAGGTGGTCCGCCCGTGCATCAGCGCATCCATGCCCTTTTGCACCAGTGCCTCGGTACGGGTATCGATGGAGGAGGTGGCCTCGTCCAGGATCATCACAGGAGGATCCGCCACAGCCGCCCGGGCAATGGCGATCAGCTGCCGCTGACCCTGGGAGAGGCTGGCACCGTTGCCGGTGAGCATGGTATCGTAGCCCTCA
>SVLB01000027.1 GCA_015068135.1 Oscillospiraceae bacterium | reverse complement strand
CATTGTTATGGTGGCTGCGGATACCCACAGCACCTGTAGAAAGGTCGCGGTCCGCAACGAAGCTGGTAGTCACATACTTGGCAGGATTATTGGTCAGGCTCAGGGTCACGGTGACCCGGTTGCCGTCAATATCTGCCCGCAAGGTCAGAGGCTGCTTCACACCGCCGGTAAACAGTGCGTTGCCCGCACCGGTTTCCGCAACTTTACGGGTATGCTCCTTCCAGACCGGGAACTGTCCCACCACCACATCTACGCGGTTAGGGGCATCCGACCAGCCGGAGAAATGGGATTCTACGCCGATATACAAGGCATTGATCTGATCCTGCGCGTGATTGGCATTGGACGCGCCAATGTACAGTCCGCCATAGATCGGTCCGTTTGTTCCCAGCGGATGCAGCTCCACGCTTACGGACTGGATGCTCTCAGCCTGGGTCTTATACAGAGCCTTGAATTCACCGGCAGCGCCGGTAGGGGTCAGCATCCCATTGCTCACGGTAAATCCACCATTGGAGGAGTGATACAGATCAAATTTCTCCCCGTCTGCGGCAGAGGAAAAATCCACTGTCTGCTCCGTGGCATCGGGCTCCTGGGCCCTGATACCCAAGGGTATCAGGGACAGAAGCATGCACGCAGTCAGAACCACAGACAGAAGTCTGCGTCTGTTTGTTTTCATTGGGTTACCTCCAGCGTAAAGCTGCGGATCTGAAGGCTGCCTTCACGCAAGCGGATCTTCAGGGTATGGTGTCCAGCTGTCAGATTCAGCTGTGCAGAAGCTGTGCCGTCCTCAGAAACGGTGACTTCGTAGATATCACGGCTGTCCACGATCACCTGATAGCTGCCCTGGCTTTCACCCTCCAGCAGTGCGGAGAAGTCATAGTTGCCATCGGCGTTGACCTGCACCGCGTACTTGACCCAGTCACCGGCAGTGTCCAGCACCAGGCTGTAGCCAGCGGTAGCGGCATCATACACAGTGTTTTCCTTCTCGCCCTGGCGGACGCCGCCTACTGCAGCATTGGCGATGTTAAAGCCACGGTTTTCACCCTTGAGATAATGGACAGCGGGGAAGGTGCCTGTCTGCTTGACCGTGTCAAAGTCACTGGTACCGAAGGCATCGTTAGAGAATGCGATGTAGCCGAAATTGCCGCTTACACCGATCTGACCGGCAGTACCGGCACTTTGCACATCGATCTTACGCATGGTATCCACGTACACGATCAGGCGGGTTGCGCCCTGCTCCACTCTGAGGGTGTGCAGCACATCGGCAGAAAGGTTGCTCACTGTGGCAGTGCCCAGGGTGGTGGACTGACCGGAAACCACCTGATTGACCGTCAGGGTCTTGGTGCCGTCGTTCCACAGAGCCTCGGTATAATTGCTCTCATTGACATACGCAAAGACCATACGGGTAACACTGCTCTGTGCGGGGATAAAGTTGAATTCCGCAGTAAAGACTGCCTCGCTGGCCTTACCGCTGAGCCACAGGCTCTGGGACTGGATGTCGCGGACCTCGAAGTCCGGGCGCTCGGGGGTATTGACGCGCCAGTAGGTAGGACCGTTTGCCATGACCTCTGCACCGTTGGTCACCAGCTTATCCAGCATATACCGGCGCTGAGGACCGGCAGTATTGACCAGGTTATGATAGGCAACATACCAGGAGTCCAGGTCGGGTCCCACAAAGTTGGAATTGTGACCCAGGCCGCGGAAGTTATCGGGACCGGTTTCCTGAATCAGGATATGATCCTCAGGCTGGATAAAGCTGCCCATAGGATCGGAGCCAAACAAATAGGAATAGCCAATGCGGTAATTGTCCTCGGTGACGCGGTTGCCGGAGTAGGTCAGATACAGAATATCGCCTCTGCGGAACAGGCTGGGACCTTCCACCCACTTGCCATCCAGGCTGGCGTTGAGCTTGGTGTCGGTGCCGGGAAGCATGGTCTGCTGATCCATGGGAGCGATCCACACAGCCCTGTCACCGGCATGGAGGAAGTACAGATTGCCTGCGTCATCCACCCAGAAGGAGCCGTCGATCTTGTAGCCGAAGTTATCGGTAATAGCCTCAAACGGACCGGTGGGGCTCTGGCTCTTGTAGATATAGTGACCGGTACCCTTATTGCCGGACTGGCACATATAGAACCAGCCGTTGTGGTAGAGCACCTCAGGTGCATAGGCCTGGGTTGCTTCCTCCGCAGTCAGGGCAAAGCCCTCGTAGGTCCAGTTCACCAGGTCGTCGGAGGAGAACACCTTGATACCGGCTACACCGTTTTCCGGTGTACCGGAGGAGGGGTACATATAGTATCTGCCGTTATACCGCATAACGAAAGGATCGCCGATGCCGTAGTTACCGCCCTCGGTATAGTCACCTACGCCCCACTGGCCGGGAATATCCAGGCCATTCTGGTAGGTTTTGGCAGAGCCCAGGGCTACACTCTGTTCGCCACGGTCCAGAGGCTCCGCGAAATTGATACCCTCGAAGAAGATGTTATCCAATCCCCACTGGGAAACAACATCCAGGTACTGCTCGCACAGCGCAAGCACGGCATCCGCCTGGCCCTGGCTGTAGGTCATCCATCTGCTGTCCACAGCCTTCAGAGCCTGTTTCATGGTGGTAGTATACTGCTTGCCGGAGTAGGTGTAGATGTCCTCACCTGCCTGCAGGGTCACAAAGGCGTTGGCATTGATATCTCTCTCACCGCCCTCGTTCTGCAGGATATCCCGCAGACGCAGGGAGATCTCCTGCTTGTTGGCAGTGCTGTAGGTCTTGATATTATCCTCTCTGACCCACAGCCGGAAGCCGAAGGCCGTGGCATGTGCCTGAACCACAGCATCGCCCAGGAGCTTTGCCTTATAGCCCAGCGCATCATCCGCAGGCTTCAGGGAAACATGGGTCAGTACCGCGTCATAGCGGTGAGCGGTCCAGATGCCTTCGTTGAAAATGGCCAAATACTGCTTGCCATCCATGGAAGTGAAGGACTCGGCGGGACCTGCCACATTGGCCCAGCCGCTGCCGGGTTCATAATCGTCACCGGTGGAGTCAGCCAGCTTCAGGCTGCTTTCGTCGGTGGTAAACACATTGGAAAGGTAGTAGCCTGCCAGATCAATGGTAGTGTCACCGGAAACCGTGACCACCTCATCGGTGCTGCCCAGCAGCTTCACAGGGGAAGTGCCGGCCATCTGCACAGCCTGGCTGACGGTGGCGTAGGCCTGACCGTTCACCATAGCTGCCGCGTTGACCGTAAAGTTGTCGTAGACAGCATTGTTGTGGTGGCTGCGGATACCAACCTGGCCCAGGGTCAGGTCATATTCTGCGGTATAGGTAGCGGAAACGGACTTGGAAGGATCGGAAACCAGGCTGACAGTAGCGGTGACAGTGTTGCCGCTGATATCTGCCCGCAGGCGCAGAGGCTCCTTCACACCGCCGGCAAACAGGGCGTTGCCCAGACCGGTCTCGGAAATCGTGCGGGCATGCTCAGCCCAGGCAGGGAATCTGCCGATCACCAGGTCCACACGGTTGGGAGCATCCTCCCAGCCGGTAAAGTTGGATTCCACGCCAATGTAGATGGCCTTGATCTGGTCCTGGCCGTTGGCGGCATTGGAAGCGCCGATGTACAGACCACCGTAAATGGGGCCGTCATCTCCTACCGGGTTCAGCTCCACGCTGACAGAATGGGTCGCCTTGCCGGTCTGCTTATAAACAGCCTTCAGCTCCGCAGGATCGCCCACGGGAACCAGCTTGCCGTCCACAGTAATGAAGCTGCCGTTGCCGGAGGTATACAGATCGAATGCATCGGCATTTTCAAAGCCAATGACCTTGGCCTCTGCGGTGGGAACGCTGTTGACCGCGAAGTTATCGTATCTGGCATCGTTGAAGTGGCTGCGGATACCCACCTGACCCAGGCTCAGATCGTAATCTGCCACATAGGTCGTGCCAAAGCTTACGGAAGGATCCCGGACCAGGCTCACGGTCACGGTGACCACATTGCCGATAATGTCCGCACGCAGGCAGATGGGCTCCTTCACGCCGCCGGCAAACAGGGCGTTGCCCAGGCCGGTCTCAGAAACGGTGCGGCTATGCTCTGCCCAGGTGGGGAAGCTGCCAACCACCAGGTCCACACGGTTGGGAGCATCCTCCCATCCGGTGAAATGGGACTCAATACCCAGATACAGGGCATTGATCTGATCCTGCCCGTTCTGGGCATCGGAAGCACCGATGTAAAGGCCGCCGTAGATGGGGCCGTCATTGCCGTGGGGATGGAGCTCCACGCTCACAGAATTTACCTTGCCGGTACCCTTGTAAATGGCCTTGAACTCGCCGCCGTCACCGGAAGGCACCAGCTTGCCGTTCTCTGCCACAAAGCCGCCTGCAGAGGTGGAGTACAGATCAAAGGCCTGGGTATTTTCAAAGCCTACGGAGGCACCGGGCATATCTTCCACAGTTTCCTCCACCACATACTCCACGGTAAAGTTGTCATACATGGCATTGTTGAACTGGCTGCGGATACCCACCTGACCCAGGGTCAGATCCGTGCCCTCGGGCAGGGTATATACTGTGGAGACCTGCCGGGAAAGATCGCTTACAAGGCTGACGGTAACCGTAAGGACATTGCCTTCCATCTGAGCCCGGATCTTGATGGGCTGCTTATTGCCGCCGGTGAACAGAGCATTGCCTGCACCGGTCTCGGAAATATAGCGAGCTCCCTGCTCCCCTGCCCAGCCCTGTGCGAACTTACCCAGGGTGATGTCCAGACGGTTGGGTGCATCGGTCCATTCCTCCGTGGGAGCAAAATGGGACTCAATACCTACATAATAGGCATCGATGGCATCCTGTCCGTTGCCGGCATTGGAAGCGCCGATGTACAGACCGCCAAACATGCCCTCATTGCCCCGGGGGTGCATTTCTACACTCACGGCGGAAATGGGCTTGTCCGCGCTCTGATAAATGGCCTTGAACTCACCGGCATCACCGGTGGGGGTCAGCTTGCCGTCAACGACCTGGAAGCCGCCGGAAGACGAGGAATACAGGTCAAAGCCTTCCGCATTGGTCGCGAAATCGGCAAAGGCTACGCTGTCCACCGCAGCATGGGTGGTAAGCGGGATCAGACCGATCACCAGGGTGATGGCCAGGATCGCGGATATCATTCGATTAAACTTTTTCATTTACATTACCTCCGCTATCAAGATTGGGTTTCGATCCGGAAATTTTTGAAGGAGCAGCCGGCCTTGTTGGAACACAATGCCACCTGTCCGGCAAGGAAGGCATTGGCGTCATAATAGTCCATAGCAGGTGTATCCATATCGTCGATATACACCTGGATCCGGTTATTTTTCATGACCACCTTGATCCGGTGGTACTCTCCCTGCAGCCAATCCACGCCCACAAGGTCCAGGTTTTCCGCACCGTAATTATACCGGCTCAGGGTCACCTGGTCATTTCGCAGGGACAGATAATAGCCGCAGAAGCTCTCGTCCATGGCAGCACTGGAAACGTGGTGCTTGGCACGGAGCATAATACCCGCATCGTAGATGGTGGCCTCCTCGGTCATGGCCACATCCACCTCCAGGGTAAAATCGGTCAGGCGGTCATCACCGGCATAGGCAAAGGCGGTATCACCCATGCGCGCGGTATGGGCACCGTCAATGATCTTCCAGTTGCCGATGTAGTTCCAGCCTTTCTCGTTGATCTCGGTCATGGGATTCTCATAGGTCAGCTCTGTGGGATTGCTGGGCTCAAAGGTAAGGCTTTCCACCTCCAGCGTTCCCTCTGCCAGGCGCAGCTTCAGGGTATGCTGTCCGGCGGTCAGCGGAATGTGCCCAATGAGCAGATTGACCATGGAATCGGTCAGACCGGAAGCCGGAACGGTATAGGTATACACCTCTTTGTCATCCACGACGATCTGGAAGCGGCTGCCCTTGGAGGCTGTCGCCACCCGGGAAGACATGGCGTAATAGCCATCCTCGTTCACCTGCACCGCATATTTGACCCAGTCGCCGGGGGTGTCGAGCTTCAGGAGGTAGCTGCCGGTCCACTCGTCATAGACCGTGCTTTCCTTTTCGCCCTGGCGGATGCCGTCTGCATTTACCTTGGCGTTTTCAATGGAGAAGCCCCGGTTCTCACCCTTGAGGTAGTGGACCGCCGGGAAAGAGCCCTCCAGGATCTTCACCGTTTCAAAATCCGAAGTGCCGAAGGCATCGTTGGAAAAGGCAATGTAGGAGAATTCCGCATCCCCTTCCACACCGATCTGTCCGGCAACGCCCTTTTGCTCCAGATCTGCCTTGCGCATAGCATCCATATAAACGAGCAAGCGGCTGGCGCCCTGCTCAATGCGGACAGTATGCAGCACATCGGCAGTCAGAAAATCAATGGTTTCAGAAGCCAGGTTGGTCATATTGCCGCCGGACACCTGATTGACCTCCAGGGTCTTGGTGGCATCGTCCCATACCGCCTCCATATAGTCCTTTTCTCCGGTATAGCTGAAGATCAGACGGGTCGTGCCGCCTGCGGCAGGAAGGAAGTTAAACTCCGCGGTAAATACCTTTTCGGAGGCTGTGCCGCTGCGCCACCGGTCTGCCGCCTCCCGGGTCTCAAAATCGGGACGTTCAGGAACTGCAGTTTCCCAGAAGGTGGGGCCGTTGACCATGACCGTACCGCCGTTGGTCACCAGCTTATCGGTCATATACCGCCGCTGAGGACCCGCGGTACTGATGAGGTTGTGATAGGCAGTGTACCAGGAATCCAGATCCGGACCGATCACATTGGAGCTGTGACCCAGGCCGCGGAAATTACCCGGGCCTGTTTCCAGGATCAGAATGTTGTTATCCGGCATGATGAACTGTCCCATGGGGTCCGTTCCCAGCTGGTAGGAATAGCCCACACGGTAGCTGTCACTGGTAACGGCATTGCCCGTATAGGTCAGATAGAGAACGTCCCCTCTGCGGAACATGCCCGGACCTTCCGTCCAGCCGTTCAGGGTACCTGCCAGGGTACCTTCAATACCGGGAAGCATCGTCTGCATATCAATGGGGGCAATGTGCATCACGTTGCCGTCGGGATAGAGGAAATAAAGCTGTCCGTCATCTCCGATCCAGAAGGCACCGTCGATCATGCGGCCAAAGTTCTCCGTGACCTGCTCAAAGGGTCCGGTAGGGCTTTGACTTTTGTAAATGTAGTGGCCCTGTCCCGAGGGAGATTCACACAGATAGAACCAACCGTTGTAGTAAACCACCTCAGGGGCGTAGGCGTAATTGGCTTCCATATCCTCCACCGCGAAGCCCTCGTAGGTCCAGTTTACCAGATCGTCGGAGGAAAAGACCTTCACACCGGCCACTCCGTTCTCGGGGGTGCTGGAGGAGGGGTACAGATAATACTTGCCGTCATAGCGCATGACAAAGGGGTCACCGATGCCGTAATCGCCGCCGTTGGAGTTTTCGTCAGACCCCCACTGACCTTCAATATCCTGTCCATTCAGATAGGTGTCGGTCTGGGCGAAGGTATAGGACTTCTCCCCCTCATTTTTCGGATCGGAAAAATCCGAGCAGGCAGCCATGGAGGCAGCCAGGCTCAAGCCAAGGAGCAGGCTCAGGGTGCGTGTCACTGTTTTTTTCATATCCGTACCTCCTTAGCCGATCGCAGCAGCGGAAAAGCTGCTGTACCAATCCGGGTCCTGGGGATCGGGGCACAAGCCGTCGTTATGCCACTCGGTTCCGGACAGGTCCGCCTTCACCGTAACCTGACCGAAGGCAATGCCGATCAGCGTTTCCGGTCTGCCGCCGCCAAATTCCGCCCAGGGAATGAACAGCTCCACCGTATAGCCGGTTTCCGTTTTCTGCACACCGGACAGGATGTTTCCGGTGCGGAAGTCCTTATATACCCCCGCTTTTCCCTTGCGGAAGAGCATATTGCCTGCCGCATCCACCAAAACGGTACGGTCACGGTCATCGGGCTTGCCGCCGTCGGCATCATAATCCATGTAGATCTCAACGGAGCTGTTTTCAAAAGGCTTTTTGCCCGCGGTCACTACATTGCCATCTTCCACGGCAAAGGCCAGATAGCAGCCCTTATCCGTCCAGAACCAGTTGACCGTTACCTTGTCGTCATGGTAGCTGTAGGCCGGGGTATCCGTCCACTGGCTGTCATCAAAGATGCCATCCAGGTTGATCTCCGGCTGCTCCACGGGAGGACCGACCACCTCACCAATGGTGTAGGGGGTAAACTCACTGTAAAGCTCAGGATTCTGCGGATCCGGACAATAGCCGTCGTCATGCCAGGCGGTGTTCTTCTGACCGGCACTGCGGGTCACATGGCCGAAGGCCACACCCATAGCATTGGGTCTGCCGCCGCCAAATTCCATCCAGGGCAGGTAAAGCTCCACCACATAGCCGGTGGGAGTCTTGCAGGCACCGGCCTGGATCCGTCCGGTGGTGAAGTCCTGATAGATTCCGCCTGTACCCTGACGGCACAGGATATTGCCTGCCGCATCCACCAAAACGGTGCGATCTGTGCTGTCGGGCTTTCCGCCGTTGTAGTTATAGTCCAGATAGACCTCGATGCTGCTGTTTTCAAAGGGCTTTGCCCCATCGGTCTGTACAGCGGCATCTGCCACAGTAAAGGCCATATAGCAGCCCTGGGAGGTCCAGAACCAGTTCACATTCACCTGGTCATTATGGTAGGCAAAGCTGGGAGTTCCCTTCCACTGGGAATCGGTGAGCATACCGTCCAGCACGATCTCGGAGGGAGGTGCAGGGGTCTGGGCACCTGCAATGCCGTTTTTGTCCATCTGCAAATAGGTATCGGGGACCTGAGGATCCTTGCCGATGCCGCTCCAGGTAATACTGCGTTTGCCCTGGTCATCCTGCACGCCGTCCCAGTCCACACTGCCGAAGCTGACATGCAGGCTTTCCGGTGCAAATTCATAATTGAGATCTGCCCAGGGAACAAAGACCTCTATTTGATAGCCCTCCGCGCCCTTTTGGACACCGGCGAATACATTGTTCATCACATTGTTCCATTCGCCCACGCCCAAGCCGCGCAGAACCTCAATACCACCGCTCACATCCACGCGAACCTGGATATCGTCGGTCTGCGGCAGCTGGCCGCCATCGGACAAGGCATCCAGATAGATCTCCACGGAGTCGTTCATAAATACGGAGTTGCCCTCTGCACAGACGGCATCATCCCGCATCTTCAGGAAGAAATAGCAGCCCTTTTCATCCATATAGCTGGTGACACTGCCACGGGTACCGTCACCGAAGGCATAGTAGGGCTTGTTCTGCCAGGCCTCTTCGTCAGCAATGCCGTCCAGGGTCAGATTGGAGCTGTTGACCTTGCGGAAATACTCCACGGAATTGGTATCCCGATACAGCTTCAGATAGGTTTCCGGAGACTGGACATTCACGCCGGAAGGACCCCGCCAAAGCTCACGGACATTCTCCCGGCAGCCAACAAGACCGAAGGCAACGCCATAGTCCACCTGGGGCTCGCCGCCCATCTGGGAATAGGGAATGAACAGCTCCACGCAGTATCCGTTTTCCGGATCAACGGTACCGGTGGTGCCGTTGACCTTTACCGCGTAGTTTTTGATCAGGCTGTCCTCGATCCATTTACCGCCGTTTCCCCGGCGGGTCAGGCTTTTTTCATTGATATCAATGAAGATCTGGAACTGATCGGCCTCCGGCTGAGAACCGCCCTTGCCGCTGTAATCCAGATACAGCTCAAAAGAGGAATTGTCGTAAACCTGGGAGCTGATGGCCCAAAGCTCCGGGTCGGAAACCTCCGCGCCGATACAAAGGCCGGTTTCACCGTAAAAAGCCTTGACGGTAGCGGAAATTTCATCACCGAAGGTAAAGCCCTTCAGTTCCTCCCACTGTTTTTCATCCAATACGCCATCGAGCTCGATCTCCGGCTTTTTGTAGCCGGTTTCCGCATCAAACGGATTCTCATTGCCGGAGCTCGGCGTATAATCATCGGGAATTTCCTGGCAGGCACTCAGGCAAACGCTCAGCACCAGCACCAGGAGCAACCACACTCGTAATTTTTTCATAGGATCACCCTTTAATTCCGGAAACCACCATGGAATCCACAAAATACCGCTGGAAGCAGATATACAGGATCAGCAAAGGCAGGCAGGAGATCACCGCACCGGCCATGATCATGGGGTATTCACTGGTCGCCTCGGACATGCTGTTGAGCAAGCGCAGGGCCAGCTGCACAGTATAATTTTCCTCGCTGTCCAAATAGATCAGCGGACCCATAAAGTCGTTCCAGATACCCATGAACCAGAAGATCACCTGGGCGGCAATGGCCGGCTTCATGGCGGGCAGCATGATCTTTCGGAAAATGGTAAACCAGCCTGCGCCGTCCAGCTTTGCCGCATCGATCAAGGCATCCGGGACGCCCGTCAGATACTGACGGAAGAAGAACATCATGGTAATATTGCCCAATGTGCCGGGCAGGATCAGGGGGACAAAGGTATCCACCAGTCCGATCTTGCCCCACACCACATACTGAGGGATCATGGTCACCACACCGGGGATCATCATAGAGCTGAGCAATGCCATGAACAGAAAATTTTTCTTGGGAATATCCATTTTGGCAAAGGCAAAGGCCGCCATTGCCGAGGAGAGGGTGCCGAACAGCAGGACCGGAATGGCAATGGTCAGGCTGTTTTTAATGCCGCTCAGCAGGGGTGCAACCTCCCAAACCTCCTTGTAGGCATCCCACTGCAGAGGATCGGGGATCCACTGGGGCGGGAAGATCTGGGCATGCATCTTGTCTTTCAAAGAGGTGGAGAGCATCCAAATAAAGGGGAAGAGCATGATCAGCGACAGCAGGATCATAAAGATATGGATCGTGCCGTTCACAAGCCGCTGTTTGGTACTGTTTTTCAAAGTATGCTTCATGTCAGCACCTCCTTAATGGCTACCGTCATACACCCAGCTCTTGGAACTCTTGAACTGGATCAGTGTGATCACAAAGATAAACAGGGACAGTACCCACGCAACGGCACAGGCCGCACCCATATTGTACTCACCGAAGCCCTTTTCCCACAGATAGTACACCACCGTCATGGCAGAGTGTTCCGGTCCCAGACCGGTGATGATAAACTGGTCACCAAAGGCCTGTAAGCCGCCAATGACGCCGGTGATGATCACATAGAAATAGGTGGGGGTCATCATGGGAAGTGTCACATAGCGAAGTCTGTGCCAGGCGTTGCCGCCGGAGACATCCACCACCTCGTAGTATTCCTTGGGAATGTTCTGCAGACCTGCCAAAAACAGCAGCATGGTACTGCCCATACCCCGCCAAACGCCCAATATGATCAAAGAGATCTTTACCACACCGGGATCGCCCAGCCAGTTGACCGGTTCGATACCAATTTGGGAAAGCAGCATATTCAATACGCCGTATTCCGCGTTGTAGATCCACCGCCACAGCAGTGCCACTGCCACCACGGAGGAAACCGCCGGCAGATACAGGATCACACGGTAAACGGTCTTACCTACCAGCTTCCGGTTCAGCGCGATGGCTGTGATCATGGCAAACACCATGCCGATGGGAATACCCAGCATCAAAAACAGGGTATTGCCCATGGACTTCCAGAACAGGGGATCTTTCAGAATCAGCTTAAAGTTTGCAAAACCTATGTAATTTTGGGTGCCCTCCAAAATATTCCAGTCTGTCAGACTCATATACAGAGAGTAGCCCATAAAGAACAGGAAGAAAATGATAAACTGCAGGTAGATAGGCGTAATGAACAGAAGTCCCGCACGCCGCTCAGCCCGATTCAGTCTGCTGGGCTTTTCTTTCCTTTTCACGGATTTTCACCCCGGTTTCTTTTTAGTTTGCGCTGTCCAACCGCTTCTGCATCTCGGGCTGGATCTCCTTGAGGAATTCAGCGGCGGTCATCTTGCCGCTCCACACCTTGCTGGACTCGGAGTTGAAGTAGGAGTACCAGGTGGTGTTCTTGGTGTAGTAAACGGATTTGAACTGGCCCATCTCAGGATTCTCGATGATATCCAGGAATACCTGCTTGTTGGCAGGTGCCTTGTTCATATTCAGGTAGTCATTTTTCGCCATCTCCACGATATTGGGAACCGCCTGACCGGCCTCATAGTTATAGGTCTGGGCATTGGCGTCCATGCTCAAAAACTCTGCCAGCTCATAAGCTACCTGCTTTTCCTTGGAGGTCTTGGACACACACAGAGCTGCGGAAGCCAGCCAGCTGACACCCTTGCCGGTGTTGTCGGATACGGGAGTGGGCATAATGTCCCACTCGAAGCTCACGCTGTCCCAGAAGGTCGCCTGATCCCAGGGACCCATCCAGGCCATACCCACCTTGCCGTTGACCCAGCGCTGGAACCAGCCGCTGGCGCTGTCTTCTTCGGGAGTGGGGGCAACGCCCTCTACCAGAGCCAGGTCAGCCACCCACTGCATTGCTTCGGCAAATTCAGGAGTATCTACGGTCACCTGGGTATGATCCTCGTTCAAAAAGTCTGCGCCGTTGGACCAAACCGCAGCTTCCAGGGTATAGTTTGCCGTGCCGAAGACCTTGTTGACACCGGTGCCGTCTGTCAGCTGCTTGCAAACCTCCACAAACTCAGACCAGGTCATAGGCTTCTCGGGGTCGGGCAGCGCCACACCCTTGGCCTCAAACAGAGTCTTGTTGTAGACCATGGCCCAGGGGCCCAGGTCCTTGGGCAGACCGTACAGATCGCCCTGGCCTACCTGATGGGTAGCCGTATCAAAGCGGAACACATTCAAAGACTTCTCCCATACCTGGGCATTGGCAGCCACCTGAGAGGCCTCCATATAGGGAGTCAGGTTCTCCAGTCTGTCGGCATCGGCCCAGGAGAAGAACTCATCGGAGTGGATGTAGAATACATCGGGCATCTTGTTGGCGGCCAGCAGAGAGGTCAGCTTCACCAGGTAGTCCTCCTGGGTACCGGGGACATGCTGATAGTTGACCTTCACGCCGGGGTGGGTCTTCTCAAAATCGTCGATCATCTTGGTAAAGATCTTCTTCTCGGCAAGGCTGCCCCAGCCGGCGAAGGAAATTACCACGGAATTGCCGCCCTCCTGAGCGGTCTCTTCCTTGCTGCCGCCACAGGCGGTCATTGCCAGCAGCATAACCACTGCCAGCACCATAGACAGGATTCTTTTCAGATTTTTCATTGTTGTTCCTCCTTATATATTAACCAAAAATACTTCTCAACACTTCCAGGGGCACCTTGGGCACCCGCTCACCGTCCAAAAGGCCGTTGGTCTCCTGCTGTACATCGGTCAGCTGGGTATAGCAGAAGCCCCGGACTCTGCCATGGCCCCGGATGGCCTGCATGATCCCACGCAGATACTCCACCATGGAGTCTTCATTGTCCATATCCTGATTATAGCCCCAGCCACCGTCGTTTTTCAGCTTCACGCCGCCCATTTCGGTGATCATAATGGGACTGCCGTTATAGATCTCGCCCTTTGCGTACACGGGCTTAAAGTTCACACTGCCCCGCATCGTCTCCTCAATGTCGGCATAACGGGAAGCAAAGTTGTCAGGGGTAATGTCGTAGTCATGGATGCCGCAGAAATCCGTCAGCTCCAGCTGCTCCCAGCCATCGTTGGAGCCCACCAGCCGGGTGTTGTCCAGGGACTTGAGCAGGTAGTAGCCGGCCTTGACAAAGGCCTTTTGCATGGGATCGCCCACGATCTGGTGAACGCCCCAGCTTTCGTTGAAGGGGATCCAGGAAATAATGCAGGGGTGGTTATAATCCCGCTTCACAAAGGCCTGCAGCTCGGAAAGGAACATCCGCTGTCCCTCCGGGGTAAAGTCGTAGTTGCTGGGCATCTCGCCCCATACCAAAAGTCCCAGCTTGTCTGCCCAGTAGTAGTACCGGGGATCTTCGATCTTCTGGTGCTTTCTGGCACCGTTGAAGCCCATGGCCTTGGTCAGCTCCACATCCTTACGGATGGCCTCGTCGGAGGGGGCGGTCATCAGACCCTCGGGCCAATAGCCCTGGTCCAGGACCAGGCGCTGGTAGAGCAGACTGTTATTCAAAAAGATCCGTTCTCCGCACACATGGATCTTTCGCATTCCAAAATATGTATTGACCGTATCCAAAACCTGCCCGTCACGGACCAGCTTGACCTCCACATCCAAAAGGTTGGGGAATTCCGGAGTCCAGTACAGATCGAATACAGAGTTGACACCGTTTTCCCGGAAGCCAAAGCTGCAGCAGGTCCGTCTGCCGCCGGCACCCACGGTCATGGTCCCCAGCACTTCCGCTTCCTTGCGGATGGTCAGCATGATCTGTGCCGGAGTATCCTCGTTTACGGTACGGATCTCAAAAAACGCCCGGTTTTGGTCCAGATCCGGGGTGATCCGGATATCGGTGATATAGTCCCGTCCGGTAAACTCCAGCCATACGCTCTGCCAGATACCGGTGGTGTTGCGGTAGAAGCAGGATCTGGGTTCTCTGGCCCACATCTGCTTGCCTCTGGGCAGCTCCTGGCTGTAGCTATCCTCAGCCTTTACCACCAGCGTATTGACACCGGGCTTCAGATACTGGCTGACTTCCCATTCAAAGGACGTAAAACCGCCCTCATGGCAGCCTACATAGGCCCCGTTGATCCAAATCCGCGCCACGTGGTCCACCGCGCCGAAATGCAGCAGCACCGCACCGGCAAGCTCCTGCTGGGTAACCGTGAACTCCCGGCGATACCACACACTGCGAGAGGGGGTATCCGTGTGGATGCCGCTAAGCTCCGACTCGTAGCAAAAGGGCACGGTGATCGTCTTATCGAAAGGTACCTTCTCAATGCCCATGGGCTGATAACGGTCCTCCGGGTCAAAGGCAAACTCCCAGACACCGTTCAGGGTCTTCCAGTTCTCTCTGGCAAACCCGGGATTGGGCAGTTCTGCACGCAAAATCTCTTCCATTTTACAGTAAACCTCCAATTATTTATCCTGGTAAGAAAGCTTTACAATAATGTTTTGCTGATAGTTTCCGAATTTTTCTCCAAACAGATTCAGCCCGCCCACATTCACCGCATCGGGCTTGATGCCGATGCGCAGGGTAAAATACTCGCCCTCATCAATGGCCAGCTCCGTCAGGGTCAGCGCAGAAACCTTATTTTCATCCAGATACACGCCGCGGCTGTTGATCCGGATGGTTTTCAGAAGTCCGTACTGGGTGGCAGAGTCTGCCCACCATTCCGGGTTCAGCTGTCCCCGATGTCCTCCGAAATCACCCGGGGAAGTCCAGGTGCAGATCTCCCTTCCGTTGACCCAGAAGGTAATGTCCGACTCCCAGTTCATGCGGTAGTTGGGGGCTTCGGAGCAGATCTCCAGGCTGAAGCTCAGCCCCACCGGCTCTTTGTCCCGCAGTACATAATTGGGGAGGCGGTATTCCAAATATCCGGCACTAAACCAGATGATCTGCGCCCCCAGCCGTGCCGGGGAGAAAAACACAGCGGGAACATCGTCATTTTCAATAATATTGGACTCCGTGGCCATGCCGCAGCTGGGAGCCGCCTGGCAGTCGGTAAAGCTGCCGATGGGAATGTCCATCACCGTGGTCATCACAGAGTGGGAATCATAATCCGGTACATAGCTGATATTGAGCTCATCCAGCTTCCGGCTGATGATCTTGGAAGATCCGTGCTGGGCTGATTTGGTCTGCACATGAATAAGATCTGCCGCCTGCAAATGGTTGATATGAAAAGCGGCGGTGGAGGTGGGCATATTCAAAAGCCGGGCAATTTCCGTTACCGAATAGCTGTTTTCGTTTACCAAACGCAGAATATCCCGCCTGGCTTTTGCCGCCATGGCTGCCATGATTTTTTCCATACGATCTTCATCATAGATCGACAAATGCATATATCTGGGCATGGTGGCTCCCCTTTCCCCTTTATTACAGCAAAAGTTGTAATGATCACCCAAACCATTACAGCGGCTTTTGTAATATTGCACAAATTTACACAGCCGATTTTGTATGTATTTGTATAGTAACACAGCCCACAGTATTTGTCAATGGCACACAATAGAATTATATATCTGTCTTTTTCTTATGCCACAAAGCAATGCGGTTATACCCGGGGCGAAGCTCTCTGAGCCAGCCCTTTTCGATCTGCGCCGGCATTGCGTCTGCGTTTTCGAAGCCTTGCCGGACGATCCTTGCTTGCGGCAGATCTTCCGCGGTGATCCGGTATTCCGGCATCGGAAACAGCGCCGGATCCGCCTCAATTTCCAGATATACGGTGTTCCCATCCTCCGCAATGCGATAGCCCATGGGGCTTTTCAGCTCCACATAATCCCCTTCCCGGTCAAAATGCCGTGCGCCTCCGGTATAAGCATTGCCGTTGATGTAGACGGGCTGCTGGATCTTTTCAAAATTCTCCACATCTCCCACGCCATGGCTCTGTACCCTTTGCAGGTATTCCTCCAGGGAGGCTGGCGAACCGTTATAGTCAGCCGTACCGTAGGCGGCATAGGGTGCCGGATCGACGGTTTGCGGAGCAAACAGATTGCAAAGCCACCGGTCATCTCCACCATAGACTACCGACACCCCCAAAACATCCGTACTGTGCGGAAAATGGTAAGGTGTCGCCCGGTTCAGCACCGGATAACGCTGCATAAAACCGCCAAACAGGTTATATACATACGCACCGCCCTGGGCCGCGTTGACCAGAGAAAAATCCGACCCGAACACATTATTATCCACCAAATGCGGCCCGTGGGTCACCTCGATCATCAGATCCCGGTAGTTTTCCGTGAATACATTGCCGCTGACCCTGACTCCCTGCGCCTGCCAGTCCAGCCAAAGCCCCAGGGTGCAGTGGTGGATATAATTATGATGAATATGGGTATCCACTGCCCCATGAAACTTGATGCCCGCGATTTCATGGCCGTAAAATTCATGCCCCATGGCGATGTTATAGATCTCATTGCCGTAGATCTCGCTAAAGGCACAGCCCATATGTCCCACGATAGCGTTCTGACCGCAATCATGGATCTGATTGTTCCGCACAATATGCGAGCCAATGCGGTCTTTGCGCCAGCCTGCGTGTATGCCCCGGAACACGGTTTCCATCTGGGTCTGATAGCCCGGGTTTTTCCCGGTTTTGGTATATTCGTTATCTCCGGTGGAGATTTCTTTGCCCAGGCTTACCGCACTGCATTTGGCATGATGAAAATGATTGTTTTCAATGATCCAGCCCTTGCTCCAATGGCAGCCCAGAAGACCCAGCTGACGGGAGGTGGGCGGTGCCCAGGGACAGGCGGCCTGGGCCATCTCAAAGCCCCGGACCGTAATATAATTCAGGTTCGTTTCCTCCGGGAAGAAGCAGGCTGTGCGGACATTGATCTCCACCAGCTCCCGGTTGGGGTCTGCCCCATGGAAATTGGCATAGATCACCGTTTCCTCCTCGCCTGCCTCGGCATACCACTGGTATACCGTCAATTCCGGCTCCGGGATCGCTTCCCGGCGAAATGCCCAGGTCTCATAGCGGCTGTACTCCCTTTTTTCAGGTGCGCAGACAGCCCCATAGGAAAAGGCCTCATAAAACGCCTGCCCGTTCATATATACCGCGCCCAAATGAGCATACGGCTCTATTGGCGCCACAAGCCAATCTCCCCAAACCCTTTCCTTGTAAGGGTTCTCCTTCCCAAAGACCCTATTGGGGATCACCGCTTTCCAGACTGTTCCTTCCTGCCGCTGCCACCAATCCACCCGTTCAGAGCCCTTAACGGTCACATGCTCACCATTTGCGGCAGCATAGGTAATGCGGCAGGCATCGGATGTGCCGCCGGCCCGGGGGCGTACCCATTCCCGGTAAACGCCCTCATGCACAAGCACCGTATCTCCCGGCTGTGCCACATCTGCGGCCCTTTGAATCGTAAGAAACGGAGCGTTTTCCGTACCGGAGTTGTGATCCGCACCGCTTTTTGCCACATGATAGATCATATTGCTTTCTCCTTCAAAAGCAGGGGACGGTTTTCACCGTCCCCTGTTTCATTTGATATCCTTCAGGTCCCAAATCAGTTTCCTGTGATACGGACATATTCCACAGTAAACGTGACCTGGGTATCGGTACCACCGTCATTATAGGCCGCCAGGCCGATATGGGTGGTATTCAGGCCGTCCACCGTCAGGGTATCGCCGGCCTTATGGAAGGTGATGCCGTCAGTGGAGTAATACCCCGTGTAGGTATTGCCTTCCTTTACCATACGAAGCCACACCGGTCCGCTGCCTGCTTCCAGTCCGCCGCCATGGCTGGCACCGGGATTGCCGCCGGACTCTGCCAGGATCTGCCAGCCCAGGCCGCCATCCTTGCCGTATTTCATCTTCACATAGTTTTCCTGATCGGTGATCGCCAAAAGGGCAAACTGCTGCCAGTTCTCCGCGGGAGTCTGATCCATGGATATCTTGACCTCTGCGGTGTAGCTGCCCTCGGCAGGAAGCATAAAGACGTTCTTGCAATCGGAGTTGCCGCCGTAAAGACCGTTGCGCTGGCTCTTGATCTTCAGGCCTTCGCCCTCCACAAAGCTCCAATGCTCGGCATCCTCACGGTCGATACGCCAGTTTTCCAATGCCTCCGCCTGGGTCATGGAAGCAAACCCATAGCTATTCAGGCTCTTTACATCCACATACTCTACGGTAAACTCCACCTGCTCGTCGGTTCCGCCGTCATTAAAGGCAGCAAGGCCGATGTATGCAGGATCAAAACCATCCAGGATAATCGTATCACCGAGCTTGTTAAAGGTCACGCCATCGGTGGACCAGTAGCCGGTATAGGTATAGCCTACCTTCTTGATCTGCAGCCACACAGGGCCCACACCTGCATCCAGCCCCGCACCGTAGCTGGCACCGGGGGCGGCGTTCTGCTCTGCCAAAAGCTGCAGGCCGTAGCCATTGTCATAGCCGTACTTCATCTTGATGTAGTTGTCCTGATCATCGCAGACCAGCAGCGCAAACTGCTGCCAGTTGGTCAGGGTCGCGGTATTGAGGGTGATCTTGGTCTGTGCCACGAAATCACCGCTGACCGGCGTCATAAATACATTCTTTGCCGAATTGCCGCCGGCATACAGACCGTCGCGCTGGCTCTTGATCTTCAGGCCCTCGCCCAGGACATAGCTCCAGTTCGCCGCATCCTCGTTGCACACTGTCCAGTCAACCAGGGCATCTTCTGTTACCGCGAAGTCATAGGTATAGCGGCTTACAGGCTCGGGTTGAGAATCCTCCCCGTACAGCTCCATGGTATGCCAGTAGCAGATATCCTCCTCACCGGTATAGCCCGGGGCGGAGAACACGAAGAACAGGCCCCACTTTCCGTCCAGTGCATCGATTTGGGTCAGGGGGATCTGCAGGGTCGTCTGCTCCTGGGCCATATCGGCAGTAATGCTGAAGGAACCCACCTTGTAGCTGCCCTCGCCTACCGCAACGATCCTGCCTTCGGGATCCCGGGTCACTGTGCTGAGTACCTGGTCACGGACTGCCGTTGTGGGACGCAGGTATACATCCACAGTCACATCCTTGCCCAGCGGTGTAACGCCAATGGCAAGATAGCTCTGCTTACCAGCCTCCACATTCTGATCCAAATCAAAATACTTGACACCGGCAATGGTATCGGTGGTGTTGATCTTGATATAGTCCAAAACATCCTTGCGGTATTCCGGTACGATCACCGGGCCGTCCGCTCTGCGGGTGAAGCCATCGGTCAAATAGCTGACAATGCTTGCAGGATACAGCTTGTAGGGGTCCATACCGTTCAGATGCACACCCTGAGAGGTGACCTCCGCCATGGAGATGTACAGACCGCCGCCCTCCGCCACAGACTGCTCATCCCAGGTCACAGTAATGGGATCTACCATACTCTGACGGCTGTAAGCATTGCTGGAGCGATGGTAGAAGATGTACCACTGTCCGTTAATTTCGCATACACTGCCGTGGGTATTATCACTGGGGAAGCTGCGGTAGACCCTGCCGTTGGAATCGGAAATGACCTCACCGTTGGCATCCACAATGATGCCGCCCCACTTCCAGGGACCTGCGGGACTGTCGGAATAACCGTAAGCCAGCTGAGAGGTGGTACAGCCGGTGGCCTCACTGCGCAGACCACGGCGGGAGAACAGCAGCATATACTTATTGCCGATCTTGCGGATAGAGGGTGCTTCAAAGAAGCCCCACTTGTCCACATGCTCATCCTGGACAATATTATACCGGGTGGGATCGTAGCTGGGGCTGTCGATATCGCTGCGTGTGGGCAGGTTCAGATGGATCTCGGTACCCTCCTTCAGGGTGGACATATCCTCCGGATCCAGTTCCGCCCAGCAGCAATCCTCATTGTTTTCAAAGCCCCAGTAGCCATAGACACGGCCATCGTCGTCCCGCAGTACTGCTACGTCAAAGCCCAAAATGCCCGTGGTCATCGTGGTGCTGTCGGGTGCCCAGTTGCAAGCCACAAAGGGACCGTCGGGACGGCTGGACTTGGTGACCATGCCCCGGCGACCCTCGCTCTGATTGTTGGGGTAGTAATAATAGGTCTTAGTGCCGTCATCGTGGATGACTTCAACCATATCGGGGGCGTAAATGGTATCCTGCGTACCCTGCACCGTGGACTGGAAAATCTCACCGTGGTAGGTCCACTTCGTCAGATCCTCCACAGGTGCGGACCATACCACAGACTCAAATCCGCAGTAGTGCTGATGTCCCAGCAGAATCTTGGTATCATGGGAACCGTAGACGTAAACACGGTAGGAACCGGGCTTGTCGGGGTCTTCAAATACATAGGGCTCTCCATCCGGGATATGCTCCCAAATGGGCAGATAGGGGTTGCCGTCATTTTCGTACACATACAAGGTCTCAGGCATAACGGACACGCCACAGCAAGCCCGGTAGCCATTTTCCACATTGGCTGTGATCAGGGCGTAGCCCTCGCCGACAGCGGTAACCAGGCCGTTCTCATCCACTGTCACCACGTTGGTATCGGAGCTGGTGTAGAACACCTTACCTGCCGCGGCTGTGCTTTCATCCCGGGCAATGGCCTGGGCATCCAGCTGTGCGGTCTTGCCGGGATTCAGCCGCAGTTCGGTCTGATCCAGCTGCACATCGTACAGTCTCTGGGGCCATGCGGGGGTATCCACGTCCAAGATATCCAGGTATGCAAAAGTAAACCCGATCTGCTGGGCATCGGACCAGCGGCCATTGTAGGCAGTGAAGCCCAGTCTGGTATTCTCCAAAGCCACCTGGCACTCGCCCATCTGCTGATAGTCGTTGTTAATATCGGTTACATAGTAGAAGGTGTAGGTATTTCCCTGCTTGCGGATCCGCAGCCAAAGCTGGTCCTCAGTCAAAGTGGAGGATACATCCTTTTGGATCACACCGTCCAGCTCATAGACCATCTGCACCTTGGTTGCGCCATCGCCGTAGCCATAGACCAGCTTGATGTAGTTATCCGCATCCTCATAGATCACCAAACCGCCCTGCTGGTAGTTGCCGTTGAGCGCCTGGGAGACGGTCAGCTTGGTTTCCGCGACCCAGTCGCCATCGCCTTTTTGCAGAAGCAGGTTGCTGGGCAGATTATCGGAGCCAAACAGCTCGCCCTTTTTGGTCGTGATCACCAAGCCGTTTTCATCCAGATGCCAGGCGGCCTCGCCGTCATCCACGACCTGATAGTACTCCAGGAATTGCTCTGTGGTCATTGCGGTAAAATCACCGCTGACCGGCTGGTAAAGCTCGGGATAAATATTATACAGATCCCAACCGCTGACCGTATCAAAATACAGGTCGCACAATGCCTTTACGGCATCCTGCTGTGCTGCGCTGAAGGTATCCCAGCGGTCATTGATGATACCCAGGGTATCCTTCATGGAGGTGGTATAGGGAGAGCTGGTCTTTGTAAGGGCATTCTCCCCTGCACGGAAGGTCACAAACGCAGTGGCGTGAATGTCGGTCTGACCGCCGTCATTGGCAAGGATCTCCCGCAGCCGCAGTGTGATCTCCCGCTTGGCGGTGGTGGTATAGGTTCTGACCTGCTCGCCATCCAGCCACAGGTTAAAGCCCACAGTATCGGCATACTGCAAAACCGTGTCATCGCCAAAGAGCTTCGCCCGGTAGCCCAGGGCATCCGCAGAAGGCTGCAGGGTAATATGGGTAAGTGCCACACGGAAGCGGTGAGAAGTATACACGCCTTCCTGGCAAACTGTCAGATAGTTTTTCCCGTCGAACTCCGGGAACGGTTCCACATTGCCGGAAACACATGCGCTGCCAAAATTGCCCTCGTAACCGTCGGAAGCGGTATCCACAAGCTTCAGGGTGAAGCCATCTGCCACAGTTACCTGACCGAGGGTATTGCCCGCCAGATCGATCACGGCATTTTGACCCACTGTGATCGCTTCGTCACTGCTTTTCAGGATCTTTACCACACTGCCGTTGGCGGCATCCACAGCCGCTTGTACCGTAGCAAAGTTCTGTCCGCCCGCAGTCGCCGCCGCATCTTCCGCGGAAACCGCAGGTGTGTTCACCGCGAAGTTATCGTACATGGCGTTATTGTGATGGCTGCGGATGCCCACCTGACCCAAAGACACGTCATAATCTGCCACATAGGTCGTGCCAAAGCTGACAGCAGGATCCCGCAGCAGGCTCACCGTCACGGTAACCAGATTTCCGGTGATATCCGCCCGGAGCAGAAGCGGCTCCTTGACACCGCCGGAGAACAGATTGTTGCCGTTTCCGGTTTCCGAAACCGTCCGGCTGTACTCTGTCCACACCGGGAAGCCGCCAAGCACCAGGTCGATCCGGTTGGGCGCATCCTCCCAACCGGTGAAGTGGGACTCAATGCCCACATACAGGCCATTGATCTGATCCTGGCCGTTAGCCGCATTGGAAGCGCCGATATAAAGACCGCCGTAGATGGGGCCGTCATTGCCAACGGGATGGAGCTCCACGCTGACTGACTTTACGATCTTTCCGCTTTCTTTATAGATGGCCTTAAATTCACCGGCATCTGCAGTGGGGACCAGCTTGCCGTTTTGCGCGGCAAAGCCGCCATTGGATGTGGAATAGAGGTCAAAGCCCTCTGTGGAAGCAGAGAAGTCCGCAACCCCCGCAGGCAGATACGCCGACAGATCCGCTGCGTATTCCACAGTAAAATTATCGTAGCTGGCATTGTTATATTGGCTGCGGATACCCACATTGCCCAGGGACAGGTCCGTCCCCTCAGGCAGGGTATAGACCGTGCTCACCCGCTTTGCCGGATTGCTGACAAGACTCACGGTAACCGCAAGCTGATTTCCCTCCATCTGCGCATGGATTCGGATGGGCTGTTTATTGCCACCGGAGAACAGCGCATTCCCTGCACCGGTTTCGGAAATGATCCGTCCCCCCTGCTCTCCTGCCCAAGCCTGGTTAAATTTGCCCAGGGTGATATCCAAACGGTTCGGAGCATCGTCCCAACCTGCGAAATTGGACTCAATGCCAACATAATAGGCATCGATCCCATTCTCCCCATTGCCGGCATTGCTGGCACCCACATAAAGGCCACCGAACATTCCGTCGTTGCCGTTGGGATGCATTTCCACACTGACAGCGCGGATCCTTCTGCCGTTTGCCTCGTAGATTGCCTTAAATTCACCGGCATCTCCGGTGGGGACCAGCTTGCCGTTCTGCACAGCAAAGCCGCCGGAAGACGAGGAATACAGGGAAAAGCCCTGGCTTCCGCTTTCAAAATCCTCTACAGCGGCATATTCCTCCGCTGCCTGCGCCAGTCCCGGCAGCACCGCTGTCAGCAAAAGCGCCAGTGCCAGCAGCCAGGACAGTCTTTTATACCGTTTCATACGCTTCCTCCTTATGTAATGCTTTTTCTCCGGGATCCTGCATCCCGAAAAATTAGAATCCTGAGGCAGTCGTTCTTCACCGGTCTGCCTCTTTTTCCATGTAAAGCATATCAGGAATCTTTTATATTTTCCTTGACAGATTTGCTCATCTATTAGACAATTTTGACCTTTTTAGAATTTCAGCCTTTTGACCAAAACCACTCCCGGCTTTTTATGAAATATGTCAAAGGGTCTGTTTACATTCGTTTCTTTATGATCTTCATGCTTTCCTCTGCGGAATAGAAGCGCTCCACAGAATGCAGACTGTGCCGGTTGGCCTGACTGCGCAGCTGGCTTTTCTTTGCAGCATGTTTGTATTGCTCCGGGGTCATGCCGTAGTTTTTTTGAAACTCCCGGGAAAAATACCGATAATCCGAAAATCCGGATTCCATACACACATCCAGCATCCGTTTCTGTCCCGCGGCAATCAGCTTACAGGCGCAATGGAACCTCACAGAATTCACATACTCCTGAAAGGTCTGATTCAGCACCGCCTTAATAAAACGGGATAAGTAGCTCAATGAGCAGTTCTCCTGCCGGGCAAAGTCTGCCAGGCGGATCTTATGCATATAGTTTTCTTCCACAAACCGGAGCAGACGTTTCAGCCTTGCGTTTCTCTTGTCAATGGAGGAAAGCTCCTCGTCGGACAGCTCTTTCACCGGCATTTTTGAAATCAGCTGATGCAGGATCAGGCAGCTTTGTCCCACACAGTACAGCGCAAAATACGCATCCCGCCGTAAATAGCGCTCCATAACCTCCAGAAGCATTTTTTGCAGCCGGGCATATTCCTCCCCTGCCAGCCATTGATGGGGCAGATGATCGGTCGCCACGATCTTTGGCATAGCGGGCAGAATATTCTCGGATATTTGCAGGCAAAGAAAGGTACAGCCGCCGGAAACCTTACGAAATTCATGGGGCTCGTTAGGGCTGAAAAGCACCATTTCTCCCGGTGAAACCACAAAGCTTTGGGCTTCACAGGTAACGGATAAGGGCTGATCCAGGATCAAAACCAATTCCCATTCGGCATGAACATGGGTCGTCCGATACTCTACCGTGTTAATAAAAACCGTCAAGCCCTCGATCTGCGGATAGCGAATGATCTCCAATTCTCTCATGCTCACACCTCCTTATTTCTCATTATATTCCCTCTTTCGCAAAAATCAAGCAGGTAGATCCCGTCAGCAGTAGAGGGCTGTTGCAATCTGCAACAGCCCTCAAAGAAATTAATTTGCTACAAATTTGTCAATGGTCAGGTCAAAGGCGGCATCCTTGACCCAGGATATAATACCCACATTGCCGGACTCATAGACAGGCAGTGTTCCACCCTTGGTCAAATCGATGGTACGCAGTGCGCCCTGCCCTGCCTTGATTCTATCCACAGTGTTGATGATCAAGGTGCTTCCCTCGATCTTCACAGTGAACTCCGTATCCACAACACTGCCGTAAGAACCGTATACCACACCGTCAATATAGGTCTGGGTCTGGGTGCTTCCGTCAGTAGCATACAGATTGCCCATGTAAGTGACCTGAATGTAGTTCTTTTCCGTTACATAGTTGATGAGATATCCATCCACACCGTTATTTTCATTGTGGGTTGCTCTGAGGAATAAGCCGCCAGTACCCACAGCACCGGTATTATTGGACATTTTGAAGGTCAGCTCTGCATCGTCATAAACCTTGGTATTGTCCACTGCAAACGCATAGCCGGACAGATTGGCGGTATTGTCATCCACCTTTGTAATGCCGGTCATGCCGTAGCCGGTGCGGTTTCCATCGGTAAAAATATTGGTAAGAATCTCATCGGCCTCATTGATATCAACTACCGTACCGGCATACTCCTTCAGCTCAATATCAAAGCTGACGCCATTGGCCCAGGACAGGATTCCGGTGTAGCCATGCTGGTAATTGGTCAATGTACCACCCTTGGTCAGATCAATGGTTGCCAACATCTTGGTACCGGCCTGCTGTCTTTCCACAGTATTGATATACATCGTACTATTCTCAATCTTTACATAGAACTCTGTATTCTCTGCGTTGATGCTGTAATTATTCAGCACAATGCCACCCACATAGGTATGGGTTGCAGTACCGCCGGAACCGTAATTGTTACTCAGATGATAAACCTGAATATAGTTACTGTTGGTATTGAAGTTGAACAAATAGCCATTGATACCATTATTTACGGTCTGTGTTGCTCTGAGCAGCACACCGGAAGTGCCGAACGTACCGGAGCTGTTGGATACCTTCACTACGAACTCACTGGTGCTGTATGCAGTGGTGCCATCCAAAGCGTATTTCGTACCGTTGGCATGGATGGTATTGTCATTGACCTTAGTCCAGTCGATCGTACTGCGGACAATCTGGGTTTCGGGATTGAGTACATTGCCCATGATCTGGCTTGCCAGGGGAACCACCGGAGTGCCTTCACCTGCGTAACGCTTGATCTGGAAATCAAAGGTACTGGTGGTCCAGGACAGAATGCCGGTATAGCCTTCCTCATAGACCTCGTATGCACCGTCATAAGTCAGATCTACAGCCAGCAGATATGCCTCACCTGCAAGCTGACGCTCCAGGGTGTTGATATACAGGGTATCTGCCTCAATGTTTGCAAAGAACTCGGTATCCACTGCGTTAATGCCGTAATTGTTCAGTACAATACCGCCAATATACTTGGTAGTAGCAGTGGTTTTGTCATTGTTGTAGGAATTGTTCAGATAGTAGATCTGGATATAGTTACCATTGGTATTTACATTCACCAGGTAGCCGTACATACCCAAATTGTCAGCCTTGCTGGCACGCAGCAACAGACCTGCAGTACCAATACCTGCGGAGGGGTTGGAGAGCTTAAACACAGTCTTGGAATCTGTGTAAACCATGGTATTGTCCAGAGAATACACATAATCATTGGCTCTTACCGTATGGTCATCCAGCTTGGTCCAGGCAATGGTGGAACGGACATCGCTGGTCTCGGGATCCATTACATGGCTCACCAGTTCGGTTGCCTTGTCTGCAATGGCTTCCAGAGCTGCAAACTCTGCGGACAGATCCACAGTCTTCAACTGGCTTTCCGTCTTGCAGGCATCGATCTTAGCCAGGGCTGCGTTATAATGAGGCTCTGCCAGTTCCCAGTTTTCCTCGGAGTAGGAGGTCTCACCGTAAACAGCCAGGGCTTCCAGCTTGGCAGCCTTTGCCTCTGCCATCTGTGCCTGTGCCAGTTCCTCGTCCAGTTCGGGCTGGTTTTCGCCATTGGCGGCACTGCGGATGGCTTCCACCAGGATGGCATAGCCCGCCGCATTGGGGTGCAGACCGTCAGAGAACAGGGTGGCATCAGCGGTCAGCGGATCGGAAGGATCGGTGCAGAGGGCATATTCGGTCTCTGCGTAATAGATCCAATCATAGGAGGCCGCCAGATTGCGCATGAGGGCATTGCACTGGGAGATCTTGTCGGTAATGGTGGCGCGGCTGGGACAATGGTTCACAGCGGTTACCACCACTTCAAACTCCGGCACAAGTGCCTTGATCTGCACTAGGGTATTTTCCATGGAGTCCACCACCGCCTTGGGGGTGACACTGCCGTTCAGATCGTTGATGCCGATCATGAAAATGCCCAGTTCGGGCTCATAGGAGGCCAGCTCCTCGGGGAACTGCTCCCACTGGGAGGCCACAGAGCCGCCCAGGCCCACATTGTCGATATCGGGATACTCGGGGAAGAAGCTTGCGTAGTCATTCCACATTTCCGTATAGGAGTGACCGAAGATCAGCACCTTGGCAGTCCGGGTCTCGGTGCTTGCAGACAGCTCTCCATTGCGGAAGGTAACCCCCTCTGCACCGGACCACAGACCAATGCGGTTGCCCCCAAAGGTGCTTTCTTCATGGACCGCAAAGCAGTGGATCTTGGGGTAATGGGGATTGTGGACATAGCCATGGATGATGCCATCCTCCACTACGATTTCCATACCGTTATACTCTTTCCGGCGGTTGGCAGGATAGAAGCCGGTATCCACTACGGTTTCCACACCGTCTGCGACCTTTACCAGCTCCACCTTGCTGCCGTTGCCCAGGCGGAACAGATAGTAGCTGCTGCCGTCCTGGCTGGCACCGAACACGATACCGGCAGGTCTGGTATTATCGGTGGTGTAGACCTCGGCAAAGTAGGTGCCGTTGGCAAGGCCTCTGGTTTCGTGGAGTGCCAAAGTTCCGGCTGCGGTGGCGGTGATCACACCGTCTTCGGCGGTAACGCCGC
Source organism: Oscillospiraceae bacterium (assembly GCA_015068135.1). Classification (GTDB taxonomy): domain Bacteria; phylum Bacillota; class Clostridia; order Oscillospirales; family Oscillospiraceae; genus Faecousia. The sequence goes on along the minus strand of SVLB01000027.1, from coordinate 9,733 downwards.
CGCTGACCGCTTCATACTCTGCGGAAACTGCCGGATCGAGATACAGGGAGGTCTGCCCCGCTACGATGTAGTTAGCAGGATCCTCAGGATCGGTCAGCCGCAGCTCCACAGTGACCGTTGTGCCGGTGTTTTGCGCCAGGGTATCCACCGCGCCACAGCTGAAGCTTGCTCCCTCGGTGATAAACGCCATGTAGGTCATGGGCTGGCCCATAAGGGTCTGCAGAAGGGAAATATCGGTCTGTCCGGCTTCCACAGCAACGGCGGTCCAGCCGGAATCTGCGTAGTTACCTGCCAGGAGCAGGCCCTCCCCTGCTTCTTTGTCCAGGGACACATAGAAGTCCGTGATCCAGTCGCTGTAGGGGTTGTCCGCCAGGGTCTCAGGGGTATCCTGGGCGGTGAACTGAGCCGCACCGGTCAAAGTCAGGTTGGCATCCTGTCCGCCCACTACCGTCATGGGTTCATCCACCACCAGCAGGCTTTCCACAGTCGCCTTGGGCTTCAGGCTCCCCAGAATGTTCTCCACTTCCCAGCCGGGCATGGTCGCATCCTTCAGGATCATCCGTGCGGCAGCCCGCAACTGCACATCGGAGTATTTTTCGTATTCTCTGTTGACCCGCTCCACCATGGCACGCATGGAGTAGCTGTACTCCGCGCTTGTGACCGTGGTGCCGTCAGCCAGGGTGATATACACCGTTGCGTAAACGGGCGCTTCGCCGTAGTTTTCCGTGTCGAAATTGTTCAGGCTCAGGGTCCGCGTTGTACCGGACGAGCCGGTGACAAAGGTATCGGCATTGGATCCCACGGTAACCACTTTATCCTCTGTGACCCAAAGATTATAACCGAACGCGCCCTCCTCCTTCAGGGAGGCCTGCACCTTTTCGTCACCGCCGTAGATCGCCTTATAGCCAAAGCCGACCACAGCGGGCTTCAGGGTAATGTACTGAATACCGATATAGAAGCGGTGGAAGGAAACGCCGTCCTCTTCCGTCACCGCCAGGTAACGCTGGGGATTGCGGTCAATCACAGTCTTATGATGCACGGCAAAGTTTCCGGTCAGGTTGGTGATCTTACCGTAGCCGCCGGTGCAGTCATAATCGTCGGTAGTGGTGTCCACACCGTACAAAGTTGCATCCTCGCTGACAGTAACATTGGTCAGAGTATGGCCTGCCAGGTCGATGGTCGCATCCTGCTCCACCAGGATTTCCTCATCGGTATCGGCAAGGATCGTAACCACCTCTCCGTTGGCTGCGGCCAGAGCATCATTGACACTGCCGTAAACCCTGTCACCCACCTGGGCGATCACGTCATCGGGCTGGGGAAGCTGCAGGGTGAAGTTACTGTTTACTTCATACTGGCCCTTGCTGGTGGAAAGGTAAGAAACATCGCACACAGTTCCGTCCGCATTGAACCGGAGAATACCCACCATGGCAACCTTCTTGTTACCGGTATCGGACATCTGCGCATCCATAAGTACCTGATGGACCTGGTTGCCGTTGATGCCGGTATCGGTTCTTCTGACCGCGGCAGTACTCCAGACGTGTCCGGAGAAGGCCATGATGATATTTTCGTGGCGGCTTACGAACTGGCTCCAAATCTTGGGCTGATCCAGTTCACCGTAGGAACCCACATAGCTATGGGTCACCACGATAACCTGGTGATGGGGGTGCGCATCGACCACCTCATTGGCCCATGCCAGCACATCGTCCTGAGGAACGTACTCCAATGCCATAACCAGGTAGTGATTGCCATTCACCTCAAATGCCTGCCACTGGTTGGCGGAGTTGACCTCATCGAAGAAGCCGATCTCGGTGGGATAGCTTTCAAAAATACTTTGGGGGAAGTACTCGTTCATGAGGGTCAGCTGTTCCCGGACACCGTAGCCCTTGTTCCAGCCGGAGTTGGTATCGTAGTCGTGGTTGCCGGGGGCAACGATATAGGGCAGATCCGCAGGCAGCAGCTTCCATGCGTTCTGATTGCGCTGCCACTGATCCACATTGCCGCAGTTGTCATTCAGGTCGCCCACGCTCATGACCATCTGAATGTTTTCCTTCTCCCGATTGTCTGCGATCCACTGATACAGACCGTACAGCTCTGGCTCATAGTAATGGGCCAGGATCTGCTGGTCAGGGATCACGATCATGGAGTAGGCACCGGGCTCATGGGTCTGCTCCCCGAAGGTCATTTTTACGGAAATGACCTTGGCATCGTAGCCGTTGCCGGAAAGATCCGCAAAGGAATCATTGACCTTCTCATTCAGAGGCAGGTTCACCATCAGTCCTTCATGGGCCTGGGTATACTGGGTCATCATGCTCTGCTGCACTTCGGTAGCAGTCAGGGGCTTGTTCCACATACGCACATCCGCAATCCAGCCCAGCAAGGGATTGGAAGGATCTAACTCGTTGGTGGAGCTGTTGGCAGCTCCCAAAGAACCAATGGAGAACAAGTTATGGGGGGTGATGTGGTCAGGCAGATCAAAGTCCACAAGGCCCGCATTCTCCCAGGTGCGCATCACTCTGCCGTTGATGTAGGCAACAACCGTATCATTTGCCACATCGCAGGTATAGGCCACATGGGTCCACTTGCCGTTGCGCAGCTCGGTGGACACATCAAAATTCTTACTGACGATGGCAAGGCCTTCGTCCTCCACGCCCCAACTCAGGCGCAGATCGCCGTCGGCGATCATCTGCATGGAGATGTAAGGCGCACGGTTTGCGTTGGAAACGATATAGCCGGTGGTGCTGTCGGCAACACCCTCGGGAATCTTGACCCAGGCTTCCACCGTATAGGGGGTGTCTTCCAGGTTCTTGTTCAGCCGCCATGTCTGGGAGTCAGTACCGAAGGCGTAGCCCTGATTATCATAGAGAACAGAATCCTCGATAGCGGGAGGCGCTGCTGTTTCAGGTGCCTTGGAAACGATGGTGTAGTTATCAAAGGATACACTGGTTCTACCCAGCCACAGACCGACCTTACCATCCAGATCACCATCGGCAAAGGTATAGCTCTGACCAACGGTAATGGTGGGATCGTCCAGGCGGTACATCAGAGCATCTGCCTGGTTGCCGTCAAATTCCAGCTGAATGTGGAAGGGCAGCTTCTCATCCGGGCCGGGGAAGAAGGTTGTGTTAACAGCTGTAGTGGTTACTGCTGTAGAGGTTCCGTTCTCAATCTTGTTGAAATCTACTTCTCCATAAGGTCTCCTGGCCGCACTGGTTCTGTAGCGGGTCATACGGGTCTTGAAGCCCTCGTAGTCATTCACGTTTTCGGAATTGACCTTCTTCACGCCCCACAGCATAGCTACGTTAGCAGTGGATGTGCCGCCCTGGGTCACATCTGCGCCAATATAGGTAATGTCATCGATGTCCTTGTTCAGGATTGCCTTGACTTCGGTACTACTGTTATTGATACTGCCGGAAATCGTCAGTCTTTCATTGCTAATGCCGAACTGATAATTGTACTTATCGGCAGTATAGGTAGGTGCATAGTAGAAGCTAAAGTCTTCCATCTGGGTTTCATCGGAGAAATCCCAGCGGTGGATCTCCTCGTCACCGATCTGGGTATGACCCAAAAGCTCCAGGTCAAGGCCGCCCTCGACGGTGTTTTTCACAATGCCCTTGTCCTGGGAATCGAAGTTCCAATGCTGGATCAGACCTTCCTCGGTACCGGTCAGTTCCCGGTACATATCGGCCTGGATCTGGGCCTGGGTACGCTCGGTACTCCACAGACGGATATCGCCGATCTCACCCTTCATAGAACCACTGGCCACCGTACAGAAGCCGATGGTCAGATAATTATCCAACACATTGGATTCGCCCATAATGGCGTTTTCACGGGCATTGACCAGTTCACCGTTGGCATAGGTCTTCAGCACACCCTGGCTGCGGACGATGGTAACATGGGTCCACTCACTGGTCCACATTTCCAAGCGCTCTGTATTGTTATAGGTGGTGCCGCCGCAACGTTCTGTATACCAGATATCACCGTCTTCATCGGTGTACAGACCCCAGGTGCCCTGAGAATTGGAAGCCAAGCTGCCTCCGGTATAGTTGGAGATAATTGCCTGACGGCCGGATGTGTCCCGCTTGTCCATCTTTACCCAGGCTTCGATAGTCACAGGCTTTACCGGCAATGTGTCCAATGTTTTGGCATAAGAGGCCTTACCGGTTCCGTCCAGCTTCAGACCGGAGATCAGGCTCTCGGGAATGTAATCCTCGTTGACCTTAAAACGGTCGTACTTGGTATCAGAGCCGATAGAACGCAGACCAACCTTACCCTGCAGCTTGGCAGGATCGTTGACCGTAAAGATCTTCTGAATATACTTGGCAGGATTGCTCACCAGGCTCAAGGTGGCCAGGATGCAGTCCCGGCTGAAGGCCAGCTTCAGGTTCAGGGCCTCTTTCTTGCCGCCGGAGAACAGATTATTGCCGTTACCGGTTTCGGAAATAAAGGTTTCATGATGGGTCCAGTTATTATTGAACTCACCCAAAACCAGGTCGATCCGGTTGGGCGCATCGGACCAGCCGGAGTAGTCAGACTTGACAAGCACCACCATGGACTGGATCTGATCCACCCCTGCCTGGGCATTTTGGGCGCCCACATACACGCCGCCGTAAATATTGCCGGATTCACCGGGCAGAATGTTTACGGAGACGGTCTTGATCACAGAAAGCTCCTCCTTGAGGATGGCTTTCTGCTCCGAGTCGGTGCCGTTGGCAAACAGCACACCGTCCTGTACAACAAATTCGCTGCTTCCGGATGTGTACACATCGAAAGCCTCCAGATCCGCTGCGTCAGTGAAATTCCACTGGCGGATCGTGGGGATTTCCTGCTCTCCCTGGTCGGGCTCGGCAGGCAGGGTCACGGTGGGAAGCTCCGTCACCGTTTGCTCCGTCTCAGCGCTGACCTGCACCGCTGGTACCATGGGCAGGAGCATGGCAATGACCAAAAGCCACGCCATCAGCTTGCCGATTTTACGGGTTTTCGCGTTTTTCATGGGGTTACCTCCTTCAAAATGCGTTTTGTTACAGCCAAAGCTGTGCTGGATCGTCCCGGCATTACAACTTTGTTTGTATATATTGCACAAGAATTGCGCAATTTCTACACCATTAACTGTATTCTATTTATATAAGTTTGTCAAGTGATATCTGTTTTTAATTTTACACAATTCACATCCATTGACTTGTGCAAAGCTGCTCAGTAGCCTTCAGCCCCCACATCCGTCATCCCTACGGGCTGCCAGAAGGCTTTATTTGCCTTCTCCCTCCGGGAGAAGGTGGCACGGCGTTAGCCGTGACGGATGTGGGGTGTTACAGGCGAGAGCGCCCATAGCCTTCTCCCTGGGGAGTGGTGCTCCGCGCAGCGAATCTAAAATTGCCATGATTGCCGGGGGCAATCATACCTTGATTCACAGGTGGCAGTCCGAAGGACTGACGTATGTGGGGTGTTATGGGCGGTAGCGCCCCAATAGAACTGCTCAGAACCCTTCAGGCCCCTCATCCGCCCCAGTGTGCGCACTGGGGCACCTTCCCCCGAGGGGGAAGGCTTTTCCCGAGGGAGAAGGCTTTGCCGCTTCGCGGTCGGAACGCCGAGGGCGGCGTTCCCTACAAGATCTGTCGTTTCGGGGCGTTGTAGGGAACGCAGCCCTCTGCGTTCCGAAAAGATTTTTGACCTCGATGGGCAAAAATCTTTCCTGCTGCACCCATTGGCTTGTATAAAGCTGCTCAGTAACCTTCAGACCCCACATCCGCCCCTTCGGGGCACCTTCTCCCCAGGGAGAAGGCTTTGCCGCTTCGCGGAGCGGGTCGATGTGGGCATCGACCCCTACAGGGCCGCTTCGCGGTCGGAACGCCGAGGGCGGCGTTCCCTACGAGATCTGTCGTTTCGGGGCGTTCCCTACGGGACCTGCCTTTTTTGACAAACTGAAGGACGGCGCTGTGTCATACACAGCGCCGTCCCCGGGTCTTTTATTTGCTCCAATAATTTAGCATGAATTGCTCAAATTTCGGTGTCCACCATTCTTTGTAGCCCAAGGCTGTGGGATGGATCGGGTCACTCATATATGCTGTATACGGATCCGTTCCATACAAGGCGGTCATTTCTGCATCATTCCACAAATCGATAACACCAATATCCCATTTTTCCTGAATGCCCAGCAGCAATTCCACCATGGAAGCATAGGCTGTGCTTTCATAATAGGTGCCGGTATAGAATACGACCGGGCAAGCCCAGGTATTTTTCGCATAGGCAATGATGTATTCAATGGCACCTGCTACGGTGGTGGTATCAAAACGGTTGATATCGGTGGTTTCGCTGATCTGTCCCAGCGCTTTCCCCCGGGTAGCATCGTTGGTGGATAGCTGGACCACCAGCATGTCAAGCTTCAGACTTGTATCCATCTGCTGCAAACGGGCTACATAGGAATTGGCAGAATCATTGACCAGGGTAGTACCGGATACCGCAAACTTATAGCAAACGGTATCCTCCCGCTTTTCGGCAATGGCCTCTGCCATGGAATAACCGCCGGATGCAAAGCCGTAGGTTACAGAGGAACCGAGCCACGCGATCCGTTTTTTAGAAAATGGATCGGTTTTCTGCATAGTCTCAGGCACCCTTTGGCACATAGATGGTGAAAGAAGCCAGCAGTGCGTCAATTTCGGAATCTTCAAGAGAAGCTACCGGAATGTTAAATGCTCTTGTATCAAAGCCATCCCACCAGGAGGCATCCACCTGATGCTGTTTAGCGGTGGAGTTCGGACCTCTTGTGCCGTCACTGTTCTTTACCGTGCCGTCGATCCATCTTTCCAGACGGATATTCCGGCCCTCGGCATTCACAATGATGCTGCCCACAGGCAGAGTATCCTCTGTGAAGGTTTGCACAGTGAAGAATTTCAGGGATGTGCTGGCGGCCTGGGTCTGGCTTGCAGAATACAGATTGGCATTATAGAAGGCTTTTTCAACGGTCAATTCCACTTTGTCGTATGCGCTGAGAGGCACATAGATCTTGAAGCCGGCTTCCGTTTCCTCTGCGGTCACTTCCAGGGAAGCCACCTTAATATTAAATGCGCGCTCTGTCCAGTCGCCCCACCATGCATCGGTAACCACCACAAACGGGGTGGAAACCGCAGCGGGTCTGGTAGCACCTTCCCCATTGACCCAGCCTTCCGGACGGACACTGTAACCGGCACTGTTGACAATGATCGTTCCCTCGGGAAGCTCCGCTTTGGAGAATACCTTTGTTCTGAAGAAGGGCAGGCTGCTGGTAGAAGCGAACACCTTCTGAGGATCGCCGCTGGTATTGGTGGAGTCGTACCATCCGGAAACCAAATTCAGATCCAGCTCTATGTAGCGCTCCTCCAGGGTGTATGTGGAAGCCGTAACCCCATAGGGGACCTGTGCCGCATTTGCCGCACTCTCCACGCAAAGCTCCATGATGTCCTTTGTGATACCCGCCGGGCAGTAGGTCAGATCGGTTACTGCCTTACCGGTCAGGGCTTCCACCCAGGTAATACCGGCAATATATCTGCCCACATCGTAGGACAGGTGGTAACCGTCTCTGGTAAGGGTGTCTCCCAAAAGGGAGGTTCTTGCGTTCTGGATGGCAGTACCTGCGGGGATCACAAAATCGATATCGCTGTTGGTGAGGATCTTGCTCTGCACTGCAGATACGATCGCCTGGTACATGGTCGCCTGGTCATTATTGTACTTACCGAAATCCGCATGGTTGGAATCGCCCTGGTAAGCCCAGGTCATGTGCCAGCCGAGTTTGGCATCGGGACACAGAGTTTTCACACCGGCGATCAGATCCGGCAAAGTATCGTAGGAATCCGCAACACCGCTGTAGCCGCTGGCCTGCTGGAAAGTGATCACATCCCAGTCATCACTTTTCAGTGCTGCCCGCAAAGAATAATTATTGTTGGCCACCCAATTGCCGTCTGTATTGACATAGTAGGTATATGCCGTATTGTTGGACTGGAAATTGGAATAATGGGTGGCCAGGGTGCAACCGCCGATATAGAGATTGCCCAATTTAATTTTTTTCACGCCCTGATCCTGGGCGATCTGGTAAACATACTCCATGCCGTCGATGGAAAAGCTGTTACCGATGGCCAAAACCTTCAGTACATCGTCCTTTTTCTCACCGGAAAAACTCTGGACGGTCACATCATAGGACACGCCGTTGTTCCAGGCAAGCACACCGGTATAGCCACACGCATAGACCTCGTAAGCACCTCCGTAGGTCAGATCTACAGTAGCCAGCCATCCGCTTCCCTGCTGCTGTCTTTCCACAGAGTTTACATAGAGGGTGCTGCCTTCGATCTTGGCACAGAAGGCAGTATCTGCCACATTACCGTAGTTTCCGTACACAATACCGCCCAAATAGGTCAGAGTATATTCGCTGCCGTCGGTATTGTACACATTGCTCAGATAGTAGATCTGAATGAAGTTGTTAGCGGTAACATAGTTAATCAGGTAACCGTCCACACCGCCGTTGGCACGGGGGGTAGCCCGCAGGAACACACCGCCGGTACCAATGTCACCGGTATGATTGGATACCTTGAACACGATCTCAGAATCACCGTACTGGGCAGTGCTGTCCAGGGCGTAGCCAAAGCCGTTTACCTTGATCGTGTTCTTGTCCACCTTGCTCCAGCTGCCGGCATTGTAAGCCTCGCGGCTGGCAGGGTCGGTCAGATTGGCGATCAGCTGCTGTGCGCCGTCCAGAGGAGCTTCCGGCAGGACTTCCTCTGCCGCAAAGTTTTTCAGTGTCAGATCAAAGGCAATACTTCCGTTCCAGGACAGAGCGCCCACATAGCCGGTTTCGATCAGGCCAAAGGTACCGTTATAGGTCAGATCCACGGTGGCCAAAGTTGCCAGACCTGCCATATGTCTTTCCAGGGTGTTCAGATACAAGGTATCTCCTTCGATTTTGGCATAAAACTCCGTACCCAGAATACTGCCGTAGGAACCGTAGTTGATGCCGCCGATGTACTGCAATGTGTAACTGCTGCCATCGGTATTGTATACATTGTTTACATAGTATACCTGCAGGTAATTGCCGGAGGACACATAATTGATAAGGTAGCCAACAATGCCGTTATTGTCCAGCTGCTCGGCTCTGAGGAACACACCGCCCGTAGCCACATCACCGGTATTGTTGCCCACGGAGAACACCAGCTCCGTATCCCCGTATACCTGCGTATTGTCCAAAGCATAGCTATAGCCGCTGACCCGCAGGGTATTGGCATCGGCTGCGGTCCAGCCCTCGGCTGCCAGGGCATCCCGGGTGGCAGGATTGACCAGGTTTTCCACCACTGCAGGGGCTTTGTTGGGGATCTGGCTGAGAGCGGCAATTTCTTCGGAAAGGTCCAACGCCTTCAGCTGTGCCTCGGTGGTGCAGGCGTTGATCTTGGCAATCGCCGCATCGTAATAGGGCTTTGCCGTCGCCCAGTTTTCCGCGGTATAGGCGTTTTCACCGTAAATATTCAGGGAGGCCAGCTTGGCAGATTTCTTCTCGGCCATTTGCTGCTGTGCCAATTCCTCATCAAATACGGGCTGATTCTCTCCACGGATCGCAGACTTGATCACATCCGCCATGAGCCGGTAGCCCTCGGCAGAGGGATGCAGTCTGTCAATAAACAGGCTCTCAATGGTGCTGAGAGGATCGGCAGGATCGGAGCAGAACAGATATTCTGCCTCCGCGTAGGACATCCAGTCATAGGAGGCCGCCAGGTTCCGC
>SVLB01000067.1 GCA_015068135.1 Oscillospiraceae bacterium | reverse complement strand
GGTCTTCGTCAGCGGGCTTCTCTGCCAGCTTGAAGCCTGCCAGGGTCACCACGGAGCTGGCGGCGTCGGATAGATTATTCATGGCATCGGCGGTAATGGAAAGAGAGCCGGACAGCGTGCCTATGATCAGCTTTCCCAGGCACAAAAGGGCGTTGCAGGCGATGCCTACCAGGCTGGAAAGGGTTCCCACCCTGGCGCGAACCTTTGCATCGGCTGGATCGTCATAGTTTTTTATAAGTCGTCTTAAAAGTTTGCTGGAAGCCATAATTTCCTCCAAATCACAAATTATTTTAATCAAAAAGTGGGACTCTACTCGTGGTAGAGTCCTAAATTCTACCTGCCGGAGGGGTGGGGAAGGGGGATTCTCCCGAAGGAGGGTTGCCAACTGGGCGGTTGTGGGGTAAGATATCACCACAATCCATTATACCCCAGCCCTGCGGGGCTGTCCAGTTAATTTTTTAAGGAGTGTATGACCCATGCCCTACCGCATTATGACCGATTCCTGCTGTGACCTTCCCGAGGAACTGTCCCGGGAGCTGAATGTGACAGTTGTTCCGCTGTCCATTACCTATCAAGGACGCAGTGTTAATAATTTTACGGAAGAAGCCGTGAAGGATGTTTACGAGGCCCTTCGTGCCGGTGAAGTGATCACCACCTCTGCAGTCAATCCTGCCACCTGGGGAAGCTATATGGAGCCCATTTTGAAGCAGGGTGAGGACCTTTTGGTGATGGCCTTCTCCTCCGGTCTTTCCACCACCTATCAGTCCGCTGTGATCGCCGCCGAGGAGCTTATGGAAAAATATCCCGAGCGGAAGATCAAGGTACTCGATACCCTGTCTGCCTCCTTGGGCCAGGGCATGTATGTATACCATGCCTGCAAGATGCGGGATACCGGTATGAACTTGGAAGAGCTGTATCAGTGGTGCGAGGACAACCGGCTGAATGTGGTACACTGGTTTACGGTGAATGATCTGATGTTCCTCAAGCGCGGAGGCAGAGTCAGCGCCGCAACTGCGTTGGTGGGTACCATGCTGCAGATCAAGCCCATTATGCATGTGGATGATGAAGGCCACCTCATTAAGGTCAGTACCTGCCGCGGCAGAAAGGGCGCTTTGGATGCCCTTGTTAAGAAGATGGAGCAGACCGGTCTGCCCGGTGTGAATGATACCGTGTTTATTTCCCATGGCGACTGCCTGGAGGATGCCCAGTATGTAGCCAAGGCTGCCAAGGAAAAGCTGGGCGTGAAGAACGTGATCATCAATTATGTGGGTCCTGTGATCGGCTCCCACTCCGGCCCCGGCACCGTGGCCTTCTTCTTCATGGGAAGCGTCAGATAAGTGCAAGATAAAAAGTGCAAAGTGCAAAATTGACAATTGTCAATTGTCAATTGTCAATCGTTATTATCAAAAAATGACGTGGCCTTTCGGTCACGTCATTTTTGGTATCAGCAGTAGAAATCCTTGATCTTTTTGGCACGGCTGGGGTGGCGCAGCTTGCGGATGGCTTTGTTTTCGATCTGACGGATCCGCTCACGGGTCACGCCGAAGATCTGCCCCACTTCCTCCAAAGTATGGGTACGGCCGTCGTACATACCGAAGCGCATACGCAGAACATCTGCTTCCCGCTCGGTGAGGGTATCTAAAATCTCCTTCAGAGCCTCTGCCAGGAGGGCGTTGGAGGTGGCGTCGGCAGGACCGGGGGTACGCTCATCTTCCACGAAGGAGCCGATGGAGGTATCTTCTTCATCACCCACGGGGGTGTCCAGGCTCAGGGTGTCGGCGGCGGTACGGCTGGCCTCGATGATCTTCTCCACGGGCAGATTCAGCTCAGCGGCGATCTCCTCCATGGTGGGCTCACGGCCCAGCTCCTGCACCAGCTTCCGGTTGCATCGGGTGGCCTTGTTGATGACCTCTACCATATGCACCGGCACACGGATGGTCCGGGCCTGGTCGGCAATGGCACGGGTGATGGCCTGCCGGATCCACCAGGTTGCATATGTAGAGAACTTGTTTCCCTTTGTCCAGTCAAACTTGTCCACGGCGCGGATCAGACCTGTATTGCCTTCCTGGATCAGATCCAGAATGTGCAGGCCACGGCCGGAGTATTTCTTTGCAATGGAGACCACAAGACGCAGGTTTGCCTCGGTCAGCTTGTTCTTTGCAACCTGATCCCCTTCACCTACGCGCTTAGCAAGCTCTACTTCCTCCTCGGCGGTGAGCAGCTTGATCTGACCGATCTCCTTCAGGTACATACGCACCGGATCGTCCAGATTGTATTCGGTGGCCAGATCCACCGGGTCTACCAGCTCTTCGTCTTCCACATTGGAAAGATCGATGTCATCACCCAGGTCGTCGCCCATGGTCAGATCCAGATCATCGTCCAGCTCCAGATCCAGGTCGGCTGTAACGATGGTGATATTCATGGCCTCAAAACGGTCGTAGATCTCCTCGATCTTCTCAGGACTCAGATCCAGCTTCTCCAGATGCTGATTCAGGTCGGAGGCGCGGATCATACCCTCCTTGCGGCCCTGGGCGATGAGGTTTTGCAGAACGGTCTGCAGATCCTCTGCGGACTTAGCCGGCTTCTTTGCGGTACTCACAGATACCATCTCCCTTTTCTTATCTTTGCCGCTAGACTATACCCCCATTTTTCGTTTTTGACAAGGGTTTTTCCAAAAAAATTATAAAAATTCTGATTTTTTTCGATCCAGTAGACAGTATTCCCCCAAATCCGTAAAAACATACAGTTGCGTTTTTAGGAAAATCCAGGTATAATATATGATACGAGTGAAAATATGCGAGGTATACTTATGACCGATCTTTCCAAAATCCGGAATTTTTCTATTATCGCCCATATCGACCACGGCAAATCCACCCTGGCTGACCGCCTTTTGGAGGAGTGCGACGCGGTGGAGAGCCGGCAGATGGAGCAGCAGATGCTCGACTCCATGGAGCTGGAACGGGAGCGCGGCATCACCATTAAAGCGACCGCCGTTCAGCTGACCTATACTGCCGACGATGGGGATACCTATGCTTTGAATCTCATCGATACCCCGGGCCATGTGGACTTTAACTATGAGGTCAGCCGCTCCCTGGCGGCCTGTGAGGGTGCGGTTCTGGTGGTGGATGCCTCCCAGGGTGTGGAGGCGCAGACCCTGGCCAATACCTATTTGGCGATTGACGCGGGGCTGGAGGTTCTGCCTGTGATCAATAAGATCGATCTGCCCTCTGCCAGACCCAAGGAGGTCAAGGCGGAAGTGGAGGATATTATCGGCATTCCTGCGGAGGACTCTCCGGAGATCTCTGCCAAAAACGGCATCAATATCCATGATGTGCTGGAAATGGTGGTCAAGGGTGTGCCTGCCCCCACCGGTGACCGGAATGCGCCCTTGCAGGCGCTGATCTTCGACAGCCAGTATGATTCCTATCGGGGCGTTATTGTGTATACCCGGATCAAAGAGGGTACGGTCCGTGCGGGTATGGATATTAAGATGATGGCAACCGGCGCTACTTATAAGGTAGTGGAGGTTGGCACCATGAATCCCTTGGGACTGACGCCCCGGGATGCTTTGGGCGCCGGTGAGGTCGGCTATATCACCGCCTCCATCAAGACCGTTGCCGATACCCAGGTGGGCGATACCATTACCACCGTGGAGAATCCCGCTTCCAAGGCTCTGCCCGGTTACCGCCAGGTACAGCCCATGGTCTATTCCGGCGTGTATCCTGCTGACGGTGCTAAGTATCAGGATCTGCGGGAAGCTTTGGAGAAGCTGAAGCTCAACGATGCTTCCATGTCCTATGAGCTGGAAAGCTCCATTGCTTTGGGCTTTGGCTTCCGCTGCGGCTTTTTGGGACTTCTGCACATGGAGATCATCCAGGAGCGGCTGGAACGGGAGTACAATCTGGATCTGATCACCACGGCTCCCAACGTTGTCTACCGGATTACCAAAAATGACGGCACGGTGATGATGATCGACAATCCCCTGGATTATCCCGATCCTATGGAGATCCAGCTGGCAGAGGAGCCCTTCGTGAAGGCAAGCCTCATTGCTCCCCAGGAGTATGTGGGCAATATTATGGATCTGTGCCAGCAGCGCCGGGGCGAATTCAAGGATATGGTCTACCTGGACGCCAACCGGGTGGAGCTGCACTACGATATGCCCCTTAACGAGATCATTTACGACTTTTTCGATGCCCTTAAGTCCCGTACCCGGGGCTACGGCAGTCTGGACTATGAATTGATCGGTTACCGGCCCAGCCGGCTGGTAAAGCTGGACATTCTCCTTAACGGCGATATTGTGGATGCCCTCAGCTTCATTCTCTTTGCGGACAATGCCTACCCCAGAGCCCGTAAGATCTGCGAAAAGCTGAAGGAGAACATCCCCAGAGCCCAGTTCGAGATCCCTGTGCAGGCGGCCATCGGCGGCAAGATCATTGCCCGTGAGACCATCAAGGCTCTGCGTAAGGACGTGCTTGCCAAGTGCTACGGCGGCGATATTACCCGTAAGAAGAAATTGCTGGAAAAGCAGAAGGAAGGCAAGAAGCGGATGCGTACCTTCGGCACCGTTGCCGTCCCCAGTGAGGCCTTTATGGCAGTGCTGAAGCTGGATGAGGATTGACTATGGCTTTATTTACCCGAAAGAACAAAAAGCCTTTGGGCATTTATATTCATGTACCCTTTTGCCGGAGCAAATGTCAGTACTGTGACTTTTACTCTGTGACAACCAAGGACGACAGACTTTTGGACGGGTATCTTCGGGCGATCTGCACCCATATCCGGGAGGCAGGTCAGCTGGCACCGAACCATTTGGTGGATACGGTGTATTTCGGCGGCGGTACCCCCAGCCTTTTCGGCGCGGAGGGTATGGCGGCGATCCTGACCACCATCCGGAAAAGCTTTGATGTATCTCCCCGGGCGGAGATCACCTTTGAAGCCAACCCCGATTCCGTTTCCGACCGGCTTCTGCGGCGGCTGCGCAGCGAGGGCTTCAACCGGGTGAGCCTGGGGATCCAGTGCGATAACGATGAGATCCTGAAAAAGCTGGGCCGTCCTCACAGCTATGCCCAGGCAGAGGCGGCTGTCAAGCGCATCCGGAAAAAGCGGTTCAAGAACCTGTCTGTGGATCTGATGTACGGTCTGCCCGGACAGACCCTGGATGCCTGGAAGCGAACCTTAAAGCATGTTCTGAGCCTGAACCCGGAGCATATCAGCTGCTACGGCCTGAAGGTGGAGGAGGGGACACCCCTTTACGAATACCAGGAGTTTTATGATCTTGCCGACGATGATACCCAGGCGGATATGTATCTTGCGGCAGTGGATATTCTGAAAAGCTACGGCTACCGTCAGTATGAGATCTCCAATTTCTGCAAGAAGGGCCATGTATCCCGGCATAATCTGAAATATTGGCAGGGTGGTGAATACCTGGGCTTCGGTCCGGATGCCAGCTCCGATTTCGGTGGGCGGCGGTTTACCGCTATCCGGGATCTCAGGGGCTATATCGAAGGGATTCAGACCGGCGGTCAGGTCCTGCGGGAGATGACCGAGGTCGCACCCCGGGAACGGGCCGGTGAATACCTGATGATGCGCCTGCGAACGGTGGCGGGCATCGATCCGGAGGAGTATGAAAAGCAGTTTTTGCTCCCCTTTGCCCCCTTTTTGGAAACCCTGCAGGTCTGCAAACAGCGCGGCCTTGCTACCCAGACCTATGACGGCCGCTGGCATCTGACCCCTGGGGGCTTCCTGCTGTCCAATACCATCATTTCAGATCTTTTGCTGATCCAGGAAAAAACGGAGTCCCAGGGAAAACGGGGATAAGCGAAAAAACAGTTGCCAATTGACATCCGGTGATGTATAATTAAACTGTAAAATTTTGGGCGAAATGCCCGATTATTGGAGGAATGATTATCATGTTCAATGCAATGATCGAGACCCTGAAGGCCAATCCCCGGAAGATCGTCTTCACCGAGGGCCACGACGCCCGTATCCTGGAAGCCACTGCCCGTCTGGTCGAGGGCGGCTTCCTGACCCCCATCCTGGTGGGCAATGTGGACGAGGTCAAGGCCAACGCTGCCAAGGGCGGCTTCAACATCGAGGGCGTTGAGATCCTGGATCCCCTGACTTATGCCGGTATGGAC
>SVLB01000066.1 GCA_015068135.1 Oscillospiraceae bacterium | reverse complement strand
ACAGTGATGCGGAGAAATTTAGGCGCGACCATATTTCGCAGGTAATGACATATATGATAAACAGCACATTCCCTGGGACAAAGAGAGGCGCATTGCTATACCCAACGGTCTGCAGAGTTATAGATAGTAAGCGAAATATCGCAACAGGTATGGTTTTCTTCAAGGGTATTAATCTTGATGCTGATTGGAGAGATATAGAGTCCGAACTGTTGAAGTTTGCAAAAATAGCTGATTTATAAGTACATAAAGACTTCCAAGGTCACGAGGCTTTGGAAGTCTTTTTTCGTAATGACACTTTATATTTTTGCAAAGACACTTTATTTTCTCAATGAAACTTTATCAATTCAAGAGTTTCATTGAGAATTTCACACAAAGCAAAAAAAGGCTCTTGAACACCCGTAAAAACAAGCATTCAAGAGCCACAATGACACTTTATAAAAATAGCCAAAAGCGGAAAAGCCTTTGATTTCAAGGGACTTTAGCAAAAAGATAAGCACGATAGTTGCAACCTTAATGGTATCCAAACTATCGTGCTTATTTGGTCCAAGTGGCGAGACTCGAACTCGCGGCATCCTGCTCCCAAAGCAGGCGCGCTACCAACTGCGCTACACCTGGGTGTGGGCTTTGACGTTTACGCCAAAGCCGCAAATCACATAGGGCATTATACCCCAACCGCTACAAAAAAGCAATCACAATTTAAGGAATCAGGGTAACTTCCAACCGCACCGGGTTATGGTCAGAACACTCGAAATTCAGATCCTGTGTTTCCACAGCCTCCAGTTTCACGTTGGGGGAGAGAATGAAGCCATCGATCACATACAGCTGGCAGTTATTCTTATAAGGCTTATCCAGAAGCCGACAAGTGGGGGCGGAAGTATCATAGGCGAATTGCCAACCCTCCGGCAGACTGCTCTGTGTCAAGGTGCCGGGTGTCCATTTTTTTGTGTCCTGAATGGGGTATTGATCCAGGGCGCCGGGGAAGGTCTGATTGAAATCGCCGCCTGCGATCACGTAATTTCCCTTGTTGTACTCCTCTTGCAGGAAGTCCATCAGCACCTTGGTCTGGGCGGCCTTGCCCTCACCGTCGTCATAGGCTTCCAGATGGAGGTTGACCGTCACCAATTCCTTGTCGGTGCCTTCCACGGGGGTGCGGGTCACAAGCAGACAGCGCTTGATCTGCGCCACCCGGATAGGCCAGGCAAAGGGGCAGGGCAGGCTGATCCGTTCCATGTTCTTATCCAGCAGCAAATTCGAGAAGGTTGCAATGCCGCTTTCAACCCGGTCAAGAGGCGGAATGGGGTAGGGGACAAAGGGGGCTTTGTAGTTGTAGGCAAAGGCGGCCGCACCGTTGACGATGCTGTGAACCTTAATGTACTGATCCATGCCGTTTGTACGGGCAGAATTCTTATCCACCTCTTGCAAAAGCCAAATATCGGCCTCCTGGGAGCGGACAAATTCTCTGATCCCGTCCATGTTCTTTTCAATGATCTGCTGGCTGGGGGGATCGACCATGTTTCCGCCATCCATGAAGAAGTCGGATTCTTTACCCAGACCGGCGTAGCCGATGTTCCATGTGTAGAGTGTCACGGTCTGTCCTGCCTGCACAGCGGGCAGATCTTCCTTAAAAGCATAGATCTGCACCGGCTCCCGGTCAGCAGGCTTGTATTCTGTCAGAACCAAGAATAAAAACAAAGCCAGCAAAAGGAACAGGATCACGCCGAAGAAAATGATCACATCCATCTTAAATCCTTTGTATAATCGCATAACGGCAACCTCCTTGCAACGATTAACCACAGCATATCATATATTTTACAATTCTGCAATAAAAAACCGCAAGATTACAGCACGCTTTATCTTGACGACAAAACCATCCGCCTGTTATAATAGCACGGAATAAAGGAGGAGGCACGATTATGAGAGGAATTCCGTCTTTGATTACGGACATTCGCAAGAATGTCTTTACAGAGGTTGCCCGCATGGCCTACAGCGGCAAGGGCTATGAGGGCGTGGACGAGCTGCCTTATATCATTGTACCCGGCGACCAGCCGCTGCATCGGGAATCTGTGTTTTTGGAGCGGGCCATTGCCAGTGAGCGGGTGCGTCTTGCTATGGGCCTGAACATCCGCCCTATCCAGACCCGTCACCTGATGACGGAGGGCATGGACGAAGCCGCGGTGGCAGAGCAATATTATAAGCCTCCGCTGATCAATATTATCCCCTATGCCTGTCACAGCTGCCCTACCAACCAGTATAAAGTCAGCAATTATTGTCAGAACTGTCTGGCAGCGTCTTGCCAGAAGGTATGCCCCAAGGAGGCCATCTCTTTCCGGAATAAC
This sequence comes from Oscillospiraceae bacterium, assembly GCA_015068135.1. Lineage (GTDB taxonomy): Bacteria > Bacillota > Clostridia > Oscillospirales > Oscillospiraceae > Faecousia. The sequence continues at coordinate 3,938 of SVLB01000066.1, read as the reverse complement.
CGTTCCTACATCGATCTGGACAAATGCATTCGCTGCGGCAAATGCGCCAAGGCCTGCCCTTACAATGCCATTGTCCACTTGGAGCGTCCTTGCGCCGCTGCCTGCGGTATGGATGCCATCGGCTCCGATGAGCAAGGCAGAGCCCGGATCAATCAGGATAAGTGCGTGGCCTGCGGCCAGTGTCTTGTTTCCTGCCCCTTCGGTGCCATCGTGGATAAGGGTCAGATCTTCCAGGTGATCCAGTCCATTTTGCAGGGTGACAAGGTGATCGCCATTGTGGCCCCGGCCTTTATCGGCCAGTTCGGTAAGCACTCCACCCCCGGCAAATTCATTGCCGCTATGAAGCAGCTGGGCTTCAAGCGGATCGTGGAGGTGGCGGTGGGTGCCGATATGTGCACCATCGAGGAAGCCAAAGACTTTATGGAAAAGGTCCCGGAAAAGCAGAATTACATGGCAACCTCCTGCTGCCCCGCATGGCATTCCATGATCTACAAGCTGTTCCCCGGCGAAGCCGGTAATATCTCCATGACCCTGACCCCTATGGTCTACACCGCCCGCCTGATGAAGCAGAAATACCCCGGCTGCAAGGTGGTCTTTGTAGGCCCCTGCGCAGCAAAAAAGCTGGAGGCCATCCGGGCGGATATCCGTTCCGATGTGGACTTCGTGCTGACCTTTGAGGAACTGCAGGGCATGTTTGAGGCAAAGGAGATCAATTTTGAGACCATCGAACCGATGCATGACCTGAATGAAGGCAGTGCCGCAGGCCGTGGCTTTGCGGTGTCCGGCGGTGTTGCCGGCGCAGTGGAAAATATGATCCGCAAGACAAACCCGGATTATGAGGTCAAGACCGCCCGGGCAGAGGGCCTGCGGGAGTGCCGGAAGCTGATGACCCTGGCCAAAGCCGGCAAATATAACGGCTACCTGCTGGAAGGCATGGCCTGTCCCGGCGGCTGTGTAGCCGGTGCAGGAACGCTGCTGCCGGTGGATCTGGCGACGAAAGTCGTTGGCCGCTACCAGACGGAGGCGGATGTGGAGGATCCCACCCAGAGCGCCTACCGTGACCACGGCAAGCATTTGGAAGATTAAGCGCCAACTGTAATGGCGGGGGCAAGCCCCCGCCATTTTTATTTGTTATTCCCAGCGCAGCGAAGAATCCCTTCTTATTGTCATTGCGAGGGCCGAAGGTAAGTGGCAATCTGATAAAGGAAAACACAGAATGCTATGCATCCTGTGTTTTTATATGGATGATCCACTGCGGGGATAGGGCTTCTTTTCCTCTGTCAAACCGGCCAGATAATCCATGCTGGTATCCAACGCAAGCGCCAGCTTTCGACATTGCTCAAAGGTCAGATAGCGTTTTCCACTCTCAATTTTGGAATAATCACTTTGATCAATGCCGGTCAGCATTTGTACTTTTACCTGTGTGTAGCCTTTTGCCTTTCGGAGTTCTTTGATTCGATTCATATTCATCACCAACACTATTATGGCAAATTTCCCTATTGCAAATAGGGTTAAACTGACCTATAATGTGGGTGAGATTCCATAAAGAAAGAAGTGGGGCGTAAAATGGACTTGTATCAGGAAATACTAATCCATGCATTCACGCAGGGAGAAATCACGGTCGCGCTTTCCAATCAATAAAAAAGTACGGAAAAATCCGTCTTTTTTCTTGCAAAAAATTATGGATTGTTGTAGGATAGGGGTATCCCAATAAAAACTAACAGCGGAAAGGATTGGATACCATGGAAATCAAAAGCATTTGCGTCATCGGCGGTGGCCGTATGGGACGCCAGATCGCACTGGATGCTGCTATTCACGGTTTTAAGGCAGTTGTGTACGACCTGAAACAAGAGGTTTGTGACGATGTGGTAAGCTGGGCTGAGGAGTACCTGGCAGGCCGGATCGCTAAGGGCCGTATGACCGAGGAGCAGGTGGCAAAGACCAAGAGCCTGTTCTTCGTGGAGAGCGATCTGCAGAAGGCTGTTGCCGATGTGGACTGCGTAGTGGAAGCCATCGTGGAGATCGAGGATGTGAAGCGGAATCTTTTCCGTCAGCTGTCCGACATCCTGCCGGAGGACACCATCATTGCCACCAATTCCAGCGCAATGGTCTCTTCCAAGTTTGCCGGTGATGTGAAGAATCCTGCCCGTCTTTGCAACATGCACTACTATAACCCCGCCCTCGTCATGAAGTTTGTGGAAGTGGTGCAGGGCGCGCATACTGCCGAAGCAACCGCCAAGGCCTGCTATGATTTCTGCATCGCCTGTGGCAAGAAGCCCGCATGGATGCGTAAAGAGCTGGCCGGCTTCCTGGGTAACTATGTTTACGGCGGCCTTTCCAGCCGTGCCAAGTGGGTGGTACATCATGGCTACTGCTCTCCCCAGGATGTGGACATTGCTTTGGAAGAAGGCCGCGGCGCCAAGATGGGCCCCTTCCGTACCAACGACCTGACCGGTATCGACCTGTCCTATGACATGATGACCGCCGCCTATAAGCGCACCGGTGAGAAGCCTGATATGTACGACATCTACGGTGATATGGTGTCCAAGGGTTATCTGGGTCGCAAGTCCGGCAGAGGCTTCTATGATTACACCAACCCTGAGGAGAACAATGCCCTCAAGCCCATAAAGACCGACAGAAAGATCGAGAGTATCTGCGTCGTGGGCGGCGGCCGTATGGGTCGTCAGATCGCGATGAATGCTGCCATCAGCGGCTTCAAGGCAGCGGTCTACGATGTGGCTGAAGAAGCTTGTGCCGATGTCGAAAAGTGGGCAGAGGAGTACCTGGCTGAACGGATCACCAAGGGCCGTCTGACCGAGGAACAGGTTGCCGCAACCAAGGCTCGTTTCTCCGTGGAGCGGGATCTGAAAAAGGCTGCCGCAGACAAAGACCTTGCGATCGAGGCCGTAGCCGAAGATTTCGAGATTAAGAGCAAGGTGATGAAGAATCTCTCCGAGATCATGGCTGAGGATGCCATCATTGCCACCAATTCCAGCGCAATGGTCTCTTCTAAGTTTGTGGATGCGGTGAAGAACCCCTCCCGTCTTTGCAATGTGCATTACTATTTCCCCGCCCTCGTTATGAAGTTCGTGGAAGTGGTGCAGGGCGAGCATACCGCTGAGGACGTGGGTGCCGCCTGCTATAACTTCTGCCTGGCCTGCGGTAAGAAGCCTGTCCTTATGAAGAAGGAACTGGCCGGCTTCCTGTGCAACTATGTGTACGGCGGACTGCTGCAGCGTGCAAGATACCTGGTGGAGAACGGGTACTGCACACCCCAGGATGTGGATACCGCTATGGAATACGGCTTCAATTACAAGATGGGTCCCTTCCGCACCCAGGATATCGCCGGCTTCCATGTGACCTATGCCATTTTGAAAAAGCAGTACGAAGAAACCGGCAAGAAACCCGATATGTATGACTACTATACCAAGATGATCGCTGAGGGTCGTCTGGGTAAGGCTTCCGGCAAGGGCTTCTACGATTATACTTAATACAAAACACAACGGGCGCTGTCCAATGGACAGCGCCCGTTGTGTACTGATGAAAATACCGCCCAATGCCGTTAAGCACCGGGCGGTATCCTGTTGCATTAGATTTCTTCTTTCTTCTTTCCGCCAAGGCTGATCAGCAGGATGCCGCTGCTCAGTGCCAGGATAAGTCCCACAGGCAGGCACCAGGCTGCCGCTTTTTGCAGATCATCCATTCTCTCGTTCACAACAACCGTTTTGGTGTCCTTAAAGGCAACGATGGTGTAGAAGGGTTCTTGCTCATAGGAGGTCTCCACACCCTTGACGCATACGGACCAATTACCGGGAATGGGGTTTTGCACAACGATGGTAGAGGGGATCCGGCTTTCGTCGATGGTGGCACCGGGGTACGTTTCGTCCACTTCCCGCCCGGTGGGATCCACCAGGATCGTGTCCAGGAAGGAGCCGGGC
>SVLB01000026.1 GCA_015068135.1 Oscillospiraceae bacterium | reverse complement strand
TCGCCCCAGCCTTCCTTTTATTCATTGATGGGCGTCAGCCCATCTGCTTCCTAAAAGCAAGTCTGGAACGGTCATCCATACCGCTTAGGTCGCAGATTTCTGAGCCTCCGGGCTGTTCCGAGGCAAGACGCAAGCTTCGCAGACGGGCTTTGTGCCCTTCAAGAAGCGGCAACGCGGCATCGGAACGGCCCGGAGCTTCAGAAACGGGTTCGGATTATATGACTCAGCCTAGGGATGACAGCTTCGTTATATGATTTAACCTTTTGTCATTCCTCCACCAGGGTGATCACCGCCCCGGGGTTTTCGTTGTTCGTGTCCAAATACAATCCATCACCGTCCAGGGTCGCCACATAGGCATACGCCCCGGTGCCGTAAGGTCTGCCCGTCAGGGTGATCCTGGCAGTATAGACCACCGTCTGTCCGTCATACAGGGTAAATTCCAAGGTCGTCTCCTTATGGAAGTCCACATCTTCCATGGGTTCCATGGGCGACCAGTAAATGCCTCTTTCGGTGGTCAGAGTCAGCTCTTTTGCAATGGCTTGATTGGTATTGCTCTCCCCATCCACAATGCTTCCCCGATCGCAGGATACGGTCAGTTTTGTATAGGGGATCTCTACGAAGAAACGGAAGCCATAGCTTCCCTTGGCACCCGGTTCATGGATCCATGCCACCGGCATTCCGTGGGCCATATGGGTTTTCAGGGTCGCCTCTGCCTGGGAGAGACATCTGGACTGCAATTCTCCTGCGTTGTAGCCATCGGTATTGGGACCCAAAATCGCCTCGGCGATGTTCTCAGGGAATTGCTCCCGGATCTCCTGAATACCCTCCTCACCGGGGTGGGGCTCCCAAAACTCCTTCCAGGTATAGCCCACCTCACTGTCACCTGTGAAGGTGATCGCCGCCGGTGTGCAGGTACCGGCTACCGGCTCCGGCACGCCGGAAGAACAGTCGTAGCGGGTATAGGCATAGAGGATATATACCTTTGTTTCCTCCATATGGTTCGTCTGCCCGGCAAGAGGGGTGCCACTGACGGTCTCCATACCAAACAGGAAGTGACTTTCTGTTTTTACGGTTCCGTTGGGTGTTTCTATGAAGCGATCGCCTTTGTTGCGCTCCAGGATCGCCCCACGGATAGCATCCTGCAAAGAATAGGTAACCTCCGGTTGCTCAGTAGGTTGCTCCGTGGGCTGCTCCGTAGTTTGCTGAGTAGGCTGGGTGGTTCCCTCCGGGGCATCCGCGCCGCCTACCTGAGAAACTGAAAAGGTGTTCTTCTCCGGCTCTTCGGGGTCAGTCAAAAAGCACACTGCCGCCCCAATACACGCCAGGATGGACAACAGCAAGATCCAAAATCCCGGTTTTTTATAATACATCACAGACTTTACACGCTCCTTTACACCAACTTCTCCAAATGCCAATGGGCAAGCCGCGATCCTGTGCCGGTCCTTGCTGCAGCACACCAGGGCCTGGGTATAATCGGCCCGGTTTTCATTGTCCATATCCCGGATGACCTTCTCGTCGCAGGCAAGTTCGATATCCCGGCACAAAAGTACATACCCCAGCCACATAAGAGGATTCCACCAGTAAACCGATAGCAGAGCAAACCCCAGGGGCTTCCACCAATGATCCGCCCTGCGGATATGGGCAGTTTCGTGGGCGATCACATACTCCAGGGTTTGGGATTCCAGGTCAAAGGGTACATAGATCCTGGGGCGAAACAGGCCCAACACAAAGGGGGATGCTGCATACTCACTTTGAAATATCTTTCCTCTCAGGCATACCGCTGTTGCGACCCTTCTGCGCAGTCGCCAATAGCTGAAGGTCATATACCCCAGCATGACCGCGATCCCCAAAAGCCAAAAGTTCGCCGCCACAGGCACGAGGATCTGCAAAGGATTGGCGCTGGCCATGGGTGCCGGGGCAAAAGAGCCGGAGATCACCGGATTTACCGCCTTGTCAAGCGCATCGATCCCACTGGTGATCTGGGGCGTGGGATCCATCAGGATCCCGGGACTGACTGTTTCCCCACTGGGGATCAGACTCAGCACACTTTGCAGAGTAACGGGGCAGATCAGCCGCACCGCGACCATTCCCCAAAGAAGCACCCGGATCCATTTGGGTCCACGCCTCAGTGCAAACCGCAGAAGCAGTACCGCAAGCAAAAGCCAGCTTGCCGAGATGCCCATATTCAGGATCTTAAGAAACAGATCACTCATGGTCATTCCCCTCTGCGGATCCGGTCGATCATCTGCTGGACCTGGTCCAGCTCCTCCTGAGAGATGTCCCGCCGTTTGGTAAAGGCCGCCACAAAGGCCGGCACAGAGCCCTGGAATTTCTCCTCTACCAGGGTGTCGATCTCCCGTTCCTGGGCCTGATCCTTAGAGACCAGGGCAACAACCGTTCCGTTCTCTGTTCGCAAAACACCGCGCTCTGTCAGCCGCTTGATTACCGTGTAGGTGGTGGTGCGCTTCCAGCCAAGCTGCTGCTGGCACAGCTTCACCAGCTCCACCGCCGTCACCGGCTCATGCTCCCATAATATCAGGCAGAACCGGTACTCACTTTCATGGATCTTCGGTATTTCCATTTTGCTTTCCTCCTTGTCTACTGCGTTAGACTCTACCCATAGTCTACACCATTAGACAACAATTGTCAAGGGCTGTTTTTGAAAAATTTACCCGATGTTCCCTCAGAAGCTGTTATCCCGAGCAAAAAAAGTTGAGTCGAGGGATCTTCGCATTTCGTTGACTGCTACAGTCAATTCCGTGCGTAGATTCCTCGACTCGTTTCACTCCCTCGAGATGACAACATGAGAGAAAATGCTTCACTTGCTGGGGATGGCAACGTTGCAAGTAGTTAACGATTCATTTGTAACGAACTTCGTGTGCAGATCCCACAATCAGAACTTGTTATTCTACACGATTCCCTGGGCCAGCATAGCATTGGCCAGCTTCAAAAAGCCCGCGATATTGGCACCTGCCACATAATTTCCAGCCATGCCGTATTCCTTGGCCGCATCGTCCAGGTTGTGGAAGATCCTGATCATGATCTCCTTAAGCTTGTTATCCACTTCCTCAAAGGTCCAGCTGTAGCGCATGGAATTCTGTGCCATCTCCAGACCGGAGACCGCCACACCGCCGGCGTTGGATGCCTTACCGGGGCAGAACAGTACGCCCTTTTCCTGGAGGTACTTGGTCGCCTCCAAGGAGGTGGGCATATTGGCCCCCTCTGCCACAGCGGTCACACCGTTGGCGACCAGTGCCTTGGCATCGTCAAGAAGCAATTCATTTTGGGTGGCACAAGGCAGGGCGATATCACATTTGACCGTCCAAACCCCTTTGCCCTCGTGATATTGGGCATTGGGTCTGGCTTTTGCGTACTCAGTCAGTCTTGCTCTGCGGACTTCCTTGACCTCCTTCAAAATCGCCACATCGATACCGTCAGGATCATAGATCCAGCCGGTGGAGTCGGAGCAGGTCACAGGCTTTGCCCCCAGCTGCCAGGCCTTTTCAATGGCATAGATGGCCACGTTGCCGGCACCGGAGACCGCAACGGTCTTACCGGCAATATCACTTCCGTTGCACCTGAGCATCTCCTGGGTCAGGTACAAAAGGCCATAACCAGTGGCCTCGGTTCTGGCCAGTGAGCCGCCGAAGGAAAGGCCCTTGCCGGTAAGAACACCGCCCTCATAGGCGCCCTTGATCCGCCGGTACTGACCGTACATATAGCCGATCTCACGGGCACCCACACCGATATCGCCGGCAGGTACGTCCGTATCGGAGCCGATATACTTATAAAGCTCCGTCATAAAGCTCTGGCAAAACCGCATGATCTCCCGGTCTGACTTACCCTTGGGGTCAAAGTCCGCACCGCCCTTGGCACCGCCCATAGGCAGCGCCGTCAGGGAGTTTTTGAAGTTCTGCTCAAAACTGAGGAATTTCATCACGCTCAGATTCACAGTGGGATGAAAACGCAGTCCGCCCTTATACGGACCGATGGAGCCGTTATACTGGACACGGAAGCCCTTGTTGATCCGGGCATTGCCGGCATCGTCCACCCAAGGCACGCGGAAGATCACGATCCGCTCCGGGTTGACCAGCCGTTCCAAAAGAGCCTCCCTGCGGTAAAAGGCCTCATCCCGCTCGATCACCGGGCGAAGCGACTCCAAAACCTCCTCAACTGCCTGCAAAAATTCTTTTTGGGCAATATTCTGCTCCCTCACCTGGGTAAATATCTCGTCAATATATCCCATAAAACATTCCTCCTTTGCAATATGACAATATCCTACCACACAGCTTGCAAAATTGCAATGGTAATTCGAGGCAAAAACAAGAATTTTTGCAAGTTTGCTATTTCTGTCTTTCATTTCTCGCAAAATATAGTAACATTTGCATCAATTAGGATTGTGTTAGTTTTCGATAATTTTTTACCGTAATCACAATCTTTTTACCATTATTGTATTATATTTCACATTTTAGTTCGTATTTTTAGTATAACTCTCCGCTTCGATTCGGTGCAATATTATCGATACATTCTTGCACGATTGCCCAATACACGGGCCTTTGCGCGTCATTGCCGTGAAACGATCCCGCGTGCATCTTTTATAGCAACGAAGCTGCGTACCATAATCCGCGGATCGTTCCGCGATGTGGTAAAACCGCCATTTCGCAAAATGCAAGACATGATTCACAAAATTTCATTTTTGAATTGTTTCTGTTATCACTGATCGAATAGTCCCTGTAAGCTTGCATTTCCACAATTTAGTAAAACTGCGCATTTTTGATAGGAATACCGCATAAGCTTTGTGTGGTTTCACAAAGGGATTTGGTAGAATGAAATTTCTTTGATTTTTGCAGTCAAAATCCCTTGACATTGCAAGAACTTTGGTATATCTTGTAAAAATATGATAGAGGAAACGATCTCTGATCATGTCTAATTTTAGGAGGTAATTTATCATGGCCGCACAAAACTACAATCCTTTTGAGAATGCCCAGGCGCAGTTTGATAAGGTTGCGCAAATGCTGGATGTAGAGCCCGGTGCCAGAGAGCTGCTCCGTCAGCCCATGAAGGAGGTCCACTTCACCATTCCCGTGAAGATGGATGATGGCTCCGTCAAAGTCTTTAAGGCATTCCGCGTTGTACATAACGATTCCAGAGGTCCTGCTAAGGGCGGTATCCGTTTCCACCCCCACGAGACCGCTGACACTGTCCGCGCGCTTTCCATGTGGATGACCTGGAAGTGCGCAGTTGTGGATATCCCCCTGGGCGGCGCCAAGGGCGGTATTATCTGCGATCCCCGCACCATGTCCCAGGCTGAGCAGGAAAGACTCTGCCGCGGCTATGCCCGTCGTTTGGGCGAGCAGCTGGGCTTCAATGTGGATGTCCCCGCTCCCGATGTGATGACCAACGGTCAGCACATGATGTGGATCCTGGACGAGTATGAGACCATGCACGGTCAGCACTTCCCCGGCATGATCACCGGCAAGCCCGTAGGTCTGGGCGGCTCTCTGGGCCGTACCGAAGCTACCGGCTTTGGTGTGGTCTTCACCCTCAGAGAGTGCCTGAAGAAGATGAATCTGCCCATTGAGACCACCACCGCCAGCATTCAGGGCTTCGGCAACGTAGCCGAGTATGCAGCCCGTATGTACACCCAGCTGGGCGGCAAGCTGATGGCTGTTTCCTGCTGGAACCAGGCTGACGCACAGGCCTACACCTTCACCAAGGCCACCGGCTGTGACCCTGTAGAGCTGGCCGCCATTAAGGACTCCTTCGGCAGCATCGACAAGCAGAAGGCCATCGATCTGGGCTACGAAGTCCTTCCCGGCGATGCCTGGCTGAGCATGGATGTGGATATCCTGATCCCCGCTGCTCTGGAAAACCAGATCACCCCCGCTGTGTTTGACAAGATCTCCTCTCAGGTCAAGGTCCTTTGCGAGGCTGCCAACGGCCCCACCACTCCCGACTGCGACGAGCTGATCCAGAAGGCCGGCATCATGCTGATCCCCGACTTCTTGTGCAACGCCGGCGGTGTTACCTGCAGCTACTTTGAGCAGGTGCAGTGCAATATGAACTACTTCTGGAGCAAGGAAGAAGTCCTGCAGAAGCTGGAGGCCATCATGACCAAGTCCTTCTGCGATGTTTACGACCTGGCTCAGCAGAAGCAGCTGTATATGCGCGATGCCGCATACGTGATCTCCATCAACCGCGTTTACAACGCTATCAAGGTCAGAGGCTGGGTATAATTTCAACACACAAACCCCTTCCGGCAAGGCCAAAAGCCTTCCCCGGAAGGGGTTTTTCACGATAAATTGTGCTTTCGCTACAGCCTGTCGATCAGCTGTCTGCCCTGGGTTTTGAGCCAGGCGCGTTTCTCCCTGTAATCCGGCATCTGCGCCTGCACCAGGCTCCAAAAGGCCGGGGAGTGATTCAGCTGCTTTCTATGGCAAAGCTCGTGGATCACCACATATTCCCGCACCGCCTCCGGCACCAGCATCAGAAGGCAATTAAAATTCAGATTCCCCTTGGCTGAACAGCTCCCCCAACGGGTCTTCTGCGCCCGGATGCTGATCTGTCCGTAGGATACCCCCATCCGGGCCGCCATGGCGGACACCAGGGGCGGAAGCTTTTCTTTGGCCAGTTTTTTCAGTTCCGACAGTTCCCGATCCGTCAGTTTTTGCACCTTAGGATGGGACTGCAAATGGCTTTGGATCCAGTGGGCCTTCCGCTCCACAAATTCCCGGATCCAGGCATCCTTCGTGCCGTAAGGACAGCGCACGATCACCTGCGCGTTTCGGATCTGTATGGCCGCGGTTTTCCGTGCCGAGCGTATGATCTGATAGCGGATCTCTTCCATAAACTTCTCCAAAATAAAAATTGACGGCTGATTTGCCGCCCAACAAACTTAGTGTAACACAAAATCCGTTTAAATGTCAACCGGTTTTTCGTCATTGTGCTAGTTTTCTTCTGTTTGCACAACTGCGCTTTGGTAGTTTTGTATAATATTCCATATTGCAAAAAGCAAAAACTTGTGTTATCTTATAGACACAAAGAGGTGATACCAATGTACAGGTAACTTCTTCCAAGGCTCAAGGCTGAATCGTTGACGGTGTGCAGCAGGGAAAGCGTGAAACAAAGCACGTCTCAAACAGCGAACAAAAGAACACTTGATTTCGGGTAAAAAAGCAATCTAAGCAAGCTTTCAACTCATTCTTTTACCGCAACGGAAAGTAAGCCAATCAAAAATTGAGCCAAACCGCGGCATCCTCAAAGATCAGATAAAACCCACACAAAAGCACTTCTCGCTGACGAGAAATGGACTTGGATTCAGGAATTTGTTGTATTGGGATAGGATTTGAAGCTTTGATCAGATGTCGATCCTGCAGAAAGAGAGGTTAATCAATGATGTTAGATATCAAGAGTGAAGAGAAATGACCCTTGACTGAGTTAGTTTCCGGCGGAAGCTCAGTCAAGGGTCATTTCTTTTTATTCTGGAAATCACATAATCTTTCTGCCCCGGAGGATCCTCCGGGGCAGATTGGATTATTTGAACTTACGAATGTCCAAGTCGTTGAGGATCTCACCGGCCAGCTTGGCATCGTTGACGGTAAAGCCGACAACGCCCATATCGTGGGCGGCCTTCAGCCGCTCGGCAGTGGGGGTGAAGCAGGCCCAGGGCTCCAGCCCCAGGGAGGCGATGTACTGATAATCCTCAGGCTTCATAAGCGGATCCGGCAGGCGGTTGACACTACCGTCAGGGTTCTGGGTACGGTTAAACAGGCACACGCAGAACAGCTTCTCATAATAGGTCTCCCGGTCAAATTCACCGGAGTTAAGGAACATGGGATAGTAGCCATGGAGGCGGTAACGCTTGCCGTGCTTATTGTAGATGTACTGCCCCAGTTCACCGGACCAGGTGTTGATATAGATCCGGTCGGTCATGTTGTACTCCTCCAGCATGGCCAGGATCTTATCGCAGGAATCGTAGGCGAACTGACCGGAGTGATGGGGGTAGTCCTTCAGCTCTACATTGACCTCAATATCCGGGTGATCCTTCATCAGCTCCAAAAACTCCCGGAAGGTAGGGACCTTCAGTCCACGGAACTGCTCCCCCATCCAGGCGCCGGCATCCAGCTGACGGATCTCCAGGAGGGTCTTCTCCCGGATCAGGCCCTTGCCGTTGGTGGTGCGGTCCACCTCGTGATCATGCATCATGATGATCTCGCCATCAGCAGTCATATGCAGGTCGATCTCCAGCATATCGATATCCAGCTTCAAAGCCTCATGGAAGGCCAAAAGGGTGTTTTCGGGATAGTATTCAGAAAAGCCTCTGTGGGCAGCCAAACGCATAGACATAGCTCTTTACTCCTCGATCTTACGGATCTTCGCGCCAAGGCCGGTGAGCTTCTCCACCAGGCGTTCATATCCGCGCTCAATAAAGTGGATGTTTTCAACATAGGTGGTGCCTTCCGCGGCAAGCCCCGCGATCACCAGTGCTGCACCGGCCCGCAGGTCGTGAGCGCAAACCACCGCACCGGTCAGCTTTTCCTTGCCGGTGACCACAGCAGTCTTTCCGTTTACCAAAATATCCGCACCCATGTCGGAAAGCTCGGTAATATAACCGAAGAAACGGGTCTCGTAGACACTTTCGGTAAGCCGGCTGATGCCGGATGCCAACGTCATGCAAACACAGATCTGCGCCTGCATATCTGTGGGGAAGCCGGGATAGGGACGGGTCTTGACCGTGGTGCTGTGAAGCCGTCCGGCGGACTGGATGCGGATAGCATCATCATAATTGGTGATCTTCGCGCCCATTTCTGCCAGCTTGGAGGTGATGCAGTCCATATGCTTCGGGATCACGTTCTGCACCAGCACATTACCACCCGCAACAGCCACTGCCGCCAGGTAGGTACCGGCCTCGATCTGATCAGGGATAATGGCATAAGTGCCGCCACGCAGGGTCTCAACGCCGCGGATCTTCACCGTATCGGTACCGGCACCGGAAATTCTCGCGCCCATGGTGTTCAAAAAGTTTGCCAGGTCCACGATATGAGGCTCTTTCGCCGCATTGCCGATCACCGTCTGACCGGGGATCAGGGTCGCCGCCAGCATAATATTCACCGTGGCACCCACGCTGGCCATATCCAGGCTCACGCGGTTGCCTGCCAGGCCATCGGGACCGGGCTCCAGGCTCACATAATCTTCGCTTTCATAGACCAAAGCACCCAAAGCGCGGAAGCCCTTGATATGCTGGTCAATGGGGCGGGAGGCAAAATTGCATCCGCCGGGCATTGCCACCTCTGCCTTGCCAAACCGGCTGAGGAGGGCACCCATAAGATAATAGCTTGCTCGCATTTTGCGAACCAGCTTAGGCTCCGGGGCCTTATCGTGGATATTGGTACAGTCCAATTCCACCACGCCTTCACCCAAGCGGTCTACCTTTGCACCCAAGTCCTCCAAAATGTCCAAAAGGATCCGAACATCGGAAATGTCGGGCACATTTTCCACACGGCATTTACCGGCTACCAGCAAAGCAGCAGGCAAAATCGCCACCGCCGCATTCTTCGCGCCACTGATGGTGACGCTGCCGGACAGCGCAGTACCTCCGGTAATTTCATATCTTGCCAAGGATCATTCACTCCTTGCTACAGATTTCAACGGGCCAAATTGCCCGACAACATAGCATAATTCCAGGTTTCTGCCATTTTCGCAGACTTTTAACCTTATAAAGTATAACACATTGGTAAGATTATGTAAAGTATAATTTTGAGAATCGTAAAATTCTTACCTGCGTAAACCTTTGGGGTAATGATTCTTTAGCATCGTTCCGTCGCCCTTGCCCCAGCCAATGGTATAGCCATCGGCACTGACGGTGCACCAGCCCCGCTTGTTCCAGGGCAGTGCCTCTCCATGAAGGTATGCCTTCAGTTCCTTGCTGTCCCAGGGAAGGCAAAGGGTTTTTTCGTTGGGCCTCAGCCACAAAGCAAGGGCATGGGCAGGTTCAAAGCGCCCCTTTTTCAGCTCTCCCAGCTCCAGGCCAGGCCGCAGGACCTTCAGCCCCCGGATCTGGGGCATCTGTACAGGCGCCCAAAACAGGGTTGTTCCGAAAAGTACCGCTTTTCCCTCCGGCAGGAAAATTTCCTGCTCTTTTGCAAAGTCCGACCATTCCTTAGGAACCGGACTTTCCTCAGCAAAGGAAACTTCATGTGCTTTCCCATCTGTTTTTCTCAGGACTGCCGCAAAATGCCCCTCCCCCAAAACCTTATGGGGCCAGATCCGGAAAGATCCGTCGGGACCGGGTGTGAACCAGGGCGCCTCAATCGGTTCCGGGGTAAACTCCGGATGAGCCTGCAAGAACTGCCGGATCACCCCTTCATTTTCCTCCGGGGCAAAGGTACAGGTGGAATAGACCAGTCTGCCTCCCGGACGGACCAGTTCTGCCCCCGATTCCAGGATCTCCCCCTGCCGCTGGGCGCACATCTGCACAGTTTCCTGGCTCCAGTCCGACACTGCCGCCTCCTCCTTGCGGAACATCCCTTCTCCGGAGCAGGGGGCATCGATCAGTACCCGGTCAAAAAAGCCAGGATATGCCTGGGCCAGTCTTTGAGGCGTTTCATTGGTGACCAGGGCGTTGGGGATCCCCATTCTCTCAATATTTTGGCTGAGGATCTTCGCCCGCTTGGGGCTATACTCATTGCAGAGCAAGAACCCCTCCCCTGCCATACGCCCCGCAATTTGGGTGGATTTTCCTCCGGGGGCCGCACAAAGGTCGCAGATCCGTTCACCGGGCTGCGGGTCCAGCAAAGCCACCGCCGACATGGCACTGGCCTCCTGCAAATAGTATACGCCCGCCTCATGGTAAGGGTGCAGACCGGGCCGGGCTTCCGGGTCATAATAATAGCCCATAGGCTCCCAAGGCACATTCTCACCAACAAAATCCAGCGCAGGCGCAGACCCTTTTAAGGGATTAAACCGCAGTGCTACCGCTCTGGGGCGTTCCAAAGATTCTAAAAAAGCAGGATACTCCTCCCCCAGCTGAAGCTGCATCCGGGCTAAAAACAATTCAGGAAGCATAATAAGGCTCCTTTCAGGATTTGATTCATTATACCATATCGTTTCCCCTATTTCTACAACAAAAAAATCCGCCCTTGGGCGGACTCACATAGGGATTGATACGGTTTTGAATGAATCTTTTTCCCCATAGCAACAGCCGTCAATTTTGAAATACATAAATTTTTAACGAAGTATTGCGGGAAAATATCCGGTTTGGAGCGTATCAATCCCTATGCGAGGCCGCCCTTAGGCGGATTCTTTATGGATTACAGTCCGTAGCTTTCTGTGTATTTTTGCACATCCACCACCGTATGATTCAGCCGTGCCTCCTCAGCGGCATAGCCGATCATGTGGTTTCTTACGGAAGTATGGATATCTGCAGCCTTATAACCCGTATAGGTGCCGCAGAAGTACTCGTACATCTCCTTGATGATGCCTTCATCGCCGCCGCCGTGACCGCCGTTGATGCTCTCTTCCGTCTTCAGCACCGGCACGAAGGTGGTCTGCTTGGTCTCAAAATCATAAATTTGGATCTCGGCATCCTTCATATGGGCAAACAATTCGCCCTTGGTGCCGTAAATACGGATGTAGCGACCGCCCTTATTGAAGGCGTTCATAGTCAGGACCGCGGTAATACCGCCGGCAAATTCCATGCTCACCACCTGATGGTCCACCATATTATTATGGGCATGGTACACACACAGACCATAATCGGTAGTACGCAGGGCCTCCATCACTTCTGCATCGGTAGCTTCTCCGTGATCCTTGGCAATACCCTTGGTAATGATGGATCTGCGGACATTGGTCTTGAAATCATGATAATGCTTGATGCAGTTATAGGGGCAGGTCTCCCCCACGGGGCAATTGTTATCGGAGCAACGCACAGGAGCGCCCTCGGGGGCATTTTCCGGGGTAAAATGGGTCAGGCTGCCAAAGGAAGATACCTGCTGGCAGGGCTTATCCAACAGCCACTGGACGATATCCAGGTCATGGCAGCATTTTGCTAAGAGCATGGGCGCACTAAAGGAAGTATTGTGCCAGTTGCCGCGAACAAAGCTGTGGCTGAAGTGAACGTTCCCCACGCCCTCCACCAAATCAACAGAGGTCACCTCGCCCACTGCGCCAGACAGAAGCAGCTCCTTTACCTTGCCATAGAAAGGCGTATACCGCAGCACATGGCAAACCAAAACCGTTACACCCTTATCACGGGCAGCCTTAGCGATATCCGCACACTCCTGGGCATTGGGGGCCACAGGCTTTTCCAGGAGCAGATCGTACCCCTTATCAATCGCCCGCAAAGCAGGCTCGTAGTGCATATTATCCACCGTTGCGATCACGGCAATGTCTGCAAATTTAGGTTGTGCCAGGATCTCCTCCCAGGAGCTGTAGCACCCCTCAGCCGGGACTCCGTAGTGCTCCATAAAATACCGCTGACGGGCAGGATCGGGATCTGCCACACCCACGATCTTGTACTTCTCCGGCATTTCGCACATATGAAGAGCATACCGCTCTCCCCGATTGCCCGCACCGATCACGATCACACTCAGCTGCTTCATAATGACCTCCTATAGAGTTTTCTTGCTTTTCTACTAATCTCATTATATCGGTATCCTACGAGAAAAGCAATCCTTATTCTTGCTTATTTTGACACAATCTTGCCCTTAGTCCGAACTGCCGCTTCGCGGAACGGACTGCCGGGGACGGCAGTCCCTACAAGGTTCGGCGGATTCCGTAGGGATGCTCCTCAAGAGCTTTTCATAGCAAAAGCGTACCTTCGGATCGCCAAAATTGCCGGTATGGACACAGGGCTGTGTCCATACCGGCAATGGATCCTTTATCATTCAGAATTGTCAAATTAGTCTTTATAGCCTTCCATGACGAACTGCCGCATTTCGGGTCCGGTCATGCCCTCCAGGCCAACCTTTTCCAGGGTACGGCCTGTGACCCAATAGTCTTCGTTCCGCAGAGCGGAAGCCAGGTAAGTAACCGAATCCATCAGAGGTGTCTTCACCCCCAGGGCCCGTGCCAGGTTGGCGCAGAACACCAACGAGCAGGGCGCATCCTCGGTAAGGTAACGTCCGGACAGGTCATTGGGGCCGGAAATATCCATAAAAATGCCAACGGAGCCGCGGTAAGCGGTGTACAGATCCTCTGCCGGAGGGCAATAACCGGTCACGGCAAGTCTTTCCAAAATATGGATTGGCTTGTAGCCCAGGGCCTCACAGACGGCCATACGCTCACGGCTGACCTTCTCAACGACCTGTGCAACAGCGGGAGAAATGCCATCTTTGTAGTGGTAGTGGACTTCACCGGGCTTCAGGTGGTCGATCTTACCGGCATTGAGAACAACGGGCGTGGGATGACTGTCAATATTGCCGTTATTCAGAGCCGTCTCCAGTACATCGGTCATGGGGGTGATGCCGGGGAACAGGGGATCTACCAGCTCAAACAGTTCCTGGGTATACTTCGCAGGGAAAGCAGCGAACCACAGCACAGGCGTGCGGAGCATGATATTAACTGCATCACCATCCTTGCGGGTGGCGTAGGGCAGCGTACTGATCTCACAGATCTTTACTTTATTATGGACACCGGCATCATGGAAAATCTTGGCATATACCAAACCGCCGCCGCAGCTGCCGGGGCAAAGGAAGATGATCATACCGTCTCTGAGATGCGGGGTCAGGGTCTTGGCAACAGTCTCCTGGGCAAAGGCCGGGGAGATGGGCATGATTAGGTCCACATCGGACAGTGCATCGGCAAGGTCAGTGGTGACTTTATGAAGCTTTACACTTCCGATGGTCTCCCCCTTTTCCTTCAAGACGATGGTCTTGCTCTCCGCGATGCCTGCAATGGATGCGGCAAACTTGGGGTCTTCGTAGAGCGTGATCTCATAGCCGCGCTGAGTCAGGTCCGCAGCAGCCGCAAAACCGCCGTTGCCACCGCCCATGATACAGATTCTCTTTATTGCCATAATCATATACCTCCTGAGATTGTCGAACAAGTTACGTTTAATTGATGGACAATTATCAGTATAGTTTTTCCTTTGACAGATGTCAATATGTTTTCGAAAATAATTGTTTCCAAATGGAAAAATTATGCTATAATAGAATTAGAATTCACAAAACGGAGAGATTCTTATGAACGGATTAAAGCCAGGCACACCCGCTATGGATGCCTATTTGAAAATAAAAACCGCTATTGCCAAACAGGCCCTGAAGCCGGGGAATGTGCTGACGGAGAGCTATTTGTGCGGTGCATTGGCGCTGGGCCGCAGTCCAGTCCGGGTAGCGCTGCAGCAACTGAGCCAGGACGGCTATGTGGTGTTATCACCTAACCGCAGTGCCCGTGTGGCACAATTCTCTCACAATCAGATCCGGCAGATCTATTCTCTGCGTGGAATGCTGCTTAGTCATGCTTTGGAGCTGACCATCGATACCTACACAGAAACGGACCTGGCCGAGCTGTCCGCCTGTCTGGATCGTCAGGAATCTGCCTTCCGCAACTATGATTTTGGAGACTATCTGACAGCAATTTACGACTTTTTCTATTTGATCATTCACAAGGCCGCCAATCCTTATTTGGATGAGATCGCCGAAGGGGTGCTGAAACGGATCAATGTGTTTTTGTGCCTGTATGATAATTTCTATTCCGCTGAAAAGCTGAAGACCTTGCCGCTGTACCGGAAGATCCTGGAGGCTATCCAGCAAAAGAAACGTAAAACAGTTTTGCAGCTGCACAAGGAAATGAACAACCGGGTTTTGGACGCCTACGACTACATGATCCTCAGCAATCCCGGCAAATAAGACGTCCCCTACATACAAAACAGCCCCGCGATCCCGGCTCGTCCGGGATCGCGGGGCTTGTCAATTCTTTAATTACTCTTCGCTCTTAGCCTCGTCGATGATCTTCTGCTGGTTGGCCTTGGGGACCTCCTCGTAGCGGACAAACTCCAGGGTATAGGAACCACGGGCCTGGGTCATAGCACGCAGGTCAATGGCGTAGGAGCTCATTTCAGCCATGGGAACCTCAGCCTCGATGACAGTATTGCCATCGGCATCGGGGGTCATGCCCATGGGACGGCCACGACGCTTGGACAGATCGCCCATCACATCGCCTACGTACTGCTCAGGCACGGAAACGGCCAGGGCGCCAATGGGCTCCAGCAGGGTGGGATTGGCGTTGGGCATAGCCTCCTTGAAGGCCAGGATAGCGGCCAGCTTAAAGGCCATTTCGTTGGAGTCAACGGGGTGGTAGGAGCCATCGTACAGAACAGCCTTCAGACCGACCATGGGATAGCCGGCCAGGGGGCCCTTCTGTACAGCTTCCTGGATACCCTTTTCAACAGCGGGGTAGAAGTTCTTAGGCACAGAGCCGCCGAAGACTTCCTCAGCGAAAATCAGCTCATCCTGCTCCTCCTGGGGCTCGAAGCGGACCCATACGTCACCGAACTGACCGGAGCCGCCGGTCTGCTTCTTGTGACGGCCGTGGGCCTCTACCTTCTTCTTGATCTTCTCACGGTAAGCAACCTTTGCAGGGCTCAGCACAGCATCCACACCGAAGCGGGACTTCAGCTTGGAAACCAGCACATCCAGGTGCTGATCACCGGTACCGGAGATAACGATCTGCTTGGTCTCAGCATTGTTGACCACGTTGAAGGAGGGATCTTCCTCGTTCAAACGGTTCAGGCCTGCACCGACCTTGTCTTCCTGACCCTTGGTCTTGGGAGAGATAGCCATGGAGTACACTGCGGGAGCATAGGGCAGGCCCTTCAGGCTGACCACCTTACGGGGATCGCACAGGGTATCGCCGGTCTTGACCTTGTCCATCTTGCCGATGGCACCGATGTCACCGCAGGAAAGGCTCTTGACCTCATTGGCCTTCTTACCGCACATGGCGTACAGACGGCCCAACTTCTCGGTCTCGCCGGTACGGGCGTTGACCAGAGAGGTATCAGCAGTGATCTCACCGGACAGGACCTTAATGAAGGAGTACTTGCCGTACTGATCGGAAACGGTCTTCCAAACGAAAGCCGAGGGAACGCCGCCGGGAGAAACCACGAATTCCTCAGTGGTTCCGTCAGCCAGGGTGGCCTTGTGATAGTTGCCCTCTACGGGGTTGGGAAGCAAATCGATGATATGGTCCATGAGCATAAGGCTGCCCAGGCAGTTCACACCGGAGCCGCACAGCACAGGGTACATAGTGTGGTCCAGAACGCCGGTGTGCATACCCTTGATCATTTCAGCGTAGGTGAAGTCCTCACCGCCGAAGAACTTGTCCATAAGCTCCTCGCTGGTCTCAGCAACGGACTCCTTCAGCGCATCATTGAACTCCTCGATGACAGAAAGCTTGTCTTCAGGAACAGCGATCTCTACACGCTTGAGATTCTGCATCTCGTATGCACGCTTATTGAGCACATCGATGATGCCGGTGATCTTCTTGCTGGCATCCCAAATGGGAACCACAACAGGGGCGACCTTGTTGCCGTACTTGGCACGCAGAGCCTCGTAAGTAGCATTGTAGTCGGAGTTATCCTCGTCTACCTTGGAAATGTAAATGAAGCGGGGCATATTGCGCTCTTCGCAATACTTCCAGGCCTTCTCGAAGCCAACGGTAATGCCGTCCTTAGCGGAGCAAACCAGGATCGCGGCATCAGCGGCACGCAGAGCCTCCACCACAGCACCGGAGAAGTCAAAGCCACCGGGGGTATCCAGCAAATTGATCTTTACATTCTTATACTCCAGGGGCACCACGGAAGTGGAGATGGAGATATTGCGGCGAACTTCCTCAGGGTCATAGTCGCAAACGGTATTGCCGTCTGCGTTCTTGCCCATACGGACAATAGCGCCGGTCATATAAAGCAGGCTCTCAGCCAGGGCGGTCTTGCCGCTGCCGCTGTGGCCCAGCAAACAGATATTACGGATAGAGTTAGCAGTGTACATGGTTTGTTGATCTCCTTTCGGGAAGGCGATTGCCCTCCTGCTTTGCAATAGGTACCTTTACGGCACCATAATGAAGTCATTATACACGAAAGCTTTCCATTTTTCAATGCTTATTTTTGTAGTTTATGCCCTCCCCCGGTCAGGTCTGTAGAGTTGCAATAAAATAAGGATCGATTCTTGTGGAATTTCAACAAAAAAAGAATCTGTCATCCTGCGCATAGCGAAGGATGACAGAATTTCTTATATCTCTCTTGTCCAGTTGGTGATCAGCAGTCCGGGGACCATCCATACCAGGTGGTACAGGAACATATTCACGGGACTCAGGTGCGCCAGTCCGCCGCCAAGGGCGAAAATCAGAACCGTGGCCATGCCCACCAGGCCGCCCAAAATATGCACCCACAGGCCCAGTCTGCTGGCTGTGCGCAGAGCTCTTGCTCCGGTGATGCCGAAGGCCAAGGGCGCAATACCGTCTTTGGTGGTCAGGATCAGGCCGGGGGCTTCCTCAGGCAAGGTCTTTTCCTTCAAAAGCTGTTCCTGCTCCTCGTCCAGGATCTGCAAACGCTTGGGGTTAATACCAAACCGGGCACGCAGGAAGCTGGCTGTCAGCATAAAGTCTGTGCCCTCCAGCACAGGGCGCAGTCTGCGGTAAGCGCAGAGGGTACCCAAAGAAGCCGCTGTGGCTCTCGCTTTTTCATAGGTCACCGCAAACAGTCCGCAAAGCTCACCGTCCACGGAAATGCAGACCGCACGGTCTACCCGGATCCCCTCCGGGATCTCAGCACCCATGGCCTGCAAAAACTCCAGAGTACCTACCAGCACCGGCTCACCGCATATCTCACCGCCGATGCCGCCGTCATAGGAGCGCAGATTCTGCACATCGTAATGGCGGCCGTTACGGCTGTCCAGCAGTCGGTTGAACAGAGGTGCCAGTCCGCCGCCGTCGGCATTGACCAGGGCGGTACAGTAGGCAACGATCTCGTCCGGCTCCCGGCTGCCAAAGAATTTGACTCCGTTCATTTTCACACAGCCTGCAGGGAACAGATCGCCGGGGGTCAGGGGGAATACTGCCTTGCCGCTAAGTCCCTTCACACCCTGCCAGCCACAGATCACAGTACCCAGGTTGTGAAGCCGCTTCTCCAAAATCGCCATGGGGCGGGTCAGAGAAATAAAGGCTGTGGCAGGCACCGCCGCCAAAAGGCTGATGGCCACCAGGCTGATGGCCTGGGAAATTCCATATTCCAAAAAGCCGTAGACACCGATGCCCAGGCTGATGAGCAATGCCGCCAATGCATACCAGCCCTGGGCCTTTTCCGGACCGGACTGGGCATAGTAATGGTCCATCAGGTCCTCTACCCTACCCTGACCACGGAGCAGGACCTTGCGTCCGTCCAGGTCATCGGGGCTGGCAGAGAGTCTGTCCAGTCGGGAAGCTCTGCGCATGGTATCCATAGTACCCATTTCCGTGACTCTGCGGTGATATCTTCCCCACAGTGACATAAACATCTCCAGGCAGAATACCGCACAGCAGGGCACCCGCAGGTCCTTCAGACAGACTGCCGCATCCACACAGCAAACCACAAAGGTGATCACAAGCAGCGAATCCAAAGAGAACCGGCCGCGGAACATATCCTCCACGCCCTTGATCAGCTGGAAGGAACCCAAAAGGGCCGCCGTCAGCATCAAAAACAGCTGGCCAAAGATCACAAAGCGAAGGCGCTCAGCCCCCAAGCTGCCGCTGTTATGGACAATGGCCAGGGTTACCGCCGCCACCACCGTAAGCAGGCAGGCGATCATGCAGATCTGCAGCTTTCCCAAGCCCTTTTCCGCAAGCTCATAATACCGCTTTTCAGGACCGGCCACCAGCTTGCTTTTCAGCTCACGAAGCCGGGACCGGGGATGGGCGATGATGGTCTGCGGGGGTACGTACTCGCCTATGGGCTGCTCATATTCCGGCTCCCAGGACTCGGTAAAGGCCTCCTTTTCCTCAGGGGGCGTAAATACCGGCTCCTCATCGTCGATGATCTCGGCATCATGGACCTCACCCTTGACAAACTTGCTGGTATCCAGACGAATGGTATCCGCTGTCACCGTATCCTCCGTCTGCTCCGTTGCCGTCAAAGGCTGCATGATAATGGTTTCTTCCAAATTGGTCTTGGGTTCTGTTTTGGGAAGGGTCTGCAGTATGACCGTATCATCGGTCACTGGGGTTTGCACCGTCTCGGGAGCATCCTCCAGCACTACCGCTTCGTCTTCTGCAGGTGCCATTACCTTGGAGACCGCGTCCAGCACCTCCATGGTATCATCGCTTACAGTTATCTTCGGCTGATGGATCCTGACTTCCTCTTCCGCAGTCGCAGCTTCCGCAATCGGCTCCATAACCAGTGTATCTTCATTCAAAGGCAGCGGAGTATTTGCGGCAGGCTCACCGCCAAACTCCTGCAGAATATCCTCCAGGGAGAATTCCGCTTCTTTATTTTCCTGGCGTTCTTTCTCTTCCATTCCGGAACCTCCTTTTACTTACTCAACCGCTGTCTGACTGCCTCATACAGCAAAACCGTCGCCGCCGCAGAGGCGTTGAGCGATGTGATCCTGCCCTGCATGGGAATATGCACGGTCACATCACAGTTTTTGCGAACCAGCTGGCTCATACCGTCTCCCTCGGAGCCGATCACGATGGCTGCAGGGATGGTCAGATCTGCCTTGTACATGGGAACAGAACCCTCGGCGGCAGTGCCGAAGATCCAAACGCCCTTTTCTTTCAGTTCAGCAATGGTGGAATTGATATTGGTGACTCTGGCCACCTTCATATACTCCACCGCACCGGCAGCCGCCTTGGCTACCGTAGCCGTCAGGCCCACACTGCGCCGCTTGGGAATGATCACGCCATGGGCACCGGCACACTCGGCACTGCGGATGATCGCGCCCAGGTTATGGGGATCGGACAGCTCGTCACAGATCACCAAAAGGGGGGCCTGCCCTCTTTGGGCTGCTTCCTCCAAAATATCGTCCACCGTGTAGTAGGTGCTGGCCGCAGCCAGGGCGATCACGCCCTGATGGGCATGGGTAAAGGACATCTGATCCAGCTTTCTTCTGTCCACGCTCACCACCACGGCACCGGCCTCCTTGGCCTGGGCCGCCAGATGCTGCAAAGCTCTGTCCGTTTCACCGGCGGCGATAAATACTTTATCAATGGTGCGGCCACTGCGCAAAGCTTCTGTCAGAGCATTTCTGCCCTCCAGCTGCCCTTCGATCTCCTCGGCAGGTGCTTCCGGTCTGCGCATACGGCGGCGATCATTCTCTTTCATGGTCAAAACTCCATTTCGGCAATTCTATTATAACATCCCCATTATAACAAATCTTTCCCCTTAACACAACAACAATTTTGAAAGTAATGAAAAAAACAGTATTTTACAGAAAATTTACACGGAATCCGTGTATCATTCATTGCCACAAGCCAAAAAATGTGATATGATGTTCAAAAATCGTGCCAAGGAGGCAACACCATGGACCAAAACAATCCTACGCCCCCGAAAGGGCCTCCCGATCAGAAGAAGCCCAAAAGCATTTGGACTACTGTGCTGATCACCGTGGGGATCCTCTTGTTGATCACCACCCTTTATAATTTCATATCCAACAGCCGTTATACGGAAACCACCTATTCGGATTTTCTGTCTCAGAAGGAATCCGGAAATCTTGCTGAAGTGGAGTTTCAGAGTGACCGGATCATTTATCTGACCCGGGATCAGGCACAGCTCCCTGCCTCCCACCGGAAGGCCTGCTTTACCGGTTTGCCCCGGGGAGATGTGATGGACATGGCCGCCCAGCTGCAGGATGCGGGTGTCAAAGTGACACAGCTTATCGAAGAAGACAATTCCGGTATTATCATGCTCCTGTATTACGCTGGTATGTTCGGTCTGATCTTCCTGCTTATGCGCAGTATTTCCAAGCGCATGAGCGGTGACGGCATGATGGGCAGCGTCGGCGGCAACAAGGCCAAGGTCTATATGGAAAAGAAGACCGGTGTCACCTTCAAGGACGTTGCCGGTCAGGACGAGGCCAAGGAAAGCCTGCAGGAGATCATCGATTTTCTACACAATCCCCAGCGGTATACGGATATCGGTGCCAAGCTTCCCAAGGGCGCCCTTTTGGTCGGTGCTCCCGGTACCGGCAAGACCCTGCTTGCCAAGGCGGTAGCCGGTGAGGCCAATGTCCCCTTCTTCTCCATTTCCGGTTCAGATTTTGTAGAGATGTTTGTGGGCGTGGGTGCCAGCCGTGTGCGAAGCCTTTTCCAGCAGGCAGCCAAGGTAGCCCCTTGTATCGTATTTATTGACGAAATTGATGCCGTAGGCCGTTCCCGTGATAGCCGATACGGCTCCCATTCCGAGCAGGAACAGACCCTCAATCAGCTGTTGGGTGAGATCGACGGCTTTGATTCCTCCAAGGGTATCGTGTGCCTTGCCGCCACCAACCGCCCGGAGATCCTGGATAAAGCGCTCCTGCGTCCCGGCCGCTTTGACCGGCGGATCATTGTGGACCGTCCCAATCTCCAGGGCCGACTGGACACCCTGAAGGTCCATACCCGTAAGATCAAGCTGGCCCAGGATGTGGATCTGAAGAAGCTGGCACAGGCCACTGCCGGTGCTGTAGGTGCAGACCTGGCAAACCTTGTTAACGAAGCTGCCCTTCGGGCTGTCCGCCAGGGCCGTAAGGCTGTGATCCAGGAAGACCTTTTGGTCTCCTTTGAAACCGTCATTGCCGGTACCGAGAAAAAGCATACCGTCCTCAGCGAGACAGAAAAGCGGCTGGTAGCCTATCACGAAGTAGGTCACGCCCTGGTCGCCGCACTGGAAAAGCGCAAAGATCCCGTCACCAAGATCACCATCGTTCCCCACACCTCCGGTGCTTTGGGCTACACCATGTACACCCCCGAGGAGGAGAAGTTCCTCTCTACCAAAGATGAGCTGTTGGTGGAGCTTCGCACCATGCTGGGCGGACGTGCCGCAGAGCAGGTGGTGTTCGGCGTACAGACCACCGGTGCCGCCAACGACCTGCAGCGGGCAACGGATCTTGCCAAAAAGATGGTCACCATCTACGGCATGAGTGAAAAGCTGGGCATGATGGCCCCGGCTTCCGTCCAGCACCAGTATTTGGAGGGTAACGCCTATCTGGATTGCTCCCAGGAGACCTCCGCCCTGGTGGACCAGGAGATCCAGCGGATCCTGGCAGACAGCTACGAGAAGGCCCGCAAGACCCTTGCTGACAACAGAGCCCTTCTGGACGAGATCTCTGAATACCTGCTGGTAAAGGAAACCATCACCGGCGAAGAGCTCATGGCCTTTGTTACTCCCAAGAACACCGAAGAAACTGAAAACTGATCCCCCGGGGCTGTTGCTTTGGCAACAGCCCCGTTGACTTTCCCTCTTCGGTGCGTAGGGTGCAGTCCAGACTCCGCCACAAATTCGTGCCCGGTAAATTTGTGGGTGAAGTTGCTTCGCAGTGAAGTTTTCTCCTGCGCAGAAAGTAAAGGTATCCCCTGCAGGGATGGATTGGAAATCCGTCGCATAAGCGACACCATAATTATTCACTATTCATCATTCATCTTTCATTATTCATTCATCCCACGTCCCCTACGATCAACATTTTGCGTTTTGCACTTTGCATTTTGCATTCCATTGCCCCCCCTCATCCGTCAAAAAGCCAGCCTTTTAACAGGCTGGCTTTTTGACACCTTTCCCCTGGGGAAGGCTTTTGTTTATTTCCCGGGGAATAGGGATTCCATGGCGGCCCGGGCGGCGTCCTGTTCGGCACGTTTTTTGCTGGTGCCCGTGCCGCATCCCACCACGCGGTCGTTCAGGCGAACCTCCACAGTAAAATGCTTATCATGGTCGGGACCTTCCTCTGCCACCAGCTGGTAGAGCAGAGTCTGATCCTTCTTTTGCTGGACAAGCTCCTGCAAAGCGGTCTTATAGTCCACATTGACCAGTCTTTTTTCCGGCACATAGCACAGCACGAACCGGTCGATAAACTGCCTTGCTGCCTCCATGCCGCCGTCTAAGAAGCTTGCGGCAATCACGGATTCCACCGCGTCTGCCAAAATGGAGGCGCGGCCTCTGCCGCCGCCCTGCTCCTCACCGTGTCCCAGGAGCAAATGGGCGCCCAAGCCGATCTGATCCGCCACCCGGGCCAGGCTGGTCTCGCAGACCATGTCCGCACGCATCCGGGTCAGCTCCCCTTCCGGGCGGTCCGGGAATTTGCGGTACAGAAACTCCGCAACCACCATGCCCAAAATGGAATCTCCCAAAAACTCCAGCCGTTCATTACTCTTCAGGCTGTCGTGCCAACGCTCGTTGGCATAGGAGGAATGGGCCAGGGCATTTTGCAGGAGGGTAATATTCCGAAACCGATAGCCGATGGCGGCTTCCAGATCACTGATCATCCTCATTCTCCTTCACAGTCAATCGCTTCAGGTCCCCTTCCAGCTCCGCGGAAAAATCATTCTTTGCCGCATCCATAGCCTGCTTCACCGCATTGCGGAAAGCCAGGGCATCGGAAGATCCGTGGGCCTTGATCACGGGCTTACGAATACCCAAAAACTGGGTGCCGCCGATCTCCCGGTAATCCAGCATCTTTTTGATCTCTTTTACGCCCTTATGGCAGAACAGATAGCCGATCTTTGCCCAAAAGCCCTTGAACACCTTATGCTTGAGCATACTGCCCATAAACATGGCGGTGCCTTCAATGGATTTGAGAAGCACATTGCCGGAAAAGCCGTCACAAACCACCACATCCACCGCGCCCAGGGGCACATCTCTTGCCTCCACATTGCCCACAAAGTTCAGAAGGCCCTTCTCGCAGGCATCGGTAAGGAGGGCATAAGCCTCCTTCTGCAGGGGCGTGCCCTTGGTGTCCTCGGTGCCGATATTCAGAAGGCCCACTTTGGGATCTTCCAGGCCGAAGTTCTTCTTGGCATACAGAGAACCGATCAGGCCAAACTGGAGCAAAAACTCCGGGGTACACTCAGCGTTGGCACCGCAGTCCAAAAATACCGTCTTGCCACCCTTCTTATTGGGCATAGCAGGACCCATAGCGGCACGGCGTATACCCTTGACCCGCTTGACGATCAGGGTGGCACCGGAAAGCAGCGCACCGGTGGAGCCCGCGGAGATGAAGGCATCTGCCTGGTCCTCAGAGAGCATCTTCAGGCCCAGCATCATGGAAGAATTCTTCTTTTTCCGCACAGCGGTGGCAGGGTCGTCATGCATATCCACCACTTCGTCGGCATTGGCGATCTCCACGCCCTCCGGAAGATCCGAGATCCCCTGGGAGCGCATGACCTCCAATATCTTTTCTCCACGGCCTACCAGGGTAATGGGTACGTTAAAATCCTTTGCCGCGGCAAAGGCACCCATGACCGGAGCCAGGGGCGCATTGTCACCACCCATGGCATCAATGATGATTCTCACGGTAAAACCTTCTTTCTGTATGTTAAATACCGTCTTGCAGCATCCCGTCGATGATCGCCAGGGAACGGTTGGCCAAAGCCAGGTTCTTCTCCGCTTTCTTGCGGATCCGCTGCTGCAGGGGCGAGATAATGCTGAAATTCACATTCATCGGCTGGAAATGCTCGATCCTTTCATCGCTGATGTACAGACCCAACGCGCCGATGGCAGTCTCCTGGGGAAATTCCGGAATGGGCTTTCCCTGGACCTTGGCCGCCATGGCAACCGCCGCCAGGAAGCCGGAAGCGGCACTTTCCACATACCCTTCCACACCGGTCATCTGTCCGGCAAAGGCAACCAGAGGGTTGCGACGGTCCGCATAGTACCGGTCCAACAGTTTGGGGCTTTGCAGGAAGGTATTGCGGTGCATGACACCGTAACGGACAAATTCCGCGTTCCGCAGAGCCGGGATCATGGAAAATACCCGCTTCTGCTCCGGGAATTTCAGATGGGTCTGAAAGCCCACCAGGTTATACACGCTCTTGGCGGCATTGTCCTGGCGAAGCTGTACCACCGCATAGGGTTCTTTTCCCGTGTTGGGATCCACCAGGCCCACAGGCTTCAGCGGACCAAACCGCAGGGTGTCATAGCCTCTGCGGGCCATGACCTCCACGGGCATACAGCCTTCAAAAACATTCTTGTCTTCAAAGCCGTGGACCTCCGCCTCCTGGGCGTGGATCAGCTCCTCCAAAAAGGCATCGTACTCCTCTTTGTTCATGGCGCAGTTTACATAATCCGGAGTCCCCCGGTCGTACCGGCTCTGCCACCAGGCTTTTGTCATGTCCACAGATTCCGCGCTGACCAAGGGCGCCGCCGCGTCAAAGAAGTGGAGATAGTCCTGACCGAAGTATTCGCCAATGGCCTGAGAAAGGGCATCGGAGGTCAAAGGACCGGAGGCAATGATCACCGGCCCCTCCGGGACCTGGGTCACCTCCCCGTAGACCACGGTAATATTGGGGTGGTTACGGATCTTCTCCGTTACCAGATCGGAAAAGCCCTGGCGGTCCACCGCCAGACAGCCGCCGGCCTCCACACGGGTGGCCTCAGCGCAGGAGAGGATCAGGCTTCCCATGCGGCGAAGCTCTTCCTTCAGAAGTCCCACCGCATTTTCCAGCCGATCTCCCCGCAGGGAGTTGGAGCAAACCAGCTCCGCAAAGGTATCTACATGGTGAGCCGGGGACTTTTTATGGGGCTTCATTTCATAAAGGGTCACCTGCAGGCCCCGCTGGGCCAACTGCCATGCGGCTTCACAGCCGGCAAGACCCGCACCCACGACTTTCACACAGTCCATACTCACTTCTCCTTCTTCGCCGCAGTTTTCTTCGCTGCGGTCTTTTTGCCAGCGGTTTTCTTGGAGGCTGTCTTCTTGACCGGCTTCTCCTCAGGGGTCTCTCCGTCCTTGGGGGCTGCCTTCTTATAGTAGCCCCGCTTGTCCTCCGGCAGGAAATTCTCGCAGGTCTCATTAATGCAGAAGGGCTTATTGCGGCCCTTGCCGGACTTTTTGAACATGGTAAAGCCGCACTTGGGGCAGTCCTCCGCTGTAGGCACATCCCAGCTCATAAAGCCGCACTGGGCGCCGCGCTCGCAGGCGTAATAGGCATAGCCGCGCTTGGATTTGCGCTTGAGGATGGTGCTGCCGCATTTGGGACAGCGACCGGGCATCTTCTCCACGATGGGCTTGGTGTTGGTGCATTCCGGGAAGCCCGGGCAGGCCAGGAATTTTCCAAACCGGCCGATCTTCACCACCATATTTTTGCCGCAGATCTCGCAGATCTCCTCGGTCACCTCGTCGGGCACCTTCAGCCGCACGCCCTCCAGGGCGGCTTCGGCATCGGTCATAGCCTTGTGGAAATCCTGATAGAAGTCAGCCAAAAGATCCTTCCAGTTTTGCTTGCCGGCTTCCACATCATCCAAACGGTTTTCCATGTTGGCGGTAAATTCCACATCGATGATATCCTGGAACCGCTCCACCATCAGCCCCGTGACCACCTCGCCCAAAGCCGTGGGAGCAAGGCGCTTGTCTACTTTATTGACATATTCCCGGTCCTGGATGGTGGACACGATAGAAGCATAGGTAGAAGGTCTGCCCACGCCCTTTTCCTCCATGGCCTTCACCAAAGAGGCCTCGGTATACCGGGCGGGAGGCTGGGTAAAATGCTGGGCCTTTTCCACATTCATCGCCGTGGCGCGGTCACCTTCCGCAAGCTCCGGCAGGGGGCTGCCCACAGTCTCCTCTTCCTCATCCCGGCTTTCTTCATATACCGCCAAGAAACCGGAAAACTTTATATTCTGATGGGTACTGCGGAAGGTATGTCCTGCACAGAGGGTATCCACAGTCAGGGTATCATACACCGCATTTGCCATCTGAGATGCCAAAAACCGGCTCCAAATCAGCTTATACAGCCGATACTGCTCCCGAGTAAGGCTCTTTTGGATCCGCTCGGGGTCCAACTCCACATGGGTGGGACGGATGGCTTCGTGAGCATCCTGGGCTCCGGACTTGGTCTTGAACACATGGTGCTTGCCATAATAATAATTGGCACCGTAACGGCTGCGGATAAAGCTTGCCGCCGCATCCATGGCTTCATTGCTAAGGCGCAGAGAGTCGGTACGCATATAGGTGATCAGACCCAGGGTACCCTCCCCTGCCACATCCACGCCTTCGTACAGCTGCTGTGCGATAGCCATGGTGCGCTTGGGGGTCATATTCAGCTTTCGGGAGGCCTCCTGCTGTAAGGTAGAGGTGGTAAAGGGAGGCGCCGCCTGACGCTTCTTTTCCGCCCGCTTCACACCGGACACCGTAAATACTTCCCCGGTAATGTCCCGGATCACCCCATCCACCTGGGCTTCGGAGGTCAGCTCCACCTTCTTGGTGGTGCCGTAGTAATGGGTGCGGAAAGAGCCGGGCTTATCCATCAGCTGCAGATCCACATCCAATGACCAATACTCCTTGGGTACAAAGGCGCGGATCTCGTTTTCTCTGTCCACCACCAGACGGGTGGCAACACTTTGTACTCTGCCGGCAGACAAACCTCTGCGGACCTTCTTCCAAAGCAAGGGGGAAAGCTGATAGCCCACGATTCGGTCCAGCACACGCCGGGCCTGCTGGGCATCCACCAAGCAGGTATCAATAGCCCGGGGATTGGCAATGGCGTCCGCCACCACCCGCTGGGTAATTTCGTTAAAGGTGACCCGGGCAGTTTTCTCCTCGGGCAATTCCAAAAGTTCTTTCAAGTGCCAGGAGATAGCTTCGCCCTCCCGGTCAGGGTCCGTTGCCAGATAGACCCGCTCTGCCTTCTTGGCGGCAGTACGCAGTTCGTCAATGAGCTGGGACTTTGCCTCCAGGGGGACATATACCGGTTCAAAATTTCCCTCGATGTCCACACCCATGGTGCTTTTGGGCAGATCCCGCAAATGGCCCATACTGGCCTTTACGGTATAGTCCGGTCCCAAATATTTTCCTATGGTCTTCGCCTTGGAAGGCGACTCCACGATTACAAGCTTGGATGCCATAGCTTCCTCCAATGCATCAGTCTTATTTTAATGAGATCCTGCGGCCGGGATGATTCTTGGCGATTCCTTTCATGGTCAGCATGGTAAGGATCGTCATGGCCTTTGCCGTAGGGATCTGCGCCCGTTCCACAATAGAATCCACGGAAACCGGCTCCTTCGTCAGAAGTAAAACCAGATCCTTTTCCTCCGGGGTCAAGTCGGGCAGGTCATTATTTAACACACTATAAGTGGATTTTCCTTCATTGTCAATGGGTTTTTTGTCTTTTTGGGCGGGATTCTCCCTTTTCTTTTCCGGCTGTACCGGTTCCGGCGCGAAGGGAGGCCGGTTCACTTTCTCCCGGTTATCCTGCACGCTTCCGGAGTAGCGAGGCACAAACTCTTCCAGAATATCCCAGGCAGAAAAGGCCAGCTTGCATCCTTCCTTCAGCAATTGATTGCTTCCCTGGCAATGGGTACCATCCACATTTCCCGGCACTGCATACAGCTCTTTTCCCTGATCGGCAGCCCACTGGGCGGTATTCATAGCCCCACTTTTCGCTGGGGCTTCCACCACCAAAACCGCCTGAGAAATGCCGCTGATCAGCCGATTGCGCTGAAGAAAATTCCATTTGGCATTGCCAATTCCCGGTGGATACTCGCTGATCAGACAGCCTCGCTGCAGGATTTCCGTAAACAGCGGCGTATTCTCCTTGGGGTACCACCGATCCAGTCCGCCCGCCATTACGGCAATGCAGGTACCGCCTTGCCTGCAAGCGCCCTCCAAAGCCTCTCCGTCAATTCCTTTGGCACCGCCGGAGACTACAATGCCTCCGCATGCGGCGGCCTGTGCGCCGAAAAGATGGGCTATGCGCAAGCCGTGAGCTGTGGCATTCCGGGTCCCTACCATTGCAATGGCAGGCATTCCCTCCCAATCCGGCAGTTGTCCCATGTAATACAGCACCATAGGCGCATCTTCCAGCATACGAAGCGTATCCGGATAACCGCTGTCCGCGAGAGCCAGGATCCCGATCCCCCGCTCTTTACAGCGGATCCGGATCTGCGATGCCTCAGTAAGATCCTTATTCATAAGCACCGGAATCTCCTCGCGTTTGATCCCCTGCACCTGTTCCAAATCCTTCTTTTGGGCAAGAAACAACGCATCGGGAGAACGGAATATCTCCAAAAGCTGACGTTTTCGCTGGCAGGAGATCCCCTTCAGCATCGCATACCATATCCAGTGCAGCTGCATAGGCTCATCCTTTCATTTGCCACATAACGATCGCTGCCGCAATAGCAGCATTGAGCGATTCACACCGACTGTCCATGGGAATGATCAATTCCTCGTCAGCGCTGTCTATGATCTCTTTTCGGACCCCCTGGCCCTCACTGCCGATCACGACAGCCATAGTCCCTACGGGAGCCTGACGGATATCCCGGGCTCTTTGGGACAAAGCGGTGACCGCCACCGGGATCCCCGCAGTCTTTAATGCCGCCTGTGCCTGCGCCCAGGTGGTCTGCACCACGGGTGTACGGAATACCGCACCCATGCTGGATCTGACAACTTTATGGCTGTAAGGATCCGCACAGCCCTCCAAAAGGGCAACGGGAACCTGCAAAGCATCGGCAGTGCGCAGGATCGTTCCCAAATTTCCGGGGTCCTGGATCCCATCGAGCAGCAGCATTCCGGGACAAGGGGCAAGTGGAGCAACTTCCGGCAGTCTGCAAAGGAACAAGGCTCCCTGCGGTGTTCTCATGGGAGATATGGATTCCATCACATCCTCCGGCACATACACCACCCGTACCCCCTGGGGCACCTGGGCTTCTACTCCGTCGGATAGGATCACCGTTTCCAGACCCGGCCACCAGCGAACCGCCTCGGCCAGCAGCTTGGTGCCATCTGCCACAAACAGGCCTGTCTCCTGCCGCTCCTTATGGGAGGACAGCAGACGTTTTACCTGTTGGAGCAGGGGGTTTTTCCGGGCTGTGATCCGCTCGGTCATTGCTTTTGTACGGCCTTGAGTGCCGCCGTATCTCCCAAAACTACCAGGACGCTCCCGGCTTCCAGACGATCATCCGCACCGGGGGACACATTGATCTGTCCGCCCTGCTTCACCGCAAGAATGTTCACACCCAGCTTTGCCCGAACGTTCAGCTCCTTCAGGGTCTTGCCCTCCCAGCACTTGGGCAGAGGCACGTCGATGATGCCATAGTCCTCGGAAAGCTCAATATAATCCAAAACATTGAAACTGCTGAGGCTTCTTGCCAGCCGGGCGGCATTCTCCTGCTCCGGGATCACTACCCGGTCAGCTCCCAGCTTCATAAGGACCTGCCGGTGGGTCTCGTCATGGGCCTTGCAGACAATATGCCCCACACCCAATTCCTTCAGGTTCATAGTGGCGAGAATGGAATCGGCAAGGCTTCCGCCGATGGCAACCACCGCGCAGTCAAAATCCTTCACGCCCAGCGCCCGAAGGACCTCCTTGTCCCTGGCATCGGCCACCACCGCCTGGGTCACATCATTGCTCACCTGCTGGATCAGGCTGGAAGACGTATCGATCGCCAGCACCTCACAGCCCAGCTCACACAATCTGCGGGCCACCTCTGTGCCGAAGCGTCCCAATCCGACTACTACATAAGATTTCATATCATTCTCCTAACCAATCAACAGATTCGTCTGCGCATAACGGAACCGACTCTCTGCCTTGTCGCCCATCAAAAAGCCCAGGCTGATGGTCAGAATACCCACGCGTCCGAAATACATAAATAAAATGATCAGATACATGGCTGCCGTACTCAGGCTGGATGTCGCCCCGGCAGTCAGTCCTACAGTGGCCAAAGCGGAAGCCGTTTCGAAAAAGCTGTCCAAAAAGCTTACCGGAGAAGTGGCACAAACAAAGATCGCGCCGAATACCGCAAGCCCCACTACCAAGGTCACAAGGGTCATAGCGTCCTGGACCTTATTGCCCGGAACGCTTCTGCGGAACACATTGACCGTGTCCCTGCCCCGGACCCTTGCCCATACATACATGCCCAGCACCAGCACCGTTACGGTCTTAAGGCCACCGGCGGTAGAACCGGAGGAGCCGCCCACCAGCATCAAAAGAATACTCACAGCCTTTCCCGCATCGGTCAAAGCCGCCTGATCAAAACTGGCAAAGCCGGCAGTGCGTAAGGTCACCGACTGGAAGAAGCCGTTGAGGATCTTATCCCCCGTGGACATTCCGCCCAAGGTCCCCGGCTGATTCCATTCCAAAAGGAGGATCACGCCGGCACCGCCCACAATGAACACCCCAGTGGCAATGAGCACCAGCTTGGTATAGACGGAAAAATGCTTGAACCGACGGACTCTTGCCAGCTCCTCCCATACGAAGAAGCCCAGTCCGCCCACGGTAATGAGCACCATCAGGGTGATCAGCACCACCGGGTCGGAGGAAAAGTCCATCACAGAGTTATTGTGACCGAAAATATCAAAGCCCGCATTGCAAAAGGCCGAAATGGAGTGGAACAGTCCCCATTTGGCGGCATTGCCCAAGCCATAGGGCAAAAACCGCAACGTCAGCACCACCGCACCCAAGGCCTGTACGGTCAAGCTTCCGAAGATCACCCATTTTTGGATCCGCACTACGCTTGCCATGTCCTCCAGGCTCAGTGCCTGGGCAATGAGCATCCGCTGGCGCAGACCCACTTTTTTGCGGAACAAAAAGATCACCATAGCCGCCGCGGACATAAAGCCCAGGCCGCCGATCTCGATGAGGCAAATGATCACCGCTTGACCGAAGCCGGACCAAATGGTTCCCGTATCGCCTACCACCAGGCCGGTAACACAGGTAGCGGAAGTCGCCGTAAATAGCGCATCCGTAAACCCAGCCGGCTCCCCGGCAGAGCTGACGGGCAGCATTAACAGCCCGGTACCCAGGGCAATGATCACAGCGAAGGCTATCGCGATCAGCTTGGTCGGGCTGATCCTGGCCTTATGTTTTTTCGCAAAGAAGCGAAAAAGCCGTTTCTTCTTCGCCAAAAAGCCACCGCCTTTCCGTAAGCATAAAGATATACATTATATTATACCAATTTTATTCGCTTTTCAAGTGCCAAATCCCCACGGATTCCCACACTTTCCTACCCGGAAAAATTTTTTGAAAAAAAGTAAAAAAAGGGTTGACTTTTGCATTCATTTGCGATACAATAGCGAAGCTGTCAGCAAAATGCTGCTATAGCTCAGCCGGTAGAGCGCATCCTTGGTAAGGATGAGGTCGCCAGTTCAAATCTGGCTAGCAGCTCCAAATCCCTGATTCTCCTGGAGAATTGGGGGTTTTTCTCGTTTTTACACACGAAGTCAGACCGCATCCTTTTTCACTATTTTTCGTGAAAGGATGCGGTCTGATTATGCGTTCAAAAATCTACTTTCCTGAACAGGGAAGCGAAACCTTTGAAGAAGTCTTTTCTTCTTTCATCATTTCGCAAACATCAAAGGGTGTGTCGGCTACAACAATCCGCAACTACCACCTACACCTGAGAAGCGTTTCCAAACATCTTGACATTGGGATGCCGTTCTGCTCCCTCACCAAAAGGCACTTGGAAAGTATGGTGGTGTCAATGCGGGAGGCGGGCTTGGCTCACAACACCGTCGCCACCTATCTGCGGGTTATCAACACATTCTTGAACTGGGCGAACCGTGAGGGGCTAACATCTGTCAGCATCCCCAACATCAAAGAGAAAGACACAGTAAAGGAAACATACACCGATGATGAACTGCTCATTCTGCTAAAAAAGCCTGAAAAGAAGTGCGACTTCACCGAATACCGAAACTGGGTGATTATCAACTATCTGCTCAACGCTGGCTGCCGTGCGGCTACCGTCCGCAATATCCAAAACAGGGATGTGGATTTAGAAAATCATCAGGTGGTGTTCCGTCATAACAAAAACGGGAAAATACAGGTCAGCCCCTTGTGTTCGCAGATGGCGGCTATTCTCACCGATTATATGGCTGTCCGCAGGGGCAAACCTGACGACTACTTATTCTGCAATCAATACGGAGAAATGCTGACAGAGAACGCCCTGCGGCTTGCCGTGGCACACTACAACAAGTCAAGAGGTGTCCAAAAGACAAGTCTGCATCTGTTCCGCCATACATTCGCAAAGAAGTATCTCATTGATTGCGGCGGCAACGCTTTCACACTTCAACGGCTCTTGGGGCATTCCACGCTCACGATGTCAAAGCGGTATTGTAATATCTACGATACGGACATAGCACGGGACTACGATACCTATTCGCCCCTTGCGAAAATGAGCCAAAAGAAAGAGAAAATACGGCGGGCTTGAACATCTATGAACATCTCACCTACATCTTTGAACATCTCACCAACATCTACAAACAAAGAGGGATGATGCCGCAGCATCATCCCTCGTCTTTATACATATCACTAACTTTTTCTATGAACTTCCGCATCTCTGTGATTGCGGTGTCCGGTGAAAGGATCTTCGCAGCCCGTCCAAAGGTTGCCACCCACGCACAGAAAGGCGGGGACAGTTCCACGGGAAGAATGGCACAGAAATGGTCGTTATCCACGGGAACTAAAACCGTATCCTTGCCGAATTGATCTATAACCGCATCCGCCAAACGATTGATAAAACGGATTTTCACCTTTGCCTTTTCGCCGTGGTATTGCTGAAATACCTTATACTCTTGGCTCGTCAGGGCTTCGGCCTTGAACGCATCTGCGCCGTCCCGCTTGTCCGCAAGGGGTCTTGTAATGGCTTCCATACGGTCAACCCGGAATGTGCGGAACTCGTCTTTCTCGGTGATGTATGCGTATAGGTAGTAGTTGCCGCCGTCCCACAGCAGGGCGTAGGGGCTGACAATATACAAATCGCCGCTCTTGGAATACTGCTTGGGCTTTGTGCGGTCGGGGGTGTAGTGGAAGTAGCGGAAGCCGATCTTTCGGTTCTCTGCGATTGCTTGATGGATGCGACCTGCTTCCCGCACCACATCTTCATTCTTGCTCCGCACACGATCTGAAACCCAAGCGTGGCGGTCGGTCAAACTGGGCTTAGTGTAGACATCAGCCAACCGCACAATTTTTTGGCTGATGGTAGCAGCTTCCTTTTGGGTGATAAACTTGGATGCTTGGATACTATCAACCATCAGCCGCAGTTCGTGGGGTTCAAATTCGGGTTTCGTGATGTAGTAGCCCCATTTGCTTGCGTTATACTCCACAGGAACGGCAAAGTCATCCCGCAGCCGCACAATATCGTTATAAATGGTTTTGACGGATGCTTCAATGCCGTGGTTTGCAAGGAACTCTTGGATGCGGTTTGCGTTTTGGGGATGCTCTCTTGTGGCGTGGTGGTATAGGTAGTCCCTAATGTAGAGTAGCTTCACGCCCTGACCGGACGAACGCCCGCCCCGTGTAGGTTCTTGCTTTTCTTGTTTCAGTTGGAGTAGCCGCCGCTCAATCTCTTCCCGGCTTAAATCCCATTTCTCTTGGTCTGCCATACCGTCCCCATCCTTTGCGGTTTTCTGTTAGTATAGCATACCAAAAGGAAAGAAAAAAGTGTAGTTTCCTAAATTCTATTGAATTTTCGGGACGGGTATGGTATCATACACTTGCGACACAACTTTATACTTATACCCGGAATGGCGTGTCCTTTTTACCTTTTGGTAAAAGCACATGCCCGTTTTTCGCATGCCATTTTGGGTGTAGAAAAGTTGTGTCGCAGCAATTGGGGCTGTGTTTTTCGGTGCGCAGCTTCGGCTGCGCACTTTTTTATTTTACAGAAAGAAGGATGACTATGGAAGAAAAGATGTCTATAAAGTTTGGCGGAACGAAGAAGGGTTTGCGGAACTTTATCACAATATATTCAATAATTGCCATTGTTTTGGGTCTTGTCGTTGGCGTTATGATGTATTCAACAGTAGCAAATGAGTATATTGAAATTGAAGATTGTGAGAATTGTTCTGTTTATCATTGGTCTTTTGGCGGTGAAACATGGAGCAAATGTTGGATGCACGAACACTACGAAAGCAAGGAAGAATACATATCTGGAAATTCGTGGTTCATTGGCCCGCCTGTCTTGATTATCTTTTCAATCATTCCCGCTTCACTAATTGCGTGGCTAATAACGACCTTGGTATCCAACTCTAAAATGATGGCAACAAAATGGGTTTTGGAAGAAGATAACATCCTTGTTGGAAAAAGAATTATCCCACTTGCTGCCGTAAACAAAGTGGAACACGGCACGCCCAAAAGCAAAATGGGTGATGGAACAATTCTTCTGCATATGCACGACGGCAAATTTCAGGGATTGGTATATCCTCACAAACGAAGTGCCGATGGTGCAAGAGTTGCCGCATATATCGAAAAGAGAGTTGCTGACAACTTGGAGTTGGAGAAAAAGGAATACCGTATGCGGTGTAATGTTTGCGGTAAGGTGTTCTGTTATAAACTTGCTGATCTGCGACGCAATCTTGAATACTCAAAGCGTGCAAAAAGTTCCGCAAATATGGCTATGTTAAACGCTATCGGCGGCACACAATTAGGTATGTATGCCGAGTTCAACGAAGCCGACCGTTATATTGATAAGATAGTGGATTACAGCAAATGCCCTGAATGCCATTCTACCGATTTGACACAACTTACCGATGAAGAATGGGGACAGCAAACAGCAAATCAACCTGCGGCAACTGCATCTGCCGCAGACGAACTCAAAAAATACAAAGAACTGTTGGATGGTGGCATCATCTCCCAAGGGGAATTCGATGCAAAGAAAAAGCAGCTGCTTGGTCTGTAAAATAGTGAAATGGGAAGCCAATCACGGCTTCCCATTTTTACGCTTCCAAAAGGCTCTTGTATTTGTAAGCGGTGGTGCGGCTGATGTCGCACACTCTCGCCAATTCGCTGATGTTTAGCTGCCCGTTTTTGTGGGCGGGATAGTGGCGAAGGAACACGGCGGGGATGTCCTCTTTACTCACTTGCGGACGCCCGATCTGCCGTCCCTTTGCTCTCGCATTTTCCATCCCTGACCGGACACGGGAGCGGATCATAGCCAACTCTAACTGGCTGAACACGCCCGCCATCTGCAAGAACGCTTCGCTCATAGGGTCAGCCTGACCGCTGCGGCAATCAAGGGTGATGCTGCCGATGATCACGAGCCGCAAACGCTTCTCCCGCACACGCTCAATGATTTCACAAAGCTGTTGTGTGCTTCGTGCCAAACGGGAGACCTCTAACACAATCACCGTATCGCCGGCGGCTGCCTGATCGAACATAGCCGCTTGCTGGCTCTTGATCTTGCTGTCGCCGTGTTCGTATTCGATGAAGATTTCTTCCGCTCCTGCGGCTTTCAGTTCCCGCACTTGGCGGTTGATGTCTTGCTTGCTCTCGTTAGTGGAGCAGCGGGCGTATCCGTATGTCATAACATTCTCTCCTTTTGGATGGCGGGGCTGATGCCCCGCCTTTGGTTTATACGCTGATGGTGAAGCGGCGGCTTGCGGTCTGCTTCGTATATTGCTTGTAGAGGTCAGCGTAGGCACGCTTGAAGCCGGTGGTGTCGAAGCGGTTGGAAAGGATGGAAGTGAAGCGGACGATGAACTGACCAACGCTCAATTCCTCAATGTCCCTTGCCATCATTTCGGCTTTGATTTCATCCCGCAGGGTTTCGGCTTCCGCCTTTGCTTCTTCGATCAGTTCTTCCAGTTCCCGCAGGGCTTCGATTTTGGTGGTCATTTCATTCGCAGACATAGTAGTTTCTCCTTTTGGATAGTTAGTTTTGTTGTGCCGTCTTTCCGTGCTGCCACCGCTCCTTTGTGTTTGTTCTAGGGCTTACAACAGGCGGTGTTGAAATTGGCTGCCCCTCATTGCTCCTTTATTATACTACGAAATTCGTAGTTTGTCAATACGCAATTCGTAATTTCTTTTACGAAAATCGAAATATTTTTTCGTTTTTCGTATTGCTTTACTACGAAAAGCGTGATACAATAGCCAAAAGGAAAGGGGTGAAAGCCTGTGATAAAATTCAAAGTCAAAGTGATGCTTGCCCTGCGGGGTATGACCCAAAAGGAACTGGCAGAAAAGACGGGTATCCGTCCGCCTACGGTGTCTGCCATCTGTGTGGGTTCTGTGAAGCACTTGCCCGTGGATGCGTTGGAAAAGATTTGTGATGTGTTGGATTGTCAGCCCGCAGACCTGATGGAGTATGTGCGGGAGGGCGTTCAGTAAAACATCTGTTTCCGTGAACAATCCGGGATAGCTCCAATAGGCCATAAAAAGCGGTCAAAACGCCCGGTTTTTGTTCAGGTAATTGCGGCCACCCTTTTGTGGACACTACCCCTCCGGGGGTGGGTTTCGGGAAGCTCCGTTTTAGTTTCCGTTTTTGTCAAACGGGGTGGGCAATTCCCTTTCCAAACGGGATTTTTGTTTCCCCTGACGGTTTTTATGGCCGTCATCGTCCAGAAGAAAAACACACCGTCAGACGGACAATAACGAAAAAT
This sequence comes from Oscillospiraceae bacterium, assembly GCA_015068135.1. Lineage (GTDB taxonomy): Bacteria > Bacillota > Clostridia > Oscillospirales > Oscillospiraceae > Faecousia. The sequence continues at coordinate 2,697 of SVLB01000026.1, read as the reverse complement.
AGCGGCAGCCCGTTCCGGCCTTTCCCTTTGTTGGGGTTAAATCGCACCGGAGCGGGCTGCCGCTCTTGTTTATTTCCAATCCTTGAAAATATCGTCCATAGCCTTGTCTATGGCTGCCTTTAAGCTCTTTTCTACAATCCGGTTGAGCTCTGCCTAAACAATAGATTGCTGCTTCTTCTTTTTCTTCTTGCGCTCTTGCTCGGTCATTTTAATTTCACCTCGCTTGTAATGGTGAAATTATAATCTTCCTCGGCTGCCGCCTCTGCCTTGGCTCTTGCGGCGGCTTCCTCTTGTTCGTAGTATTTGAGTAGGAATTGCTGCTTGGCATCCTCGACCCTCCATATTGCCCGTGTTTCGTCTGACGGGTTGGCAATTCCTTTTCTAATCTGCTATTGGTGATGTATCATATATCGCATTACATCTGCATTTGTCATATTCTTTCTCTCCTTTTGCTATTGGTGCGAACGGTCGCGAAGCGGGCGTTCGCCTGGCACTTGCTTTGGGAGGGAAGGCCGCCGTGGCGGCTTTCACGAGCAAACACGTGCCAGCCCCCCCTCTTTCATATATACTTGGATTTTGGGCAAGGTAGATTAACTCATTTTACCCAAGAAAAAACTATTACTTTCTCCCCAGTATAATAAGTAAATACTATATTCGGGAGAAAGTAATAGTTTTTATTCGCCTGACCAATCTGCATAGACCGCAAGCCGCTGACCACGATTTCTCTTTTCGCCATTCGGCAGCGTTATCTTTTCTATTTCTCGGATAATAGAATGAAAATCGTTGAACAATACATTTTTTGCTGCGCCAAGGGTATCAACCGATGTATTAAGCTCTGCCGCAATCATATCATTAACAACTAAGTTGCCTAATGAATTGCCGCTTATCCAAACTAATGTTTTGACAACCATTTCCCATGAAACGGTTTCCGAATAGCTGTCTGCTTGCATAACATCGTTAAACCACCGGCGTGCAACTTTAATTGGCTGCTCTTTTGGAACAATCTCCAATCTGTATCTGCGCCCGGTCAGCGTACTTGTGATATACCCATTGGCAGTTAAGAACTCGATGGACTCCCGGAGTGCAGCGTTTGTTTTTTTCTGTCCCGGCCTAAGTGATAGATAACCACATAATGCCGTTAGATTTCCTTGGAAGATTCCCGTATCTGCAAGCATTGTCAGTATACGAAAATCCCTTTTACCCAAGGGAAGCCACTCCCGGTAAAAGATAATGTTTCCGGCCATGACACAGCCTCCTATGCTGCCTGAGCTGCTTTGTCCTTGCTGTTGTACAAGGCAGCGTCAGGGATGGGAGCTAACGGAACAGCGGGCTTAATTTCCTCGAAAGTGGCGGATTCCTTATAGTCCGGGAATTGTGCCTGAAACCAATCCCGCACATACTTATAGGGACTTGCCAAAACCTTGGAACGCTTTTGTACGATGGTGAATCTATCCAAAAGAGCGTCTGCATTTTCAAAGCAGCTCATATAGGTCTCCATGTTGGAATAGGTCAGCCGCTTTGTGGGGCGGGTAGTGGTAATTTCCCGGCCTGCCTTGACAACTACCGTCAGGTTAGGAAAGTCTGTCATAATGGCATGGTAGCGGTTATACTCAGGCGAGCCAAAGTCGCTCAAAGCCTTGTTAAACTTGAAATTGATGGTCAGCGTATTGGTGGCAAAGTCAATCTTGTAGCCCTTAACATCATCAGTACGAACGGTTTTCATAAATCAATTCTCCTTTCTTTTGGTGGCGGGTGGTTACGCTGCGGCGGAGGTATCGGCCTCCGCCTTGGCAGCCTTGTCTACGATAAAGGTTTCAAAATTTCCAAGAGGCTCAACATGGGCCTCAAACCAATCCAGTACATAGCCGTAAGGATGATTCTGAATCTTGGAACGATGCTTGATAACCTCGAATTGCTCCATCAGCTTCTCACTATTGGGCAAGGTTCTGATAAACTCGACCATGTTATCATACTTCTTGTTCCGGTTGGTTTTCTTGTTAGGATTCTTGCTGATGGACTTAACAACCATCACGGCATTCGGAAATTCCTGCTTGTACTCTCTCCACAGCTTGAACTCGTCAGTGCCGAAAATGCAAGCCTGCTTCTTAAAAGCCTTAGTAACTCTTGCCTCGTCCTTGGAAATAAAAACAATCTGCTTCTTCATGGTAATACCTTTCTGGCTCAATGGCCTTGCGGATAGGTCGCAACCCTTATTTTTTGTTTTGAGGTTTTGTGTTCACCTCTTGTTTACGCCCTTATTATACCATAACGAAAATTAGCTTGGGCGTGTTATTGTGCCTTTGCTATTTTCTTTGAAATAAATTTCAGATTGTTTTAATATCCACTTTGAGCTATTAAAATTGCCGGCGGCTCAAAGAATTGCAAATTGCAAAAATGTTGTAAAAATACCGCCCATTTTTGCAAACGGGCGGCCAAAGTTACCAAAAGTTGATACCTTGTGATGGTTTGTTGTCTGTTGTTCAGGCTTGATTAAAGATGATAAGAAACGCCTTGACATACTCCAACATAAGCTATATAATAACCATGTCAAATATTTCTGAACGACATGAGTTCTATTTTAAGAAAAGACATGGTTCGTCCCGCCCAGCCGTAGGCAGAAAGACGCCGAAGGCGGCTTTCATGTTGAGATGATGGGCTTCCTGGGCGCAGGTAACAACCCCATGGTCGGTATGACCG
>SVLB01000025.1 GCA_015068135.1 Oscillospiraceae bacterium | reverse complement strand
TGCCCGTCTGGTTGAGGGCGGCTTCCTGACCCCCATCCTGGTGGGCAATGTGGACGAGGTCAAGGCCAACGCTGCCAAGGGCGGCTTCAACATCGAGGGCGTTGAGATCCTGGATCCCCTGACTTATGCCGGTATGGACGAGATGGTTGCTAAGATGGTGGAGCTCCGTAAGGGCAAGATGAGCCCCGAGGAGTGCAAGGCGGCTCTGTCCAAGGGCAACTACTTCGGCACTATGCTGGTGAAGATGGGCTATGCGGATGCTCTGCTGGGCGGTGCTACCTACTCCACCGCTGATACGGTCCGTCCCGCTCTGCAGCTGGTCAAGACCAAGAAGAGCGCACACCTGGTTTCTTCCTGCTTCATCATGGTTCGCGGCGAGGAGAAGCTGGCTATGGGCGACTGCGCCATCAACCTGAGCTACGAGGACACCGTGGATAAGGAAGGCAATGTGGTACTTACCGCCGCTCAGAAGCTGGCTGAGGTTGCTATCGAGACTGCCAACACTGCCAAGGTTTTCGGCATTGACCCCAAGGTTGCTATGCTGAGCTTCTCCACCAACGGCTCCGGCAAGGGCGGCACTGTTAAGCTCAGCCACGATGCCACCGTGGTTGCCAAGCAGATGGCTCCCGATCTGATGATCGACGGCGAGATGCAGTTTGACGCTGCCGTGGCTCCCGAGGTCGGTCAGCTGAAGTTCCCCGGCTCTCCCGTGGCAGGCTATGCCAACACCTTTATCTTCCCCACCATCGAGGCCGGTAACATTGGCTACAAGATCGCTCAGCGTCTGGGCGGTTTCGAGGCCTATGGCCCCATCCTGCAGGGCCTGGCGGCTCCCATCAACGACCTGTCCCGTGGCTGCAATGCCGACGAGGTCTACAAGATGGCCATCATCACCTGCGCAATGGTGTAATTCCTACATAAAAAAAGCGGCTGCTTCGGCAGCCGCTTTTTTGAGATATTGGGATAATGAGATATTGGGATATTGGGATAATGAGATATTGGGATAATGAGATATTGGGATAATGAGATATTGGAGATATTGAAGATATAAGATATTGCCATAGGGTAGAAATCCCTTTCGTAGGGCGGAGTCATGACCCCACCGCAGGGCACATATCCATTGCGAGTTACGAATGAGGGCCTTTCGCAGCAAACGAAATGCGCAGATTCCTCGACTCGTTTCACTCGCTCGGAATGACAGCCTGGTTGCGTACATAATTGACAATTGTCCATTGTCAATTGTCAATTTTTCACTTTGCACTTTGCATTTTGCATTTTCACCGTAGGGGACGGCAGGCCGTCCCCTACGGTGAAGGTTTCAGTTGCGAATGAAGGCCCCTTCCATGGTTTTGCCCAGGGAATAGTAGAAAATATTGTCCCGGGCGGGGGTCAGCTCCAACAGGGTGCCACGGGTGGCATAGACAGCATAGGTGTAGGAAAGCAGGGGAACCAGCATACCGTCCTCCATAACGGTCTGATGGAGGGTATAATAGTTACCGTGGTTTTCCAAAGCCTGCAGGCACAGGGAATAGGTGGCGGTATCGTCCACGCCGCCGTAGCTCAGGGCACCGGTGGTATGGAAGAAGGCGGAAAGATCCATATTGGCAGACAGCTTGGTCTCGCCCAGGTACAGATCGTAATTCCGTTCCCGCAGGGCAGAGCGGTAGGCTTCTCCGGACAATTCTTTCATGGTCACGGCGATGCCGTAGCTCTCCAGGGTCTCGGCAATGGAGCGGGCCATCCGGGTGCGGAGGCTGTCGTCACTGTTTACCAAAAAGACCATGGGATATTCCGGGTGGGTAAAGCCTTCCAAAGCCTTGGACATGACCTGGGGATCGTAGCCGTACTTTTCGGCAAGCTTCTGACTGTAATAGGGGGAGGTAGGGAGCGCGGGCAGTGTGGCGGCAATGCCGAAGCCCCGGTAATAGGTCTGCACCAGCTTGTCCCGGTCCACAGTGTAGGTCAGGGCCTTGCGCAGGTCCGGGTCGGAGAACCAGCTGCTGGCTTCGGAGACTGCCAGGTACAGAAAATGTCCGCTTTCACAGGCCCAAAGCTCAAAGTCCGAGCGATAGTCTGTGTATTTGTCGGAGCCGGGGTCGGTACACACCAAACTCAGGCCGTTGAACTGGAAATTATCCCGGATCTGCGGGTTGGATTCCGCTACCACCAGGGAGATCATGGGAGCGGAGAGAGGAAGCTCTGCACTGCACCACCAGTTGGCACGCTTACGCAGGCATAGGGAAGTACTGCTGGCGTCCCAAATATAGGGACCGCTGCCCAAGGGACGGGGCTCGTCCACCTGGGATTCCTTGACAATGGGAATGTCCAGTAAAATGGGCAGGTTTTCATAGGCGGTGGAGAGGGAAACGGCAATACCCTGGTCCTCTGTCACGGTAATGGACAGAAAATGACGGAAGCGGCCGGAATAATAGGAGCTGAGCATGGCTGCCTGCAGGCTGGCGCACACATCCTCGGGTCGCACCCGGGAGCCATCGGAGAAGGTGGCCTTGGGGTCGAGATAAAAGGTGTAGTTGCGCATATCCTGACTCATGGAATAGCGCTCACAAAGCACCGGCTCCATTTTGTAGTCCCGATCCACGGAAAACAGAGGCTGATACAGCAGGCTGAACAGGGTGCGGTTGGTAAAATCCGTGGCCTGAATGGGATTTAAGGAACGCTCGGGATAGTAGGTCAGGGTCATGTTCTGTGCCTGGACTTGGGGACGGGTCTCCACGGGACCGGTATAGTCCTCGTGATAGCTCAGACCGTCGCCCGTGGGCACGTAGGCTTTTTCTGCCTCACCACAGCCTACAAGACTTAAAAGTGATGCAATCATGAGGATACTGCAGATCCAACGGCGCATGGCAAAGCTCCTTTCAGCGAAGAATCAGCGCTCCCTGACTGCCCCGGTGATTGCCGGTGATCCGGGCTGACCAGTAGCGGTGGGGATTGCATTTGGTACATTCTGTGCTTGCGGTGATGTTTTCCACACCGGCACGGCGAAGGAAGATCCGGTTGATCTCGGTTAGGTTTACATAATATTTATCACCCTTGGGGAGAATGTGGGCATTGGCTTCCTCCCCCAAGGCATCCAGCATGGCCTGAGGCACATCCCAGTTGGTTTCAAAACAGCACTGACGGATGTTGGGGCCGATGGCGGCGTGGATGTTTTTAGGGTCACAGCCGTAGTGGGAGACCATGGCCTCCACTGCTTTGGCGGCGATCCCGGCGGCAGTACCCCGCCAGCCCGCATGGACCGCACCTACCGCGCCGGTAACCGGATCGTGGTATAAAATGGGGGTGCAGTCGGCAGAGAAGACCACCAGCCCCACACCGGGGGTGTTGGTCACCAGACCGTCACAGTCGGAAAGCTCCGGGGCATACAGACCAGCGCCGCGGAAGCTGTCATCCACGGCAACCACAAGGTCTGTGTGGGTTTGGTGGGTCAATACCAGGTTATGGGGATCAAAGCCCAGGGCGCTGCCCAGGATCCGGTAGTTTTCCAGCACATTTTCCCAGCGGTCGCCCCGGTGGGTGCCGATATTCATGGATGCCAGATGGGGCTCGGTGCTGACACCTCCCAACCGGGTGGTGAAGCAGTGGGAAACCGGGATATTCTCGGCTGTCAGGTACTCTAAGGCACCAAGTTTATTTGTGATCATAGAGGATCCTTTCAAGTTTCGGTCTGTCAAAGCCTTCCCCCAGGGGAAGGCTTTTGCGGAAGTTACATATTGGCAGCGATGTCCTTTTGGCGGCAGCAGTTTTTGTACTTCTTGCCGCTTCCGCAGGGGCAGGGGTCATTGGGACCCACTTTTTTGTCTTTATTGCGCACAGGCTGGGCCTTGACGGTGCCGTCGGAGGTGCCGGTGGAGATCTCCTTGGCAACCTTTTCCCGCTTGATCTCCTGCTGGGGCTTCAGCTCCACCAGGAACATCCGGCGAACGGTCTCCTCCCGGATGCCGGTGATCATGGCATCGAACATCTGATAGCCTTCCTCTTTATAGGCAATGACCGGGTCGTGCTGACCGTAGGCCCGCAGACCGATGCCCTGCTTCAGATCGTCCATGGCATCGATATTATCCATCCAGTACTCGTCCACCACCCGGAGCATGACCACACGCTCCAGCTCCCGCATAACAGTGGGGGTGAGCCGGGCTTCCTTGGCCTCGTAGAAGGACAGCGCCCGGTCATAAATGGCCTGGGACAGGGTCTCGGCATCTATAGAATCCTTCTCCAGGTTCAACGACTCGCCCTTGGGGTAGAACAGACCTGCAAAGTGCTGATAGACGGTCTGAGCCAGCTGACGGTCGGCAACACCTGCGGATTCGGAGAGCATATCCATGGTCTGGGTGGAGATCACACCCTCCAGCATCCGCAGAATGCTGTCCCGCAGATCCTCACCGTCCAGCACCTTCTGCCGTTGGGCATAGATGGTCTCACGCTGGGTGTTCATCACGTTATCGTATTCCAGCACGTTCTTTCTTGCCCGGAAGTGACGGCTTTCCACAGTCTTTTGGGCATTTTCCACGGCGTTGGAGAGGATCTTTGCCTGAATGGGGGTGTCCTCGTCCAGACCCAGGGCATTCATCATGGTCATGACCCGGTCGGAGGAGAACATGCGCATAAGGTCATCTTCCAGACTCAGGTAGAAGCGGCTTTCGCCGGGGTCACCCTGACGACCGGCACGGCCCCGAAGCTGATTGTCGATCCGGCGGGACTCGTGGCGCTCGGTACCGATGATGAACAGACCGCCTGCATCCCGGACCTGCTGGGCCTCCTGGGCGATCTCCTCTTTATACTGGGCAAGAAGGGCCTTATACTGCTCCCGGACAGCCAGGATCTCGGGATCCTGGGTCTCGGCATAGGAGTCGGCTTCCTGGAGAAGTTCTTCGGAGATCTCCTGCTTGCGCAGGGCATTTTTTGCCATATACTCCGCGTTACCGCCCAGCATGATATCCGTACCACGGCCTGCCATGTTGGTGGCGATGGTCACAGCACCGAATTTACCGGCCTGGGCAACGATCTGGGCTTCCTGCTCATGGTATTTGGCATTGAGCACATTGTGGGGGATGCCGGCCTTTTGCAGGAGCTTACTCATGATCTCGCTCTTTTCGATGGATACGGTACCCACCAGCACGGGCTGACCCTTTTCGTGGCACTCCTGGACCTGGCGGATCATGGCCCGGTACTTACCGGCAATGGTCTTATACACCACATCGGAATCGTCCTTACGGATCACCGGACGGTTGGTGGGGATCTCCACCACGTCCAGGCCGTAGATGGCGTTAAATTCCGCTTCTTCGGTCAGGGCTGTACCGGTCATGCCGGAGAGCTTGTCGTAAAGGCGGAAGAAATTCTGGAAGGTGATGGTAGCCAGGGTCTTGCTTTCGCTGGCAACGGTCACCCGTTCCTTGGCTTCGATGGCCTGGTGCAGGCCCTCGTTGTACCGTCTGCCGTACATCAGTCGTCCGGTAAACTCGTCAACGATGATGATCTGACCGTCCTTGACCATGTAGTCCTTATCCCGGCGCATGAGGCCGCGGGCCTTCATGGCCTGGTTGATATGGTGGGAGAGGGTGGCGTTTTCCGGGTCGCCCAGGTTCTCTACGTTAAAGAACTTCTCCGCCTTGGCAATGCCCGAGGCAGTCAGGGATACGGAGTGGGCCTTCTCGTCCACCACATAGTCACAGTCCAAATCGTCCAGGGCCTCTTTTTCGTCGGTCTTGGCAAAGACCTGCTTGCGCAGGGTCGATACAAAATAGTCTGCCATCTCATAAAGCTTGGAGGATTCCTCACCCTTGCCGGAGATGATCAGGGGAGTACGGGCTTCGTCGATCAGGATGGAGTCCACCTCGTCCACAATGGCAAAGTAATGACCGCGCTGGACAAGCTCCTGCTTGTAAATGGCCATATTGTCACGCAGATAATCGAAGCCCAGCTCGTTATTGGTGCAGTAGGTGATGTCTGCGGCATAGGCGACCCGTCGCTCAGCGGGCTTCATAGAGGGGATCACCAGTCCCACACTCAGGCCCATATACCGATGGACCTTACCCATCCACTCGGAGTCACGCTTGGCAAGGTAATCGTTGACGGTGACCACATGGACACCCCGTCCGGTCAGGGCGTTGAGGTAGCAGGGTAAAATGGCCACCAGGGTCTTACCTTCACCGGTCTTCATTTCGGCGATCCGGCCCTGGTGCAGAATGATGCCGCCCATAAGCTGAACCGGGTAGGGCTTCATGCCCAAAACCCGCCAGGCCGCCTCACGGACAGCGGCAAAGGCCTCACAAAGGAGGCTGTCCAGGGATTCGCCGCCGGCATAGCGGTCCTTAAATTCCTGGGTCTTGGCCTTCAGGGCTTCTTCAGATAAATTGGCATACTCCTCCTCCATGGCAAGGATCTTGTCCACCATGGGGCGGATCTTTTTGATCTCCCGTTCCGAGGGAGTGCCGAACAGTTTGGAAAACAGTCCCATTTTTCAGGTTCCTCCTAATGCATCAAAGGGTAATTGGCAATATTTTATTCATTATAACACATGGGGTGGAAAAATCATAGCTAATTTTTGAATTTTCCATAAGAAAAAAGACCTCCCCCACCAAAATCGGCAGGGGAGGTCTTTTGCGAAAGGGATCAATAAAAGAAGAGAGGTAGAAAAGAGGTTTTGCGATGCAGGAATCGGCTTGCGGCTGCCGGTTCCTACTGAAAACAGCATAACAATCGGATTTGAACAAGTTATGAAGGAAGTATAAAAGAATTGTAAGCAAAAAGAGGCTGCCTCGATGGGGAGATATTCCATGCCGCAAGGCATAAAAAAGCACCCCGAAGGGTGCTTTCTCTGGCGGAGAGTTAGGGATTCGAACCCTAGGTTCCTTGCGGAATCACCAGTTTTCAAGACTGGCTCCTTAAACCACTCGGACAACTCTCCGTAACGGGTAGATAATAGCATCATCCGGTGGGAAAGTCAAGAAAAGAAATCTTTGCATTTGTTACATGTGGTCTTTGGCAAAGTTTTTACGATAATGCTTGACAAAGGCTTACGGCTGTGCTAGAATACTTTGGCAACCAAATATTTATGCTTTTTATTCGGAGTGATACCCAAGAGGCCGAAGGGGCTCCCCTGCTAAGGGAGTAGGCGGTCTAAAGCCGCGCGAGGGTTCAAATCCCTCTCACTCCGCCAAAGAGATGCACCTTAGGGTGCATCTCTTTCTTGCTTCGAGAGGGATTTGAAGACCATAAATGCAACAGTCCGGTGGACTGTTGCCAGCCAGTGCAAACACTGGCTGATCCTTTGTTTTCCGTCCGTACACCTACGGACGGAAAATGCAAACAAATCCCTCTCACTCCGCCAAAAAACGACAGGTTTCGAAAGAAACTTGTCGTTTTTTTAATGGGTTCTATCACAAAATGTTGGGGTCAAATCACCTGACCCCAACATTTTGATAGAACCTTATTTCTTTATGATCGACCTCAGACTTCCTTGCTCTTGGTTGCGATCTGCAGCAGGCACTTGGCGGTAAACTCTGCGGGAGTCATGGCGCCCAGGTCCTCACCGGCCCGGGTACGGACGGAAACGGTGCCGTTTTCCATATCCCGGTCGCCTACGACCAGCATGTAGGGAACCTTCTGCAGCTGTGCCTCACGGATCTTGTAGCCCAGCTTCTCACTGCGGTAGTCACCCTCGGCGCCGATGCCGGCATTCTTCAGGTCCTCCACAAGACCTCTGCAGTACTCGTGGGCCCGATCGGTAATGGGCATCACACGGACCTGCTCAGGCATCATCCACAGAGGCAGCGCACCGGCATACCGCTCGATGAGGTACGCCAGGGTACGCTCATAGCAGCCCAGGGAGGTGCGGTGGATGATATAGGGGGTCTTCTTCTGACCGTCGGCATCCACATACTCCATGCCGAACTTCTGGGCCAGGAGCATATCGATCTGAATGGTGACGATGGTGTCTTCCTTGCCGAATACATTCTTATACTGAATATCCAGCTTGGGACCGTAGAAGGCGGCCTCGTCGATGCCGATCTCGTAATCCACTTCCAGCTTGTCCAGGATGTCCTTCATGACGGCCTGGGCATTTTCCCACTGCTCAGCGGTGCCTTCGTACTTGGTGCCGGCACGGGCAGGATCCCACTGGCTGAACCGGAAGGAGCAGTTTTCCAGCATACCCACCGTATCCAGGCAGTACTTGGCAAGCTCCAGGCAGCCCTTGAACTCCTCCTCCAGCTGATCGGGACGAAGGACCAGGTGACCCTCGGAAATGGTGAACTGGCGCACACGGATCAGGCCGTGCATCTCGCCGGAGTCCTCGTTGCGGAACAAGGTAGAGGTCTCACCCAAGCGCATGGGCAGATCTCTGTAGGAACGGGCGCGGTTCAGATAGACCTGGTACTGGAAGGGGCAGGTCATGGGACGCAGGGCAAAGCACTCCTTCTCCTCGTCATAGGGATCGCCCAGGATGAACATGCCGTCCAGGTAATGATCCCAGTGACCGGAGATCCGGTACAGATCCCGCTTTGCCATGAGGGGGGTCTTGGTGAGCAGATAGCCGCGCTTCTGCTCCTCGTCCTCCACCCAGCGCTGAAGCTTCTGGATCACTCTTGCGCCCTTGGGAAGCAAAATGGGCAGACCCTGACCGATCTCCTCCACGGTGGTGAAAAATTCCAGCTCACGGCCCAGCTTGTTGTGGTCGCGCTTCAGTGCCTCTGCCTGCTGTTCCAGGTAGGCATCCAGCTCGTCCTTGGAGGGGAAGCCGATGCCGTAGATCCGCTGCAGCATCTTGCGGTTGGAGTCGCCGCGCCAGTAAGCGCCGCAGGACTTGGTGAGCTTGAAGCCGTTGTGGCGGACTCTGCCGGTGTGGTCCAGGTGGGGACCGGCGCACAGATCGGTAAACTCACCCTGGGTGTAGAAGGAGATCACAGCCTCCTCGGGCAGATCCTGGATCAGCTCTACCTTATAGGGCTCGTTCAGGGATTCCATATAGGCGATGGCTTCGGCCCGGGGCTTTTCGGTGCGCTCCAGGCGGATGCGCTCCTTGCAGATCTTCTTCATCTCCGCCTCGATCTGGGTCAGATGCTCAGGAGTGAAGGAGAAGGGCGCATCAAAGTCATAGTACCAGCCCTCGTCAATGGCAGGGCCGATGGCAAGCTGCACCTCAGGCCACAGCCGCTTGACGGCCTGGGCCATAATATGGGAGCAGGTGTGCCAGAAGGTTTTGCGGTATTCGGGGTTTTGGAAGGTGTACAGAGTTTCTTCGGACATAATCATTCCTCCTTTTTATTGGGGGAAGGTATAAAAAATACCCGCCCCTGAAAGATCAGGGGTGGGATACAAACAGTATTCCACGGTTCCACCCTGGTTACGGCCTGGGCCGTCACTCATTGACGCAATAACGGGCGCACCCGGCGGGCCATTTCCGACCTGCGGCTCAAAAGTGGTATGCACCAAGGTAGTGTTGCGGCCCCTTTCCACCAACCGGAGCCTCTCTGAGCGGCTTGCCTTGTGCCATGTCTTCTTCACAGCCTTTACGGATGCAATATAACATAAAGCACAAAAAAAGTCAAGCCCGGCAGAGCGGGAGGAGCGTAAAATGCAAAGTGCGAAGTGCAAAGTGCAAAATGATGCACCCTACGGGATCTGTCATTTCGGGGCTCTGTAGGGAACAGTCCTCAGCGTTCCCCACGACCATCATTTTGCTCTTTGCGTTTCGCATTTTGCACTTTCGGTCCCGACCACAAGATGTTGTGGTCGGGACGGTGGAAGAAAAAACCGGATTTTGGGGAAAACCAAACCTTTCAGGGGGAGCAAAATTACAAAATCGTTTCAAAAAATCAGCGCCCGGTGGAGGAAAATATTTTTTGCGGTCCTTTTTTTCCTGCTCTCAAGCCTGGAAAAAGCGGTTGCAACGGGGGTTACATAATATGTCATGTTATGTAAACAAATGTAACCAATATCTCAATATATCGTGCTAAAACCTGCAAAATAGTGGGTTATTTAGGGATTTGGGTTTACATAACTAATATACATAATTCTTCCAAATGTTTGCTCAAAACGGCATTTCAGGCAAAATACTTGACTTTTCGGCAAAAAATGTTATAATAAAGGCACGATTTATAGGGAAATCGTGAATTTGTAACCATTTGATACCATTTGTGCATACATTGGTACCAACCACAATATATTGGGGTATCGCCCCAGACACGGAAGGAGGTTTCATTCCAGAATATGCAAGTATTTTCCCCACTGATGTCCCGGAGCAACAGCAGGCTCGTCAGAGCGTTGGCTTTTGTGCTGCCGATGGTGGTGCTGTTGACGGGCCTGCTTTCTCAGACCGTTAGCGCAGAGAATACCTTTGTGATCACAGACGGTGAATCCGTTACCGTTTACACCGGTAACGATACAGATCCCGCAAGGGTATTGGCGCAGGCCGGTGTTGAACTCAGGGACGACGACTTTTATACCCACGAAGAAAGCGACGGTGTTTCCCGCATCACGGTGCGCCGCTGCCAGACGGTTACTGTGGACAATTGCGGTCAGGTCACCGAGATCCGCAGCTACGGAGAGTCTGTCAGCACACTTCTGACCCGTATGGGCGTGGAACACATTGGCGAGTATGCCCTGAATGTAGGACTGGATGCCAAAACCTACGACGGTATGCGGATCGTTGTGTCCAGTATGTTCACTCAGGAGCAGAATTATGCCAAGCAAGTGCCTTATGAGGTGATTCAGCGCGAGGACCCCCGCATGGCCTTGGGCAGCGAAGCGGTGATCCAGCAGGGCCGGGATGGCGAAGCCATCTGTACCGCTTTGGTAACCTATAAGGATGGCACGGAAGTAGACCGCAAGGTCGTATATGAGAATGTGATCACCGAGCCGGTCAATGAGATCATTGTCCGGGGAACCGGAGAGGCTGTTGAGGAACAGACCTATCCCATTATCGGTGATGGCTATATCATTTTGCAGACCGGCGAGGTACTGACCTACACCCATACCGATACCTTTATGGCTACCGCCTACACTTCCTGGATCGAAGACGTCATTGATATGACTGCAACCGGCACCCATGCCCGTCATGGCGCGGTGGCGGTGGATCCCAAGGTGATCCCTTACGGAACCCGGATGTTTATCGTCACTGCTGACGGTGAGTTTGTCTACGGTCTTGCCACCGCAGAGGACTGCGGCGGCGGTGTCAAGGGCAAGCATATTGATTTGTTCTTTGAGACCCTGGCAGAATGCAACTTCGGCAGACAGGATATTACCGTCTATTTCCTGGGCGAAGCCGATTGGCGCGGCCGGCAGTACAGAACCGGCATTGGTTTTATCGAGTAACCGATCACAAAAACCGCTGTCTTCCTCAGGATGACAGCGGTTTTTATAACACAAAATTTCATTACGGAGGAATGGATATGGATCACAGTATTCGCGCGGCCCAATTGTTTGAATCGGGCTATAATTGCGCTCAGGCCGTTGTGATGGCCTACGGCGATTTGACGGGCCTGGAGGAGTCCTTTGCGGCAAAAATGGCATCGTCCTTTGGCGGTGGAATGGGCAGAATGCGGGAGGTCTGCGGCGCTGTCAGCGGTATGCTGGCTGTGGCGGGCATTCTCTACGGCTACGATAAGCCGGATCCGGAAGCACAAAAAGCCCATTATGCCCGGGTGCAGGAGCTGGCAGGACGATTCCGGGAATCTATGGGCAGTATCATCTGCCGGGAGCTTTTGCAAAATCCTCCCTCAGATCCCACCCCCACGCCCAGAACCCCGGAATTCTATCAGACCCGCCCCTGTACCCGTATGGTCATGGAGGCCTGTCGGATCCTGGACAGCTACATTGCCGAGCAAAACTCTTGACAAAATACAGTTCGAAGACTATGCTATAAAAAACCATCAGGAGGCGCAACTGTATGAAATATCCCTGCATTTTATTTGACCTGGACGGCACGCTGACAGACTCCGGTGAGGGGATCATCAACTGTGCTGTTTTGGCTTTGGAGCATTTCTCCCTGCCCGTTCCGGACAGAGCCGCCATGCGTGTTTTTGTCGGACCTCCCCTGCGGGATACGTTTATTCGTTTCGGAGTCCCGGAGGACCGGGTGGAAGAGGCCATTACGGTCTATCGCAGCCGGTATACCACCGTGGGAAAGTTTGAGAACTTCCCCTACCCCGGTATTCCCGAGATGCTGGAAGCCCTCCACAAGGCCGGTCACCGGCTGTTCATTGCCACCTCCAAGCCGGAGCATATGGCGGTGGAGATCGCTGAGAAGTTCGGCATTGCCAAGTATTTTGAGGCTATCTGCGGTGCTACTTTGGACGGAAGCCGGGACGCCAAGGAGAAAGTCATCGAATATCTGCTGACCCGGTGCGGCGTGGAGGGAGCCATTATGGTGGGAGATACCCACTTTGATGTGACCGGTGCCAAATTCCACGGGATCGATGCCATCGGTGTTTCCTGGGGCTACGGAGAGGTCTGTCAAATGGAACAGGCCGGTGCCATCGCCATTGCCCACACCGCCGAGGAGCTGCAGACCATGCTGACAGCCCCCTGAGGCGCTTCGCGGAGCGGGCCGGTGTGGGCACCGGCCCCTACGGAATGCTATCTTGTGTCTGCTATCTGATATCTTAAAAATCTCGCTGTCCCAAATCGGACAGCGAGGTTTTTTACTTCTGCAAATCAGAGAGTTTTTTTGTGCAGGTCACCGCCAACGCGCCGGGGCCGATATGACAGGCCACGCTCAGAGACAGCGGATCCATATGACAGCTGACACCCAGCTCCGTCTCCACCCGCTGTTTCCACTCCAGAGCCTCCTCCAGATTTTTCGTATAGGCAACAGCAATGTGAATATCCTCCAGGGGAACACCGGGGAACTTTCTGTCCATCTCCGCCCGGACGGCTTCCAACATCTTGCTCAGCGCCGCCTTCTTGCCCCGGACCTTGGCGTAGGCATCCAGCTTTTCTCCCTGGATCTGTAAAATGGGCTTCAGGTTCAGGGCAATGCCGATGGCTGCTGCCGCGGGGGTGATGCGACCGCCCTTTTTCAGATACTTCAGGGTATCCAGGGTGATAAAAATACTGCTCTCGGCCTTGGTTTTCTCCAAGATCTCCTTGATCTGTACCGCTGTCTTTCCCTGACGGGCCAGCTCCATAGCATCCAGCACAGACTGGCGCATAGTCACGGAGATCCGTTGATTGTCCACCACCTGTACCCGACCGTCATAGTCCTGAGCAAGCATCATAGCCGTCTGACAAGAGCCACTGAGCCCGCTGGACATGGGGATATGCACCACGGTGTCACATTCCTGCAAAGCCTCGTCCCAAAGCTTCGTCACATCCTCCGGGGCTGGCTGGGAGGTGCTGATATTGCAGTCACTTTGCAGCTTTTCGTAAAAGCCCTCCTGGGTCAGGGTAATGTCCTCAAAATAGAGGGTATCGTCAATATAAAAGGGCATGGGCAGTACACGGATCCCCAGCTGAGCCGCCTGGCTTTGGGTAATGCCGCTGTTGCTGTCGGTGATAATGGCCACTTTTTCCATACAGGTACTCTCCGTATTTCAATTGTTTTTAGTAATTTACCACTGAATCGGGTTTCTGTCAATGAAAATGTGATTTTTTACATACTTTTCTACTGTTTTCTTTACTTTTACTCAAAATTCCCCAAAACACCTGTTTGCGTTATCCACGGACTGTCACATTTCTTTTGGATAATGTCAGGTTTTCCACATTGGGGCTTGTAAAAAACTGTCTTTCGTGGTAAAATAAACTGATTTAATATGCAAATATGGAGTGGAAGCTATGTCTACCTTACATGAACAGATCAGTCGGCGCAGGACCTTTGCCATTATTTCCCACCCTGACGCCGGTAAAACGACCCTGACGGAAAAGTTTTTGCTGTACGGCGGTGCCATTGCTCAGGCCGGTGCGGTCAAGGGCAAGAAAAATTCCCGTGCCGCCACCTCCGACTGGATGGAGATCGAAAAACAGCGTGGTATTTCCGTTACCTCCTCTGTGATGCAGTTCCAGTACGGCGGTTACTGCATCAATATTTTGGACACCCCCGGTCACCAGGACTTCTCCGAGGATACCTACCGGACCCTTATGGCCGCCGACTCCGCGGTGATGGTCATCGACGGTGCCAAGGGCGTGGAGCCTCAGACCCGGAAGCTGTTTAAGGTCTGCGCCATGCGCCATATCCCCATTTTTACCTTTATCAACAAGATGGACCGGGAGACCAAGGATCCCTTTGATCTTCTCGATGAGGTGGAACGGGAGTTGGGCATTGAGACCTACGCCATGAACTGGCCCATTGGCTGCGGAAAGGATTTCCAGGGCGTGTACGACCGGGAAAACAGCCGCCTGCTGTTCTTCTCCGGCCTGAGCGGCAAGGCCAAGGCCGACAAGATGGAAGTGGATCTTTATGATCCCCAGGTGGCCACCCTTTTGGACAGCGAAGCCAAGCATCAACAGCTCATCGACGATGTGGAGCTTCTGTCTGCCGGACGGGAGATGGATATGGAGGAGGTCCGTGTGGGCAATCTCAGCCCCGTATTCTTCGGCTCGGCTCTGACCAACTTCGGCATCGAGCCCTTCCTGGAGGCCTTTTTGCAGATGACACCGCCGCCCCTGTCCCGGACAGCCGACTGCGGCACGGTGGATGCCTTCAGCCCGGACTTTTCTGCCTTTGTGTTCAAGATCCAGGCCAACATGAACAAGGCCCACCGGGACCGGCTGGCCTTTATGCGGATCTGCTCCGGCAAGTTCCAGCGGGACATGGAATACTACCACATGCAGGGCGGCAAGAAGATGCGCCTGTCCCAGCCCCAGCAGCTTATGGCCGCGGAGCGTGAGATCGTGGAGGAGGCCTATGCCGGTGACGTGATCGGTGTATTCGACCCGGGCATCTTCTCCATCGGTGATACCATCACCGTTCCTTCCAAGAAGTTCCTCTACTCCGGCATCCCCACCTTTGCCCCGGAGCATTTCTCCCGGGTCTCTGCAAAGGATTCCATGAAGCGTAAGCAGTTCGTCAAGGGCACGGAGCAGATCGCCCAGGAGGGTGCCATTCAGATCTTCAAGGTCCCCAATTCCGGTATGGAAGAGGTGATCGTGGGCGTTGTGGGTACGCTGCAGTTTGATGTGTTCCAGTACCGGATGAAGAATGAGTACGGTGTGGATCTGCGGATGGAGGGTCTTCCCTATGAGGAGATCCGACTCATCGACAGCTATCCCGGAGACCTGAGCGATTTGAACTTGGGCAGTGATGCGGAGCTTTTGGAGGACTACCGGGGCAGAAGCCTTTTGGTGTTTTCCAGCTTCTGGGCCATTGACTTTACAGTCAGAAAGAATCCCGGCCTGGTGCTCAAGGAGATCGTGGTAGACGAAGGGTGAATATAAAAGGGGCTGTCTCAAAATGTTTTTCGTAGGGTCACCTCTCCCGAGGTGACCGCAACCAAAATAAAAAAATAGCGCAAAATCTGCATATTTCTTGCAGATTTTGCGCTATTTTTACGTCCTGGACACCCGAGGACGGGTGTCCCTACAGCAGACACGATCGGTTTCGCACCGGAAAGCCCCCCTTTTTCTAAGTGCAAAACGGCAGTAGGGGGATCATTCGACAAGAAATTGCGAAAAATTAAAAAATATTTCAAAATGTAACTTTTTTCTTGATTTTTTGGAAGACATGGTGTACAATAAAGGTCGAGTCTAATGAAGGAGGTGCGCAGATGCGTCGGAGTATTGCGTTTTTCTTGGCATTTCTGCTGATTCTGTCTTTTGTGCCCGTGACATCCCATGCGGCCGACCCTAATGCCTATCCCAATACATACACCAATACCGGCGATCAGCGTCGGGATATTATTCAGGTTGCCCTGACTCAGGTGGGTTACACCGAGGGCTATAACAACGATACCAAGTACGGAGACTGGTACGGCCTGCCCAACCAGCCCTGGTGTGCCATGTTTGTTAGCTGGTGTGCCAATCAGGCCAGGATTCCCACTTCTGTAATCAAAAAGGCATCCATTGCCAACCCTTACTATTTCGGTTTTTCCAGCTACTTTACCGCGAGCCAGCGCAGACCCCAATCCGGTGATTTGTTCTTTAAGAGCAATTTCAGCCATGTGGGTCTTGTGTACTATGTGGACGGCGACTATTTTTACACCGTGGAGGGCAATACCAATAACTCCGGCGGCTGGGAGGGCGTTGGTGCTATGATCCAGCGCAGACGGCTTGTGGACTGCGTGTTTGTTTCCCCCAACTATACTTCCGATCCCGGCCATGGCTATGTGACCGGCTACGAAGCCTCCCATCCTCACAAAGAGTACAAAAGCTGCAGTCACTGCGGTGATTTCTACTACACCGGCAACAATGTGGTGCTGTCTGACTGTGCCACCTGTATTAAGGAAAACTGTACCCACAGCTTCGGCAGCTGGTCTGCTGCCGGCAGCGTCCATTACCGCACTTGTTCCATCTGCGGTAAGGAGGAGTCCAAGGACCACACCTACTCCGGCGGCACGGTTACCAAATATGCCACCTGCGGCACAGTAGGCTATATGGATCAAAACTGTACCGAGTGCGGACAGCTCAGGACCGTGACCCTGCCGCCCACCAATGAGCATAAGTATTCTGAGTGGGAAAAGGTGGATGAGGATGTCCACATGCGTACCTGCAGCGAATGTAAGCAGAGCGACCGGGCGGCCCATGAGGTAGCCGATACCTACGAGACCAACAGCTCTGACCACTGGAAGACCTGCTCCGACTGCGGCGAACTTATTGGCCAGGAGGGACATAGCTTTGGACCTGTTTGCGGAGACCCCTGTACCGTCTGCGGATACAGACCTCCCGATGGCCATATTTACGGAGACTATCTGTCTGACGGAGAAGTTCACTGGCGGGAATGTGTGAATTGCTATATCAAAGAGCCCACTTCTGCCCACGTATTCGACAGCAGCTGCGATGAAGTCTGTGACATCTGCGGCTATGAGCGTGTGGTTGAGCACGCCTATGCCGACGAGCTGATCATGGATGGCAACGGCCACTGGAAGGAGTGTACTCTCTGCGGCCACACCAGCCAGATCCAGGCTCACGTAGCCGGTCCTGCAGCAACCGAGGACAATTCTCAGGTCTGTGTGGAATGTGGCTGGGAGATCATGGGAAGATTGCCCCATGTTCACCGCTATAAGCCCTATAATTTGGATGCCATTACCCACTGGGGTACTTGCGAGTGTGGCTTCTATCAGGCCCCTGAGGGGCATCACTGGCATATGGACACCGGCTACTGCGCACTGTGCGGCGCAAAGCCTGCTCCTGAGGCCGAGGACAACAACTGGACCCCTGTGTGGATCGCCATTTTCGGTGTTCCTGCGGCAGGACTTTTGACCATGTTTATCGTCTGGCGCGTCAAGCGCAGAAACCGAGACTGGAGAAAATGATATCATGTAAAATGCAAAGCGCAAAGTGCAAAATGTCGATTTCTACTGAACACTTTGCACTTTGCATTTAGCATTAACAAAGGACGGCTGCATCCCAGCCGTCCTTTGTTATTATGCTTCGTAGATGGCGGTGCAGGCGCGCCAGGTCATATAGCAGTCCAGCTTGGACACCAGCTCCATGGGAGCGTGCATGCACAGAACGGGTACACCGGCATCCACGGTGACGATGTTGCGGTTTGCCATGTATGCGGCAACCGTACCGCCGCCGCCCTGGTCAACCTTGCCCAGGGTCGCGATCTGCCACAGAACCCCGGCATTGTCCAGGGTGGTGCGCACATGGCCCATAGCCTCAGCAGAGGCATCGGAGGCGCCGCCCTTGCCGCGGGAGCCGGTATACTTACAGATAGAAATACCGTAGTTGAGCTGGCTGTTGTTCCGGCGGTCGCAGGTTTCAGCGAAATTGGGGTCAAAAGCATTGGACACGTCGGCACTCAGGCAGAAGGAGTTGGCGAAGCACTCCCGCAGGCGCACATCCTGGGCAATGCACAGAGTCTCCATGAAGTACTCAAAGAAATCGCTCTGCATACCGGAGATGCCCACAGAGCCGATCTCCTCCTTGTCAGCCAGGATGCACACGGCAGTCTTATTGGGGACGGTCAGGTCGAAGATGGCCTCCATTTCCGCATAGGCGCATACCCGGTCGTCGTGACCGTAGGCACCCAAAAGGCTTCTGTCCAGACCCACCTCGCGGCAGCGGCCGGCAGGAACCACGGTCAGCTCTGCGGACAGGAAATCGCTTTCCACCATGCCGTACTTTTCGTTCAGAAGCTTCATAATGTGCAGCTTCACCAGATCGGCACCCTCACCCTCCAAAGGCTCGGTGCCCATGATCACATTCAGCTGCTCGCCCACAATGCCCTCTGCCAGGGGCTTCTTCATCTGGTCGGCGGACAGGTGGATCAAAAGGTCAGAGATCATGAGAACGGGATCGGTCTCGTCCTCTCCGACGGTCACAGTGACCACAGTGCCGTCCTTGCGGTAGACAACACCGTGCAGCGCCAGGGGAACAGTTGCCCACTGGTACTTCTTGATGCCGCCGTAGTAATGGGTCTTCAGATATGCGATCTCGGAGTCTTCATACAAGGGGTTGGGCTTGATGTCCATACGGGGGGAGTCCACATGGGCGGCACAGATATTGGCACCGTAGGCCAGGGACTGACTGCCGATCACAGCCAGGATAATGGCCTTATCCCGGTTGTTGTAGTATACCCGGTCACCGGGCTCCAGCTTCATGCCGTAGGTCAGGGGCTTGAAGCCGCGTTTTTCGGCCTCACGGACAGCCCAGGTGGTGGCTTCCCGCTCGGTCTTGCATTCGTCCATGAATGCGGCATAGCGGCGGCAGTAGCCCTCCATTTCCTCCCGCTGCTCGGCGGTGAGCTTGGTATAGCCGTTCTTGGGAGCGGCAAGTAAAGATTCACGAAGTTCTTCAGTGGTCATAAAAATACCTCCAGTTGGGAATTTACATTATTCTGCTTCCATTATACCCAAAGTACGCAAAAAAGCAAGGCATTTCATATGGAAATCGGCTTGAGTGGAATCGTTTTCCAGGGTATAGGTACAATGCTCCATATAAAACTCTTTGGGCTTTTGGGCGGCGATGCGCAGCCTGGCATAGTCCTGAGTAATACCGTCTCTGGTCATGAGTCGGGCGATCCGGGCATCTTCGGGCGCGGTGACGGCAACGGTCAGGTCACAAAGCTTATCATAGCCGCCTTCAATGAGGCCAATGGCATCAATGGCGGTGTGACCTTGGTGGGCTTTCAAGCGCCTTTGGGTCTCGGCCCAGATGGCCGGACCGGTGATGGCGGTCAGCCGCTTCATAGCGGCCTTGTCTGCAAAAACAATGGCACCCAGCTTTTTTCGGTCCAGGATCCCGTCAGTGACGGTACCGGGGAAAGCGGCTTCAATGGCACCGGTAAGGGCGCGGTCATCCCGTAAAAGCGCGTGATACACTGCGTCCAGGTCCAAAACCTGAAAATCGTGCTCTTTCAAAACATTCAAAAGGGTGGTCTTGCCGCAGCCGGTGCCGCCGGTAATGCCGATGATCATAGGCTTTCCTCCTCGTTGACGGTCTGGAAAGCAGCCGCCTTGCCAAGGCGGTTCTGAATGGCGATGGCGATACCGCCGCCTTCCGGGCAACGGGCGTAAATGCGGGAAACATGGGGGTCGTCCAGCTCCCGCAATGCGGCGAACAGTCCTGCGGAAAGGGTCTCAGGCTGGCTTTCCAAACCGTAGGCCAGGGGAGCGCAGTTTTCATACAAGGGAAGCTCCTCCCGGAAGCACAGCACCCGGTCTCCTGGGACAAAATGAGCATGAATGTACCGGGCGGCACTTTCCCGACTGCCTTTGACGATGAGGACCTGGGCGTTGGGGGCGTAGTGCCGGTATTTCATTCCCGGTGCCTTAACAACATCTCCGGCCTGCAGCTGGGCGGTGACGGCTTTGTCGATGACCAGCTCCTCCAAAACCTCCAAAAGCTGCTCCGGGGTGATACCGCCGGGCCGGAGAAGCCGGGGTGTGCCTTCAGAAAGGTCCACAATGGTGGACTCCACACCTACCCGGCAGGGACCGCCGTCAATGATCAGGGGGATCCGGCCCTTATGGTCGTGATACACATGCTGGGCAGTGGTGGTGGAGGGCTTGCCGGAGAGATTGGCAGAGGGGGCCGCGATGGGCACACCGGAAAGGGCGATGATCTGCCGGGTCACAGCGCAGTCGGGACAGCGCAGTGCCACCGTGGAAAGCCCTGCGGTGGTGGCCTTGGGAACGATGTCCCGGGCAGGGAGGACCATGGTCAAAGGACCGGGCCAAAACCGTTCTGCCAGGGCATAGGCCACCTTGGGGATGCTGTGGCAGTACCGCTCCATATCCGAAGCCTGGGCCACATGCAAAATCAGAGGGTTATCCTGGGGACGGCCCTTTGCCTGGAATATTTTAGAAACCGCAGCCTCAACCAAGCCGTTGGCACCCAGCCCGTAGACAGTTTCCGTGGGCAGGGCTACGAGCTGACCGTCACGGATCAGGTCTGCTGCGGTTTGCGCCGCCTGGGGATCCGCTGCGGAAAGAATAAGGGTGTTCATGGAATCACCTCGGAAAGGAATGATAAATGATGAATTATAAATTCTCTATAAGGTCATTTCAGAGCGGTATCGTTATCATTTACAATTCATAATGGATAATTAGCAAAAACGGAGCAGCAAAAGCTGCTCCGTTTTAATTACACAGTGGGCTGATTGGCAGCTTCGATGATCTGCACGAACTTTTCGGGAACCAGGGAGGCGCCGCCGATGAGGCCGCCGTCGATGTCAGGCTGAGCCAGCAGCTCGTAGGCGTTCTTCTCGTTCATGGAACCGCCGTACAGGATGGAGATGGCGCGGGCATTCTTGGAGGAGAACAGCTTGCGCACCACACTGCGGATGTGCTCACAGACCTCCTCAGCCTGCTCGGGGGTGGCAGTCAGGCCGGTGCCGATGGCCCAGATGGGCTCATAAGCGATCACGACCTTGCGGATCTTATCTTCGGGAACACCGGCAAGACCCAGCTTGATCTGCATGGTGATGTGCTCGGTGGTCACACCGGCCTGGCGCTGCTCAAGGCTCTCGCCGCAGCACATAATGGGGATCAGACCGGCTTCCAGGGCAGCCAGGACCTTTGCATTGACATCGGCATCGGTCTCGCCCATGGCACGGCGCTCAGAGTGGCCGATGATCACATACTTACAACCGGCATCGGTGAGCATATTGGTAGCGATCTCGCCGGTGTAGGCACCGGAGGCATTGGCGTTGCAGTTCTCTGCACCAATGGCAACTCTGGTCTCACGCATGGCACGCACAGCGGCGGGAATGCACACGGCAGGTACGCACAGTGCGATGTCACACCAACGGCCCTTGGGGAGGATGGCCTTGAACTCCTGCATAAACTCCTTGGTTTGAGAGGGAGTCTTGTTCATCTTCCAGTTACCGGCAATCACGGTCTTACGGTACTTTCTGTTCATTTTCTTCTCTTCTCCTTATATATTCGCATCGCAAAGCGATGTGGTAGTACGCTTACATTACTTGTCCTGCAGGCAGGCGATACCGGGCAGCTCCAGGCCTTCCAGGAATTCCAGGGAAGCGCCGCCGCCGGTGGAAATGTGGGTGATCTTGTCGGCGAAGCCCAGCTGCTCACAGGCAGCAGCGCTGTCACCGCCGCCAACGATGGTCACGGCATCGGAGTCAGCCAGAGCCTGGGCAACGGCCACGGTGCCCTTTGCCAGGGTGGGGTTCTCGAACACGCCCATGGGGCCGTTCCAAACCACGGTCTTGGCACTCTTGGCAGCAGCGGCGAAGGCCTCGCAAGCCTTGGGGCCGATGTCCAGGCCCATCTGGTCATCGGGAATATTGGTGCAGTCCACATAGGACACGGGGATCTCGGCATCGATGGGGTTGGGGAAGCTTCCGGCAACAGCGGTGTCCACAGGCAGCAGCAGGTTCACGCCCTTGGCCTGGGCCTTAGCCATCATTTCCTTGCAGTAGTCCAGCTTCTCGTTGTCCACCAGAGACTTGCCCACGCTGTAGCCCTGAGCAGCCAGGAAGGTATAAGCCATACCGCCGCCGATGATCAGGGTGTCCACCTTCTCCAGCAGATTGTTGATCACATTCAGCTTGTCGGAAACCTTAGCGCCGCCCAAAATGGCAACGAAGGGACGCTCGGGGTTAGCCAGAGCCTTGCCCATGATGGAGACTTCCTTCTGCACCAGGTAGCCGGAAACTGCGGGCAGATAGTCGGCCACACCGGCGGTGGAGGAGTGGGCACGGTGAGCAGTGCCGAAGGCATCGTTGACGAAGATGTCAGCCATGGAAGCCAGAGCCTTGGACAGCTCGGGATCGTTCTTGGTTTCGCCCTTGATGTAACGGGTGTTTTCCAGGAGCATTACGTCACCGTTCTGCAGAGCGGCGGCCTTGGCCTGGGCATCCTCACCGGCTACGTCGGCAGCCATGACAACTTCCTTGCCCAGAAGCTCAGAGATCCGCTGAGCAACCACCTTCAGGCTCAGCTCGGGCTTCCACTCGCCCTTGGGCTTGCCCATGTGGGAGCACAGGATCACCTTGGCACCCTTGGAAACCAGGTACTCAATGGTGGGCATAGCGGCAACGATGCGCTTGTCGGAAGTGATCTTGCCGTCCTTGGTGGGGACGTTGAAATCGCAGCGGCACAGTACGCGCTTGCCGGCAACTTCGATATCTTCAATGGACTTCTTGTTGTAATTCATATGGTTTTCCTCCCGTAAGTAATTTATAATTTCATTTTTCCGTGGTCGCAAAGACCGGGGAAATCCAGCTGCCGCAGGGCTTCATATACCGTGATGGCAACAGAATTGCTCAGGTTCAGGCTCCGCGCGCATTGACGCATGGGCAGGCGGATACAGCTTTGCCGGTGTTCTTCCAGAAAGTCTTCGGGAAGTCCCTTGGTCTCTTTGCCGAAGAACAGGTAACAGCCGTCTGCAAACCGGGCTTCGGTGTAGCTTTTGGGAGCCTTTGTGGAAAGACACCACATTTGCTCCACCCGGTTTTTGGCGAAGAAATCTTCCAGATTTTCGTAGTCGAACACTTCTACCAAATGCCAATAATCCAGGCCTGCACGCTTTACGGCCTTTTCGGATATGTCAAAGCCCAAAGGACGGATCAGATGCAGACGGCAGCCGGTGGCGGCGCAGGTCCGGGCGATATTGCCGCAGTTTTGTGGAATCTCAGGCTCCACCAGCACGATGTTCAGCATAGATCCTCCTCCAAGCCTTTATCAAGCCTAAGCCGAGGGGAGCCGAACCCCGACAGCCCCACAGCGGATCTTTTGTTTGCATTTTTCCTTATCCTCCTCGGCTTGCGCCAGCAAGCCTTCGTCGTCTGCGCAAAAATCCAAAGCAAAACTTCTCGCTGTGGGGTGCTGCGCAGTTTTCGGAGAGCTGCTTTTCGGCAAGACAAGAAAAATCACGAAGGGAATACCCGTTGGTATTTTCGAGGGATTTTCCGCAGTATTGGCGGAAAGCGGCCTCCGAAAACCTATCGGGGGTCGACTCCCCTCGGCTTACCTATTGTATTCCAAAAGCCCCGATAAATCAATGCAAAAAAAGGAAAAAATTCAACTTTTCATAGTATATACATAAAAAGTCGGGAATGTTAAAAAAATTTGTGAATTTTGCTTGTGACCGATTGCAATTGGGAAAAAGATTGCGTATAATACGTTGGTAAATTGCCATTTTCAGGAAAGGAACGGAGATCCATGAAGCGGTTTTTGATGCTCATATTGGTTATGTTGCTGTGTGGGGGGCTTTGGGCCTGCGCAGAGGAAAAAGAGGCGGCCGTTACTACCCAGCCCACGGTTGTGGAGGATACCTGGGAAGGCCCTACCCCGGAGGATGAGGCCCGGGATCTGATCGGCTCTCCTGTCGAGGAGCTTTTGAACCTGGTGGGTACCCCGGAGAAGATCGAGTACTATCCGTCCCCCATGAGCGAAGATACGGATTACCCCATCGAAGAGGGGATGTACTACTACGACAGCTTTGTTGTGGTGACCCTGAAGGAAGGGGAAAGTGAAATGGTCTACGGTGTGGAACCGCGGGTAGACTAAGTGCAAAATGGAAAACGCAAAGCGCAAAATGATCCTGGGTCATTGTGTGCTTTGCGTTTTTTTTAGAAAGCCTTCTCCCGGGGGAGAAGGCTTTGCGGTGAAGGCTTGCTTTTTCTTTATATTTATAGTATAATACTCGGTAACATATTTTAGGAGGACGCTATGGAATATCGGGTATTGGCAGTGGGCGATGTGGTGGGAACACCGGGACTGGAACGAGTTCGGCGGAGTCTGCGGTATCTCAAGCGCAGGACCCGGGCGGATTTTGTGGTGGTAAACGGTGAAAATGCCTCTGCTGTGGGCATTACCCCCAACCAGGCTTTGGACATTCTCGATGCCGGGGCAGATGTGATCACCCTGGGCAACCACAGCTTTTCCAAACGGGAGATCGTGGATTTTATGGATGAAAACAGCCGGATCCTGCGACCTGCCAATTATGCTCCCCAGGTGCCGGGACGGGGCGTAGGGGTCTACGAAACTTCCGCAGGGCCTTTGGCGGTGATCAATCTCCAGGGCCGTGTGGATATGGACTATACCCCGGATAACCCCTTCACCACAATACAAAAACTTCTCAAGGACCTGGATACCAAGCTGATCTTTATAGATTTCCACGCGGAGGCCACCTCAGAAAAGCTGGCTATGGGTTATTTTTTGGACGGACGGATCACGGCCCTTTGGGGGACCCACACCCATGTGCCCACAGCCGATGCCCAGGTACTTCCCAAGGGCACCGGCTATGTGACGGACCTTGGGATGACCGGTCCCCGGCATTCGGTACTGGGCATCCGAGCGGATCTTTCCATCAACCGCTTTTTAGGAGGACTGCCGGAGCGTTACCGCTGGGCAGACGGTCCCACCAAGCTGGAGGCGGTACTGTTTACCGTCGATACCCAAACGGGACTATGTATCAAGACAGAAAGGGTGGATCTGACAGATGAAGATTCTGCACACCGCTGACTGGCATTTGGATGCCCCCATGGAGGGGGATGCCGGTCTGCGCCGGGAACTGGCTGGGATCCCACGGAAGATTGCTGCTCTGTGTAAAAACGAGGGCTGTGATCTGATGATTATTGCCGGAGATCTGTTTGACGGTCTTTGCTCCCGGCAGACCCTGGAAGAAGTTATGGGAGTATTGGAGGAACTGGCGCTTCCTGTGATCATTACCCCCGGTAATCACGATTTTTGCGGAGAAAACTCTCCCTATCTTACGGAAACCTGGCCGGAAAATGTCCATATTTTTACACAGCCCCAGATCACGGAACTGGTTCTGCCGGAGCTGGACTGCCGGATCTACGGCGCAGGCTATACCTCTATGGACTGTCCGGGACTTCTTAAGGGCTTCCGGGCCCAGGGACCGGAGCAGTGGCAGATCGGGGTACTTCATGGAGAGGTGGTGGCAGGCTCTGCTTACTGCCCCATGACCCGTGCCCAGATCAAAGAAACAGAGCTGGATTATTTGGCTTTAGGCCATGTTCACAAGGGCGGAAGCCTTCAGGCAGGCAAGACTGTCTGTGTATGGCCCGGATGCCCTATGGGCCGAGGCTTTGACGAGACCGGAGAAAAGGGTGTTGTGATCACCCAGCTTGGGGGACGTTCTACCTTTGTACCGTTGGATACCACCCGGTTTTATGACGAGCAGGTGGATGCCGATGGAGATCCTGCTCAGGCGTTGGCGGCGGCTCTGCCGGCACTGCCCACCCGGGATCATTACCGCATTACTTTGACGGGCTACAGTCCTGCTGTGCAGCTGGATGCACTGACGGAGGCTTTTCCCCATGTGCCAAATCTGACACTGCGGGATGAAACGATCCCTCAGGTGGATATTTGGAGCAGTGCCGGGGAGGACTCCCTGGAGGGGGCGTTTTTCCAGGTCCTGCGGGAAAGCGCCCAAAGCACCAGCCAAAGTCTGCAGCACCGGGCAGAGCTTGCCGCCCGGATCAGCCGCCGCCTGCTGGACGGTCAGGAGGTGACACTTCCATGAAGATCCTATCCATGACCGCAACCTTCGGTAAGCTTCAAAATGCCGTATTGGAACTAAAGCCCGGTCTGAATGTGATCCACGCCCCCAATGAGTGGGGAAAATCCACATGGTGCGCCTTCCTGGTGAATATGCTGTACGGGATCGACACCCGGGAGCGTACCACAGCCACATCTGTGGCAGATAAGGACCGGTATGCACCCTGGTCCGGCGCACCCATGGCAGGTACCATGCGGATCTTGTGGGAGGATCGGGATATTACCCTGGAAAGGACCACAAAAGGCCGGATCCCTATGGGAAATTTCCGGGCTTATGAAACGGAAACCGGCATTGAGGTGCCGGAGCTGACAGCTGCGAACTGTGGTCAGATCCTTTTGGGGGTGGAGCGCAGTGTGTTCACCCGGGCGGGTTTTTTGCGGCTTGCAGATCTGCCTGTGACCCAGGATGATGCTCTGCGACGCAGACTCAACGCATTGGTGACCACCGGTGATGAATCCGGCTCCGGTGACCGCTTGGAGCAGTCCTTGCGGGATCTGAAAAACAAATGTCAGCACAACCAGACCGGACTGATCCCCCAGGTGGAGGCGGAGCAGAACCGCCTGCGTCTGCAACTGGAGCAGGTGCGGGATCTGCAGCAAAAGACCAAACAGAACACTGAGAAAATCACTCAGCTGGAAGAATACCTGGAGGATCTGACCAACCACAGAACCGCCTTGCAGTATGAGGCTGCCCGTACCCGGACGGAACGGGCCCAGCAGATGGCCCGGGAAATGGAGATGGCACAGCTTCGCTGTGAAGAATTGGAAAGCCGCTGCTCCCAATTGCCGGAGTTGACGGAGGCAAATGCGCGGCTTGAGACTCTGGGTGCCCTGGAAGAACGCCTAAAACGTTTGCAGCTGGAGAGATCTTTGCTTCCCCAGCCGCCGGAACAGCCGGTTTGCAACGGTCCGGAGGATCCCCAGCAGGCGGCAAAGGATGCCGGGGAAGTGAAAAAGCTTCGTACCCAGGCCCAAAGCAAGCGAAAGCTTGGTCTGATCTTGTGTGCGGTATTTGTTTTGGCAGCGGTGGCCGTGGGCGTTAGTCTTCCAATTTATTTGGCGGCGATCCCCCTTGGGCTGGCAGTGGCAGGTTATTTCGTTATGGCGGCAGGAGCCAAGACCCTGGAAGACCGGAGCAAGACCATAGAAGCGGGCTATCCCGGACTAAGCCCGGACAGCTGGGAGTCCAGCGCCCGAAGCAATCAGGCTATCCGGCAGAGCTATGCCCAGGCTTTGGAAAACTATCAGAAGACCGCAGGCGATCTTGACCGCCGGGAAAAAGAACTGTCCGCAGCCATTGCCCAGGCGGCAGATGGAGATCTGCAGGGCGCAATGACCCGGATGCATCAGGCACTGGAATGCCGCCAACAGTGGCAGGCGGCCCAAAAGGAATTGGAGCAGCTGCAGCGCCATCAAAAAGACCTGGAAGAAGTATCCCAGGATACACCGGCTCCGGCATATCCGGACCGTTTGACCCTCTCCCGGGAGGAGACCCTACAGGAGATCTCTGAGACACAGAACCGACTGCAGCAGCTGCGTGTGGATATTGGCCGCTGTCAGGGCAAAATGGAGAATTTGGGAGAGGAAGCGGTGATCCGGGCGAGATTAGACACGGTCAGCCGCAGACTGACCCGTTTGACTGAGTACAATGCCGCGTTGGAAATGGCCCTGGATGCCTTATATAAGGCAAAAACCGGCCTGCAGCGGCGGTTCGCGCCCCAACTGGTCAAGCAGACAGAAGGGATCTTCAGCCGCTTGACCCAAGGCCGGTACAGCCGGGTAAGCATGGCGGAGGACCTGTCCCTGCGGACAGCAGCGGAGGGGGAGGTCGCCCTGGAGCCTATTCGACTGCGCTCCGACGGCACAGTGGATCAGCTGTATCTGGCACTGCGCCTGGCAGTAGCCGCAGAGTTGACTCCCCAGGCACCTTTGGTGCTGGATGATGTGCTGGTCCGTTTTGACGAGGAACGGAGTCAAAGGGCTATGGAAGTCCTGGAGGAGCTGGCACAGACCAAGCAGGTAGTCCTCTTTACCTGCCGGGCGTTGGCAAATGAATTGTAAATGATACATTTGCAGGCGTTGCCGGTTACCAGTTACCAACAAGGCAATACCCTAAAGAACTTTGCAATTCGCTTTTTTTTAGAGGGGGTTTATTATGGACACGATACGTGAAGTAACCTATTTGGCAGTAGCCCTGCGGATCGGGGCGGCGGTGATTTTGGGCGGATTCATCGGCCTGGAGCGTGGCCTTAAGAACCGTGCCGCCGGACTGCGTACCTATATGCTGGTGTGCGTAGGTGCGTGCCTGATCATGCTGACCAATCAGTATATTTTCCAGGTTTATGGCATGGGCGACCCGGTACGTATGGGCGCCCAGGTGGTCAGCGGCATTGGTTTCTTGGGTGCCGGTACCATCATTGTGACCCGGCGCAGTCAGATCAAGGGCCTGACCACCGCTGCCGGTCTTTGGGCGGCTGCCGGTGTGGGCCTTGCCCTGGGCATCGGTTTTTATGAGGCAGCGGTTATTGGCGGTGTGGCCATTTTTACGGTCATGACCCTGATGCAGCGGATGGATAACCGGATGCGCATGAAGACCCGCCGGGTGGATGTGTATATTGAGATTCGCAAGGATCGCCCGTTGGGAGAATTCCTGAGGAATATGCGAGAACACAATATGGAGCTGAGCAATTTGCAGCGGGAACGGGATCTGGACAGTCAGTCGGACATCCATGCCTATACCGCGACCCTGCGGGTAGAAAAACGGCGCAATCACGGGGATATTATGGCCGAAGTGCAGGGCATTTCCGGCGTAGAGTACATCGAGGAGCTGTAACACTATGGATATTATCATTGCCGGTGGCGGCAAGGTGGGCTTGACCCTGGCCCGCCAGCTGGCTGCCGAGGGTCATAACCTGACCATTATCGACCAGAACCCCAATGTGCTGGACCGGGCAACCTCCCGGTTTGATGCCATTGCGGTTTCCGGTAACTGCGCCTCCCGGGAGGTGCTGGAACGGGCCGGGATCGGGGAAGCGGAGCTTGTGATCGCCGCTACCGGTGCAGATGAACTGAACCTGCTTTGCTGTATGACTGCCCACGGCATTAACCCCAACGTGCATACCATTGCCCGGATCCGAAGCCCGGAGTATGCCGAGCAGATCGTGACCATGCCCCAGGTGTTTCCGGTATCCATGACCTTTAACCCGGAAAAGCAGGCGGCGCTGGAGATCGAGCGGCTTTTGAAATACCCGGGCTTTCTGCGCCGGGACACCTTTGCCAAGGGAAAGACCGAGATTGTGGAGTTGAGGATCGACAGCAAAAGCAAGCTAAAGGATGTGGCGCTGTCGGAGCTTAGCGGCGTAGTCAAATGCAAGGTGCTGGTCTGCGCGGTTTTGCGGGCCGGTCAGGCCATTGCCCCCAGCGGAACGTTTGTACTGCGGGAAGGTGACCGGATCTTTGTAACGGCCCCCACAGCGACCCTGGCACAGCTGCTGAAAAACCTGGGAGTGATTACCCGGCGGGTGCGGGATGTGCTCATCTGCGGCGGCGGTACCATGAGCTATTATTTGGCGAAGCTTTTGGAGGACGAAAAGATGTCTGTGCGCATCCTGGAGAAGGATGAACGCAGATGTCTGCAAATGGCGGACTGGCTCCCGGAGGCTTCGGTGATCCACGGAGACTGCAGCAGTCATGCCACCTTGGAGGAGCAGGGCATCGGGGACTGCGATGCGGTGGTGACCCTTACAGGTATGGATGAGACCAATATGGTCATTTCCATGTATGCCGCCAGCCGGGGCGTGGGCCAGGTGATCACCAAGCTCAGCCATGGAGAGAATACCTCCATTGCCGATTCCATGGCTCTGGGAAGTTTGATCGTTCCCAGGGAACTGTGCAGCAGCAATATCGTCCGCTATGTTCGTGCCATGGAGAACCAGGTGGGTGCCGCTGTGTCTATCCATTCCATCGCAGACGGGCAGGTGGAGGCTATCGAGTTCCAGGTGGATGAGACCACCCGGAACCGGGGTGTGCCGCTGAAGAAGATGAAACTGCGGCCCAATGTACTGCTGGCCTCTATTGCCCACGGTACCCAGACCAGTCTGCCCGGCGGCGATTCGGAATTTTGCATTGGCGATACGGTGGTAGTGGTCACCTCGGGCCGGGGCATTTTGCACCAGCTCAACGATATTTTCGCCTAATAACCATACATAGGGTGATTTTATGAATTACAAAATGATCGGCAGATTTTTGTCTCAGATCATTGCCATTGAAGCGGTGTTTTTGCTGCCGGCCCTGGGCATCAGCCTGGGCTACGGAGAGGATCGGGCTGTCACCGGCTTTTTATACACCTTCGCCATTATGGCGGCACTGGCGGGGATCTTGTATCTGCTCTGCCGCAGAGCAGGGAAGCTGTTCAGCGCCCGGGAGGGTATGGTCTGCACCGGCGTTTCCTGGATCGTATTGAGCCTTTTGGGGGCACTGCCCTTTGTATTCTGCGGTGCCATCCCTCACTATGTGGACGCGTTTTTTGAGATCGTTTCCGGCTTTACCACCACCGGTGCTTCCGTGGTGGCAGTGCCGGAGGAACTGCCAAGAGGCATTTTATACTGGCGATCCTTCAGCCACTGGCTGGGCGGTATGGGCGTTTTGGTATTCTTGCTGGCAATCGCTCCCACGGGGGGCAAGGATACGGGCTTTACTATGCACCTGCTCCGGGCGGAAAGCCCCGGACCCGATGTGGGCAAGCTGGTGCCAAAAATGAAGAATACCGCTATGATCCTTTATGTGATCTATGTGGTCATGACAGTGATCAACCTGGTATTCCTGCTGTTTGGAGATATGCCCTTCCTGGAGGCCCTTTGCACTGCCTTCGGCACCGCAGGCACCGGCGGTTTTGGTGTTTACGGAGATTCGCTGACTTCCTGCAGCCCCTATATCCAGTGGGTGACCACTGTATTTATGTTCCTGTTCGGTGTGAACTTCAGCTGTTATTATCTGCTTCTTCTGCGACAGATCAAGGCGGTGTTCCGGGATGAGGAGCTGCGGGTGTATCTGGCCATTGCCATCGTGAGCATGGTCCTCATTGCCCTGAACATTTACGATAAGGCCAGTGCCCTCTACGGCACCGGCTCCGACGCGGTGCGCCATGCGGCCTTCCAGGTCAGCTCCATTATGACCACCACCGGCTATACCACTGCCGATTACGATCTGTGGCCAGCCCTTTCCAAGGGACTGATCCTGATGCTTATGGTGATCGGTGCCTGCGCCGGCTCTACCGGCGGCGGCTTCAAGGTGGCAAGAGTGCTTCTGATCTTCAAGAGTCTGCGGCGGAATACCCGGCAGATCCTCAATCCCAACAAGGTCCAGCTGGTGCGTAATAACGGCAGAACTGTGGATGAAAAGGTGCTGTCCAATACCAATGCCTACCTGGCGGCCTATGTGATCATTATCGTGCTGTCGTATTTGCTGGTGAGCCTGGACGGGCATAGCGTGGAAACCACCTTTTCTGCGGTGCTGTGCTGTTTCAACAATATCGGTCCCGGCATGGATGCGGTGGGACCCACCTGCAATTTTGCCCATATGAGCGATCTGAGCAAGCTGGTACTGTCGGCAGACATGCTGGCAGGCCGCCTGGAGATCTTCCCCGTGCTTCTGCTTTTGA
This sequence comes from Oscillospiraceae bacterium, assembly GCA_015068135.1. Lineage (GTDB taxonomy): Bacteria > Bacillota > Clostridia > Oscillospirales > Oscillospiraceae > Faecousia. The sequence continues at coordinate 8,700 of SVLB01000025.1, read as the reverse complement.
GCAGAACCACATGGAAACGAAGATAATCACAAAAGCAATACCGGTATAAACGCAAGGCTGCGTTTATACCGGTATTGCTTCATATAATCTGTTACTAGCGCATGATCTCCGGTTTTTTACCCCGGTCCATAAGCATGGCAACTGTATCGGAAGGGGAGACCTCGCCCTTGACCAGCGCATCCACTGCCCGGATAATGGGCATTTGAACCCCGTACTTTGTCATAAGCGCCATGGCCGCGGGGATGGCGTTGATGCCCTCCACCACCATGCCCACCTGCTTCACCGCCTCCTGGGGAGGCACACCCTGTCCCATGAGTATGCCGCAGCGATTGTTGCGGCTGTGCTGGGAGGTGGCGGTGACGATGAGATCACCGATGCCCGCAAGACCGGCGAAGGTCTGCTCCTTGCAGCCCATAGCCAGTCCCAGCCGGGTGATCTCTGCCATGCCCCGGGTGATGAGGGCGGCTTTGGTATTGTCACCGAAGCCCAGACCCAGGGCTACACCGGAGGCCAGGGCAATGATATTTTTCAGTGCGCCGCAAAGCTCTACGCCCAAAACATCGTCGTTGGTGTATACCCGCATGCAGGTGTTGAAAAACACATCCTGCACCAAATTGGCGGCCTCTGCATCCTGGCTGGCAGATACGATGGTGGTGGGCAGATCCCGGGCCACTTCCTCTGCATGGGTGGGACCGGAAAGGGCAACCAGCCGCATTCCCGGCAGCTCCTGGTCAATAATGCCGGTCATGGTAAGCAGGGTATCGGGCTCAATGCCCTTGGCAACATCCACGATCACCTGACCGGGGCGCACATAGGGCTTTGCGCTTCTTGAGGTCTGACGCACATAAACGGAGGGCACCGCAAACAGCAAAATATCCTTTTCGGCACACACCGTTTCCATATCTTTTGTAAATGCAATGCCATCGGGAATGACCATGCCCGGCAGATTGGGATGCCGCCGTGTGGCGGAAAATGTATCGATCTCCTGACCGATGGCGGACCAAACCGTGACCTGATGACCGCTGTTATACAGCATTCTGGACAAAGCCATTCCCCAGGTACCGGCGCCTAAAACTCCAATTCTCCTCATAAACACCGTTCCTTTACTTGCTATTTTACCCAACAATGGGACAATATACAGTATAGCATAAAAAATGCAAAATGCAAAGCGCATTTATTTGCTATCGATTTTTGTTGACAAATGTCTGCATTTCATGTATATCTATAATGATGCAATGTTTCATCCTGGGACATTGTGTCTATATATATAAAAGAACGGGGGAGGATAATGTCCAAAGAACTCATTCGGCTCCGGGACATTACCATGGAGTTTGATGGTGAAAAGATCCTTGATGGGATCAACTTGTATTTTAACGATAAGGAATTTCTCACGTTACTGGGCCCTTCCGGCTGCGGAAAAACCACCACATTGCGGATCATTGGCGGCTTTTTGACCCCCAGCTCCGGCGATGTGCTGTTTGACGGCAAGCGTATGAACGATGTGCCCCCCTACGACCGGCAGGTAAATACGGTATTCCAGCGGTATGCACTGTTTCCCCACCTGAATGTATACGAGAATATCGCCTTCGGTCTGAGGGTCGCCAAGCTTCCCAAGGCGGAGATCCAGGAACGTGTTCATGAAATGCTGGGCATTGTGGGCCTGAAGGGCTACGAGCACCGGCGTATAGAGTCTCTTTCCGGCGGTCAGCAGCAGCGGGTAGCCATTGCCCGTGCTCTGGTGAACCGTCCCAAGGTGTTGCTTTTGGATGAGCCTTTGGCGGCACTGGATCTGCGTTTGCGCAAGGATATGCAGAACGAACTCAAGCGCATCCAGCAGACTTTGGGCATTACCTTTATTTACGTGACCCACGATCAGGAGGAAGCCCTCTCCATGTCCGATACCGTGGTGGTTATGGACAAGGGCCGCATCCAGCAGATCGGCAAGCCTGAGGATATTTACAACGAGCCCAAGAATGCCTTCGTGGCGGACTTCATCGGGGAAAGTAATATTCTCGACGGTGTGATGCTGGAAGATTACAAGGTGCGCTTCTTCGGCAGAACCTTCAAATGCCTGGATGCAGGCTTTACCCCCAACGAGCCGGTGGATGTGGTTATCCGTCCGGAGGATATCGATTTTGTGCCGCCTGAGGAGGGACACCTGGTTGGCACAGTGACCTCTGTGACCTTCAAGGGCCTTAATTATGATATCATTGTGGACTTCCGGGGCTTCAAATGGCTGATCCAGACCACCGATCACCAGCCCGAAGGCGCCACAGTCGGTATTCGGCTGAATCCCGAGGATATTCACGTGATGCACAAAAGTGAGTATTCCGGTATGTTCGGCGATTACAGCTCCTACTCTGCCGAGTATGATGAGCTTACGGAGGATGCCGACCATGAAGAAGAATAGATCCTTACTTCTCAGCGGACCGTATATTCTGTGGATGCTGGCCTTTACCCTGATCCCTCTGGGTGTGGTGCTGTATTACGCTCTGACGGATGTGGAGACCGGAAAGTTCACCCTGAATAATATGGCCCAGCTTTTGCAGTATCTTCCCGCTTTTTGGCGAAGCATCTGCTATTCTGTGGTGGCGGCTCTGATCTGCCTGCTTATTGGCTACCCCGTGGCATACTATATGTCCCGGTGCGGTGCGGTGGCGCAGAAGTTTTTGTACATGCTGGTAATGCTTCCCATGTGCATGAGCTTTTTGCTCCGGACCATGGCCTGGGTTGGTCTTCTGCAGGATACGGGTATTATCAATAGCCTGCTGTCTTCCATAGGGCTTCCCACGGTGGAGATGATCCGCACGCCCGGTGCGGTGATCCTGGGCATGGTATATAACTATCTGCCCTATATGATTTTGCCGCTGTATTCCGTCATCTGCAAGATCGACCGCCGCTTGGTGGAGGCGGCAGAGGACCTGGGCTGTAACGGCCCCAAGGTGTTTTCCAAGGTGATCCTGCCCCTGTCTATGCCCGGTATTCTCACGGGTATGACCATGGTGTTTGTCCCTGCGGTATCCACCTTCTATATTTCCAACAAAATGGGCAGTACCGAGACCATTCTCATTGGCGACATCATTGAGCGTATGTTCAAGCAGGGTGACAATGCCAATATGGGTGCGGCCCTGAGCCTGCTTCTGATGGTTTTGGTATTTGTGTGTACCGGTATCATCAACCGATTCGGCAGTGATGAAGAAGGGTCGGTGATCGTATGAAACGGGTAAACCGATTGTTCACCATTGCGATCTTTGTCTTTTTGTATATCCCTATGGTGGTGCTGATCGTGGCCTCCTTCTCCAAGGGTAAGGACATTACGGAGTTTGAGGGGTTTACGTTTATGCGGTATGCCGAGGTCTTTCAGGACCGGAGCCTTCTGAGTCTTCTGGGCAACTCCCTGCTGATCTCCGTTCTGGCCAGCGGCATTGCTACGGTGTTTGGCACTGTTGCCTGCATGGGCATCCATAACCTCAAGCCCCGGATGCGGAAGACCGTCATGAGCCTGACCAACATCCCCATGACCAACCCCGATATCGTCACGGGTATCTCCTTGAGCCTTCTGTTTGTGTTTGTGGGCAGCAAGCTGCTCCAACAGCGCAACAGCCTGACCTTCTGGACATTGCTCATTGCCCATGTGACCTTCAATCTGCCCTATGTGATCCTGAATGTGATGCCAAAGCTTCACCAAATGGACAAGAGCCTTACAGAGGCGGCCATGGACCTGGGCTGTACGCCTTTGCAGTCCTTCTTCAAGGTGACACTGCATGAGATCATGCCCGGTGTGATCACCGGTGCCATCATGGCCTTTACCATGAGCCTGGACGATTTTGTGATCAGCTATTTCGTCACGGGACTGGACTTTATCACCCTGCCGGTGGAGATCTACAATTATACCAAAAAGCAGATGCAGCCTAAGATCTATGCCATGTTTACCATGCTGTTCTTGCTGATCATCGTGCTGATGGTGATCATGAATCTGTTGCAGCTGCGGCAGGAGAAGGCAAAACGGAGGGATGCGAAATGAGAAAGCTTCTTGTGTTTTGTCTGATGCTGGCCCTTTTGACGGGGCTTATGGGGGGCTGCGGCGAAAGCGACGGCCGGGTGACCATCAATGTGTATAACTGGGGTCAGTATATCTCCGAGGGTGACGAGGGGTATATGGACGTGATCGCGGAATTTGAGAAGGAATATCCCAATATCCGGGTCAATTACGTGACCTTCGACTCCAACGAGACCATGTACACCAAAATGTCCAATGGTGGCATCACAGTGGATGTGATCATCCCTTCGGACTATATGGTGGGAAGGCTTGTGGAGGAGGGGATGCTCCAGCCTCTGAACTACGAGAACATCCCCAATTACCAGTATATCGACGCAGCCTTCCGGGGCAGAGCCTATGACCCGGAGGAAAAATACACGGTTCCTTATACCTGGGGCACTGTGGGTATCATCTACAATTCCAAATATGTGGATGAAGCGGATGTGACCGGCTGGGAGCTTCTGTGGAATAAAAAATACGCGGATAAGATCCTGATGTTTGATAATTCCCGGGACGCGTTCTGTATTGCCCAGTGCCTGCTCGGCTACGATATCAATACTACCGATCCCCAGGAGCTGCTGCACTGCGCCCAAAAGCTGGATGAGCAACGTCCTGTGGTCCAGCAGTATATCATGGACCAGGTCTTTGACCTGATGGAAAACGAGGAGGCCTGGATCACCCCCTATTATGCCGGTGACTACCTGACCATGGCGGAGGAGAACGAAAACCTTCAGTTTTTCCTGCCCCAGGAGCAGGGCTTTAACTGGTTCGTGGATGCTATGTGCATTCCCACCTGCTGTGAAAACCAGTATGAGGCGGAGCTGTTCATCAACTTCCTTTGCCGGCCGGATATTGCCGGTGCCAATATGGACTGGGTGTGCTACGGTACTCCGGAAACTGCCGCCAAGGCCTATATGGACCCGGAGGTAGTGGGAGATCCCAATGCCTACCCGGACGAGGAAATGCTGGCCCAAAAGGGCAAGAGCTTTGTCTCCCTGCCCCGTTCCACTACCCGTTTGATGGAGACCCTGTTTATGCAGGTGCGTAACGGCATCGAGATCAAACTCCCCGACTGAAAACGATAGGATAATGCGCAAGGGCTTCTCCCTCAGGGAGAAGCCCTTTTTCATAGCAATCCACACGTGTAAACACACCGCTATGAACGAAAGCACTGTAGGGGCCGGTGCCTACACCGGCCCGTGGGCCGAAGTGGTCTTCGGCCCCTACAAGAGGTGGTGCTTTCATAGAAATGACGTGCAAAAGAACCCGCATTGCCGATCAATTTTGCACTTTGCTCTTTGCATTTTGCACTAAAAATCCTACCGGATCTTTCTTGCCTCCAGGTAGTACCGCTTTTCCCGGGCGTGACCCATGGAGAAGGTCTTCCGGGGCAGAACACCGTCGGCGGCGATGCCGGGGAACAAACTGCCCTTATCCATAGCGGGCAGGCAGAAGCCAATGGCATCGGGCTGGGCAGACAGATTCTTCAGACTGTCAAGACCGTGGATGTAGTCGGTGATGCCGGGATGATCCTGAAGATACTCGTCCAAAAAGCTCTGCAAAGCACCTACCGCCAGCTGACCGGGATTCAGCTTCAGATACACAGTCCCGGTGCGCTCGCCGCTGTACCAGTCCACCGGTGTACCGGCAGGATCACACAGAGGAGCCAGGGCTTCCAGGATCTTTTCGGGATCTGTGTGGAGGATCACCCGGTGAATGGGCTCAAACTCCAAAGCCGGATCGTGAATGTTCTCCAGCTCTACCAGAGCATACCGGGCCAGAGGCTCGCCGCTTTGGTCATAGCAGGCCTTGGCAGATGCCAGGGAGTGATTGCCGTCACCCACCGCGTAACGGATGGGGGTGGGACGGGTAGATTCGTAGGCATCCAGGGCAGCCTGGAAGGCCTGCGCGTCGGCACCGGCTACCAGCCAGCCGCGAATGCGGCCGCCCTGAGCCATCAGGGAGAAATCATATACCAAAGGAAGAGAATCCCGTTTGGCATACAGGGCTTCTACCAGTGTTTTTTCAGGATCGTCACACAGAAGCAGAACATGGGGCAGCTCCAGAGGGGCATTTTTTCGGATATTGACCCGGGGCGGGATCCGCTCCAGGACAGTTTTTTCTGTGGCACGGACGGAGCTGGCAGAGCCGGGGGTATAGTCGTATTCCGAAAGATCCACGGCACCCACCACACCCAGCCGGCACAGACCGCTCTGCAGGGTGCGCTCAACCAGGATAAAGCTGTTGTCATAGACCTTGAAAAGACCTTGTGCCAAATAGTCTGCCATGGCTTTGTTAATGGCGGGGATGCGGACATTGGGGTCCTGATCCAGCTCCGCTTCCGGCCAGATCAGCCGCAAGGCAGAGGGGGCGTCCCCTACAAAAGCATGGGCCGCCTGCCAGTATTCGGGCTCTGCGGAGAATTGGTCACAGGCAATAACCGCCCATTTTTCCATGCTGTCCACTTGGGGCAGCAAGATTTGACTGCTGGTGAATATGGACATAATGATCCCTCCTGAGAAAAGGTTTTCGTTAGTATAACATAGATTGCACAAAATGCAAAGAGTAAAGTTTATTTCGAGTTTCAAGTACACCAGTGTAACACACCGCGATAAACGAAAGCACTGTAGGTGCATGGATAATTCATAATTTATAATTGTTTTACCAGGTTTTGGTAAAATTCCACGGTCTTTTGAATGGTTTCCAAGGGGATCCGTTCATCAATGCCGTGGATCAGCTTGCGCTCCTGGGCAGTTAAGGCCATGGCAGAGAACCGGTAGACCCGGTCGGAAATGGCGCTGAAATGCCTTGCGTCGGCACATTGGACCATGAGATAGGGGCTGACGATACAGTCCCAGGTCTGCAAAATGGCGGTCTGTACCCGTTCCCAGCCCGACCCGTCGGTGCGGGAAACACTGCTCGGCTCAAAGCCGCCCAGGGCGGTCAGCTCCACCTGGGGATCGTTGACGGTTCGCTTCAGCCGCTCCATGGCACCGGCAACGGTGTCATCAGGATTCAGGCGCATATTGCTGACCATGGTGGCCTCTGTGGGGATCACGTTGACCGCATTGGAGCCGGAGAGCATGGTAAAGGCGGTGGTGGTGCGCAGGAGCGCGTTTAGCTCGCCGCCGGTCTTTCGGCAGATCCGGTCCAGCAAAGGTCCAAACAGCCACAGATTGGCAAACAGGATCTTGAGTCCGAAACCGCTGTGGCGACCCAGGGTATCGAACATCTTCCGGGCCGGGGCGGTCATGCGCATGGGGAAGGGCTTGCCCTCTACCCGGCGGCAGGCACGGGCCAAACGGCTCACCGGTGTGCCGGGGGTGGGCGCGGAGGCGTGACCGCCCTGGGAACGGGCGGTATAGCGCACATTCAGCATTCCCTTTTCCCCAATGCCCACCATGGCGCAGGGCGTCTTGACACCGGGGAAGACGTTTTCCACCACAGCACCGCCTTCATCCAGCACCAGGGACAGGGCGATCCCCCGGGAACGGAAGAACTCCGCGATATTCTTTGCGCCGGGTCCGTTGATCTCTTCACCGCCGGAGAAGGCAAAGTAAACATCCTGCCTGGGGACAAAGCCCTGGGCCATCAAAGCCTCGGCGGCACACAAAATGCCGTTGACAGTTACTTTCGTATCCAGGGTGCCGCGACCCCATAGGAACCCGTCGGTAATGTGGGCAGAAAAGGGAGGATGGGTCCAGCCTTCCCCGTCTGCAGGCACCACGTCATAATGGGCCATGAGTACGGTGGCAGGCCCCGGTTCGCTTCCCTTCCAGTGATACAAAAGCCCTCTGCCGGGAAACCGGGTCAGTGTGCAGGTTTGGTGAACCTGAGGGAACAGCCGGGGCAGGGCTTCACAAAACTCTGTAAAGGCGGCTTCGTCCTCCAAAGCCGGATCCTGCCGGGACACGGTGGGAATACGGACCATCTCGGCTAAGGAAGTGACCCAGCTTTCCGGATCTCCGGAAAGGGGAGAAGGGGCTGGAGCCCTCTGCGCCTTGGGACGAAACAGCACTGCCCGAAGCAGGATAACAGCCAGCAAAAGTCCCAGGCTACCAAAAATCAACCAGTAGAGCATACTTACCTCCGTGAATGTTTTTTCTTAGTATAACATACAAAAGGGGATTTGTCTTCCTAAAAATAGGGGTTGACTTTTACAAAAACCCATGCTATAATCTGCCATGTTCCGAAACGGAGGCATAGCTCAGCTGGTTAGAGCGCATGCTTCACACGCATGAGGTCACAGGTTCGAGTCCTGTTGTCTCCACCAAAAAAATCCACCACCCAACGGGTGGTGGATTTTTTTTGGTGGAGAGCAGGACTCGAACCCATTTACATGGAAGTGTCCTGCGGACACTTCCTGCCACCAGTGCAAACACTGGTGGCTACTATAATTTTTGCTCCCACGGGAGCAAAAATGCAAGTCGAGTCCTGTTGTCTTTTCCTATCCACCACCCAACGGGTGGTGGATTTTTTTGGTGGAGAGCAGGACTCGAACCCATTTACATGGAAGTGTCCTGCGGACACTTCCTCAGAGTGTCAAAAAAGCCGCAAACCGTCAAAATATGTGTGAATGGAAAAAGAAAGCAGCGTCATTGCGAGGCCACTTGTGGCCGTGGCAATCCGTTCTTCTTAAGACCCTGAAAGGCTTGCTGCGC
>SVLB01000024.1 GCA_015068135.1 Oscillospiraceae bacterium | reverse complement strand
GCTTCGCAGACGGGCTTTGTGCCCTTCAAGAAGCGGCAACGCGGCATCGGAACGGCCCGGAGCCTCAGAAACGGGTTCGGATTATATGACTCAGCCTACAGCGGAAAAGAAAAATTGGAAAATCCGGTTGTATTTTGGGGTGTTCGGAGGTACAATGGAACCATCTGTATGGGAAAGCGAGGAAGCATGTATGGAATTAAAGGAATACCTGCAGGACCTGGAATATCTTGTCAACACCGACAGCTGTTCCGATGACCCGGAGGGCTTAAATACCGTGGCGGCTTTTTTTGCCGACCGTTTTGCCGGTTTGGGGTGGAATGTCCATAAATACGACCTGGCACCCCAGTCCGGGACCCTGCTGGTCTGCACCAACCGGGATGCGGAGCATTACGATGTGATGCTGATGGGCCATTTGGACACGGTATTTGCCAAGGGCACCTGCGCCCGGCGCCCCTTCCGGATCGAGGGCAACAAGGCCCTGGGACCCGGTGTGGGGGATATGAAGCAGGGCTGTCTTCTTATGTACTATCTGATGAAGGATCTGCCCGAGCGCATCCACGAAAAGCTGAACATCGCCGTGGTCTATAACCCGGACGAGGAGATCGGAAGCCGCTATTCCAAGGACTATTATTTGCCCTATGCCCAAAAGGCGGACTACGCGTATCTGTATGAGGCACGGGCGGCCAGCGGTGCCTACTGCACTGAGCGTAAGGGCTCCGTACAGCTGACGGTGACCTTTCAGGGCGTTGCCGGTCACTGCGGCTTTGTATTCACCAACGGTGCCCGCAGTGCCATCAGCGAAATGGCCAGGTGGATCGTGGCCCTGGACGGTCTGCAGAGCAGAAAGCGCAATACCAGCGTAAATGTGGGGGTCTGCTCCGGCGGTACCAAGCCCAACGTGGTGGCCGATTCCGCTAGGATCGTGGTGGATACCCGTTTCGATGACCCCACCGAGGAGGACCGGATCCTGGAAACGGTGGCACAGCTGGAAGCACAGGCCCGGGAGCATGGCATTGGGGTCACCATCGAGCGCCGGGGCAAGAAGCCCTGGGTGTTGACGGAAAAAGCCGCCGCCTACCTGGAACATGTGACCGCCATTGCCGATAAAGCCGGGATGCCTGCCGTCTTTAAGGCCCGCGGAGGCTTGTCCGATGCCAACCTCATTGCCCAGTACGGGCCGGTGTGTATCGACGGGATGGGTCCCGGCGGCGGCGACGGCCACAGCCCGGAGGAGTATATGCTCATCGATACCGTTTCCGAAACCTACGATTTTTCCATGCTCCTGCTGTCGGATCTGGCGGGCTTGTTATAATTATGTCATATTTCTTCTTTCCTTTCTTTCTTGTTTTTCACTTTTGTATTCTGTAGAATAAAAACAGGAACTTTTAAGGGGGAAATGCACATGAAGCGTTGGATTCTTGCATTATTGGCGGTCTGTATGGCTGTGGGCCTTGTGGTTTTGGCATCGCCGGAGGTGAAAGCGGCAGACCACGCCCATCACTGCTATTGCGGCGGCAATGGGGGAGCGGACCATGTGTGCGAAACCTCTGCGACCTGGACAGCGGTCAACTCCGGCACAGCGATCGCCGTGGAGGACGGCGGGCATTATTATCTGGAAAAGGATATGGCCGCTTCCATTACCGTGAAAAACGGCGAAACGGTCACCCTTTGCCTGAACGGAAAGACCCTCCGTGCCCAGTGCCCGGTACTGGTGTACAACGGTGTGCTGAACATCTGCGACTGTCAGGGCGGCGGGGTCATCAAAACCACCAAGCCCCAGAACGCCAAGGGAACGGTCATGCTCATCAGCAGTACGACCACCTCAGTGGGCACGGTGAATCTCTACGCAGGCACGGTGGACGGCTCCGCCAATGACGGCCTGTTTTGCCGCACGGCAGAGGTCAAGGGCGGTGTGTTCAACCTGTACGGCGGTACACTGCAAAAGGGTATGTCCGATGGCTCTGTGGCCACCGATACCCACCCCGGCTTCGGCGGCAATGTGCTGGTATACAATAACGAACAAAAAGTGGGAACCTTTACCATGTACGGCGGCACGGTTACAGGGGGAACGGTTACCGGGGACGGCGGCAATGTATACGCTGAAAAGAGTGCCAGGGTTTGCATCCTGGGCGGCGTTCTGGAAAAGGGTACTGCCAATTACGGCGGCAATCTGTACTATGTGGGCGCGGTGACTATGAAAAATGCCACCTTGCGTGAGGGTACGGCTCTGACTGCCCGGGGCAATTTGTTTGTGGCAAAGGGCGTAGACCTTCTGTCCAATACCATCACCCAGGGCGTTGCCGGGGGAAAGCCGGAGAATATCCGGATCCTGCGAAACGGCACCACCCTGTCCACGGACCATACCTCTTTGGCAGAAGCCATTGAGAAAATGAAAAAAGACAGTAACCCGGAGCATCTGCGTTTGCAGCTGCTGGCAGATCATGAGGAAGCATATACCGTTTCGGAGGATGTAACCCTGGATCTGAACGGTCATAGCCTCTCCGAGATCGCAGTCAGCGCTACCCTGAAGGGTTTGGACAGCACCACCGATACCTACACCGGGCAGACCCGGGGAAGCCTTTCCTATACCCTCCGGGGCGGTCAGGTGCTGGGACTTTCAGAGGGCGGCTCCCACTATATTATGGTCCCGGGGGAGGAGCAGGTCAGCTTCCATCGCTACCACATGCAGGTCACCCATATTTCTGTGGCACCTGCCGATGTGGCCATGGGCTATAAGACCCAGGTCAGCGGGGATGACGCGGCTTTGTCCCAGGTTGACCGGGTGGGCTATGAGCTGTGGCTGGAGGGAAATACCCCCCTGACCTACAGTAAGTACTTTACGCAGGACGACAGGCTCGTGACCTTGCGCCTGAAGAATATCCTCTCCACAAAGCTCAGCAATGAAAAGAATTTGGAATATGCCCAGACGAAGGTCAATGCCCGCCCCTTTGCGATCCTGCGCGACGGCACGAAGGTGACCTTCCCGGAGGTAGCGTATACCTTCAAGGAGGCCCTTCACGGGGCGGACCGGTTTTACAGCACCTATACTGCCGGTCAAAAGAGCGGACTGAAGAACCTGGGCGCCACCTTCAGCATGGTCATGACCGGCTGGGATGTGGAGAATTTCCACCACGCCTCCACCGGAAGATGGACCAAGGTCAATAACACCGGGTTTCAGACCTATTTGAACAAATACAACACAGCCGGAAACTGGAAGGGAAGCTATTACCTTACCGGTGATCTGGATCTTGGGGATACGACGATCCGCATTACCCCGGGCCACAGCCTGACCATCTGCCTGAACGGACATACGATCCGGGGCAACCGGCAGATCTTTACCAGCTCCGGTAACCTGACCATCTGCGATTGCCACGAAACCGGGGACGAGGGCAGCGTAAAGAGCAGTTATTCCACCACTTCCAATGAATATGCGCCGGTTGCCCATATTTGGACCGGTACGGCCTATCTGTATGGCGGCAACCTGACAGCAGGGGGCAGTATGCGCTCGGCAGGTGTTGTGGCTGTGGGCAATCCCTACAGCGAAAACGGAACGGCCAGCCTCTATATGTATGGCGGCAGTATTTCCGGCGGCTATGCCCGGTATAACGGAGGCCTGCTGAACGTATGGCACGGCTCTGTGTTTACCATGTACGGAGGCGCTCTCCACGACGGCTATTGCGAAGCGGATGGCGGCGGCCTGGTGGTTCGCGACGGCAGTACCGTCAACCTCTACGGCGGCGAGATCTACAACTGCACCGCCCAAGGAAACGGCGGCGGTATCCATGCTTCTATCGGTGCCAACTGCCATATTGGGGCGGTGAAGCTGTATCAGAACACAGCCAACAATGGCGGAAATATTTACGCTGCCAACACCGCAATCACTTTAGACGGTGCTGTGATCACCGGCGGCGAGGCACAAATGGGCGGCGGTGTCTATCTGAGTTCCGGCGATATGACCCTGAGCGGCGCCACAAGGATCAAGGAGAATACCGCCCATTCCATGGGTCAGGATCTGCATCTTTCCTATACCGCCACTGTCTGCGCCGACGGCCTGAGCCAGGGCGCGGATGTGCGGATCAGTGCCGCAAGACACGGCAAGGTAGGTACCAAGGATTCTGTGGCCGATTATCTGCACTGCAATACCGAGGGCTTCCGGGTCATGCGCAAGGGTGCGGATATGGTCCTTTGGAAGGGCAACCTGACCACGGGACAGACCCCCACAGGCTTCAGCGCCGGTTACGGAGCCGTTTGCATCAACCCCAGGGAGCTGGGGGTTCCCCTGGCAGGCTACGGCGATACCCTCAGCCGCCGATCCAAGAGCGTGGACGGGGATCTGTATGTGACCGCGACTGCCATTACCGATGAGAGCGGAGAAACTGTGCTGATGCTGGCGGTGGATATGAGTACCATGACCGAGGCACAGCTCGATCCCATTTTGGACCATGTAAGCTACTATACGGGTGTTCCCCGCAGCCACATCATCTCGGCTACCTCCCATACGCACTCCGCTCCCAGTCTGACAGCATCGGATCCCACCATCACCCGTTACCGCCAGCTTCTGCCGGACTGGTTTGCTCAGGCGGCGATCCAGGCCATGAATGACCGGCAGCCTGCGGTCATGTACACCGGAAGCTTCGAGGTGGGTGGCGGCAAGGACGGCTACGGCCTGAACTTTACCCGCCATTATCAATTCCTCCGGGACGGTGTGTGGGAGTACTCCTGCGATAACTTTGGCGAACGGAACCTGAACAGTCAGAAGCAGGTCCGGCACGTGACCGACGCGGATCAGACCATGCATCTGGTGAAATTTGACCGGTCAGGTACGGACATTCTCATGGTCAACTGGCGTGCTCACCCCACGCTCACTGGCGGTCCTGATAAATTTGTTCTGTCGTCGGACTATGTGGGAGCCCTCCGGGAGGCCGTGAAAGCGGATACGGGCATGGATGTGATCTTCTTCCAGGGTGCCGCCGGCAATGTCAACGCCGTCTCCCGGCTGACCAAGGAGCAGCACGGACTGGATTTCCGGGGGCTGGCCCAGTCTCTGTCCGATCAGATCCGGACCGCTGTCAAGAACGGCTGCCTGAGCCGGAAGACCCCCGGACTGTGGCAGGTGGATAACTACGAGTATATGGCTGTGGTGGACCGCAGCGACAATTCCCGTTACGAGGAAGCCAAGGCCTTTGTGGCAGAGTACTACGACACCTTCCCCGGTAACCAGGCACCCCAGCAGGAGCGTTTGGATTGGTGTAAGGCGCGGGGCTGGACCTGCGTGTTTGAGGCGTCCGGCATTATCCGTCGCCACGATAAGGCAGAGGATACGGAAACCATGCCCCTGAACACCCTGGCCTTGGGCAAGCACCTGGCCTTTTATACTGCCCCCGGCGAGCTGTGGGATACCGTGAGCCAGGAGGTGGAAAACACCGGCTACTTTGATACGGTGTTCTGTGTGGGCTACAGCATGGAATCCTACAGCTATTTCGTCTATGATCCCACCAATGGGGGCGCCATGCAGTACGCAAGCTATGAGGGCTTCAACCGGATTTTCCGGGCTCCCGATACCATTAACGCCATGCTCTCTTACTGGAAGACCACCCTGCAGGCCATGGCTGAAAAGGCAAAATAAACGAACAGTGTGTCAAAAAAGCCGCAAGCCGGCAAAATATGAGAGAGCGGATTGCAAGGCCACATGTGGCCTCGCAATCCGCTCTTCTTAAGACCCTGAAAGGTTTGCTTGTCTTTGCTTGCCATCTACTGTACAGAGGGAAACCTTGCCATATCTGTATGGGGAATGAATTTGGCGGCCTGCATCCGGATGAGAAAATCCGGGATGGAGGCAAACTGCACGCAGTAGATATTCTCTGCCAGGGATTTGGCCTCTGCCAGGCGGGTATGGTCCAAAAGCAGGGCCTTTGCCCCGTCCAGGGAGCTGTTTTTCAGCACCTGGTACTTTTCCCGGGGAAGATCCGGGAATATGCCGATGGCAATGGCAGCTTCCAGATCGGAGTGGGCGGGAAAAGCCCCGGATAAATACAGCCGGGACAGGCTTTCAGGCTGAACGCCCGCTGTTTCCATGAGGCAATCCACCATGGTATAGGCGGCGGCCTTGGTGTCCAGATACTGCCGGATATCCGTTTGGGAGAAGAACAGGGGAATCCCCGTTTCCGATTCCTCAGCGGTGGCGTATACGGCGGCGTATTCCCCTTCCTCCGGCAACCAAAGGATCCGGCAGGAGGCAGAGGGGTCTAAGTTTCCGGCTCTGTCGATCCAGCTGTTTTGCCGCATTTGTGCCAAAAGATCAATAATTCCACTGCCGCAGATCCCCAGGGGTCTGCGGTTTTCTATGGTGGTATAGGTCAGCTCCGCACCGCGGATCTTCACGGAGTCAATGGCACCCGGGGCGGCACGCATACCGAATTTGCTGATATAGCCTTCCAAAGCAGGCCCGGCTGCACCGGCACCGGCGACCATCCAGTCCCGGTTGCCCAAAACCAGCTCCCCGTTGGTGCCGATGTCAAAGAACATGCTGACTTCCTCCTGCTTATGCATATCCAAAGCCAGCAATCCGCTGATGATATCCCCACCCACATAGTTGGAAGCGGAGGGGATGCAATACACCAGCCCTTCAAACGCCAGCCCCAATTCGCCTCCCCAAAGAAAGCCCGGATCGGCAGTCACCGGGGCATAGGGGGAGGCAAACACCGGCCAGGCATTGAGCCCCAAAAGAAAATGGATCATGGTGGTGTTCCCCGAAACGGTCATAATGGGCAGCTTCCCGGCCTCGATGCCGGTGGCTTCCGTAAGGGCATCCAAAAGCTGCCGGAAGGTCGCTGCGGTGGCGGCCTGTAAATGGGAAATATGGCTGTTATCTTCCAGGGAATAGGTGATCCGGGTCAGAATATCCGTTCCGTAGGCGACCTGACCGTTGACGGCTGTTTCCTCTGCGATCACCGCTCCGGATCGCAGATCGACCAGTGCCATGATCACCGTGGTAGAGCCGTAGTCCACGGCAAGGCCGTAGTGGTGGGCGGTGGTATCCCCGGCCGCAATATCCGTTACCACCCAGTCCTGCTCCCGATGCACCAGGGTCACGGTAATGTCGAAATTGGCATCCCGGCACAGAGGATAGAGCTTTCGCAAAACCTGAAGGGGAAAGCAGACCGGCGCATAGCCCAAAGCATTGAGGGCCAATTCGATCCGCCGCTGATCGCTGAGGGGCGTATCCTCCGTGGGCATTTTGATCTGTAAATATTCCTTAACACTGAACGTATCCATTGGCTTACCTCCTTTTCTTAAATATACCGATCCTTTTCTTTCCGTTCTGTGATCCTGTCACATTCCGCAAAAGAACGCCGTATATTACTGGGAACCGGAAGTAATATGGGATCTGGATTTGCGATACTGGGAGGGAGTCATACCGGTTTTGGACTTAAATACATTGGCAAAATAGTGTTCATCGGCGAAGCCCAGGTGATTGGATATGGAGCGGATGGAATGCCTGGAGTTTTGCAGAAGCATTTTGGCAAAGCCGATTTTCCGGCCAAGCAGATAGGCATGTGGGGTGGTGTGATAGTGTTTTTTGAATTCCCGGATCATTTTGGAACGGGAGATGAACAGGGTGTTGCTGATCTCGTCTATGGAGATGGAGGAATCAATGGCCTTGTCCAATTCCGCCAGGATCTGCTGGGCCAGGGTGGATTCTTTGGATTTGTTCTCGGTTTTTTCCGCCAGCTTCATGAACACATCAAACAAATGCTTACTGGCGGCCTTGTAAATATGATCGTTGTAGACGGAGATCTTTTCCAGAGCGATAATATTGGTCATTTCGTCCAGGATGTTGGTATCGTGGAATACATAGGTCTGCTTCAGATCGTATTCATTAAAGATGTTAAAGAACACATCGCTTTTGAAATTGACCCAAATCTTTTTGAAGGGATCGTTTTTGTCCGCATAGTATTCGTGGGAAGAGCCGGGCTCCAAAAGATAGACATCGTTGGCACTTAGCTCGTGGGTTTTTCCGTCCACCACCAGATAGCCCTTACCGGACATAATATATTCCAGAATGAAATAGGGGGAATCGGTTCTTTCAATATGGAAATTGGGATGGGGGTAGGTGATGCCGAAGCACTCAATGGACAAGGGCTTTTTTTGCGCAGAGTGATAGATGTAGGTAAGCACCTCGTTTTCCAGACCGGAAAAACTGGTGATATCCTTGGCGTCGATGTGATCAAAGGTGATGTATTTTTCCATAAATCAACGCTCCTTCACAGTGTATCGATACATAAGGAATACGGGCAACTGCCCCCAACCGGGGTTTATGATACAAATTTATACCATATTTCAAACCTTGTCAATAGAATCAGGAAGGAATTTCAATAAATGTGAAACTTTTCCTCACGAATATGAAACGAATGCACATTGCCTTATTGCACAAAAAACTGTATAAATATAATACCGGTATTATGAAAGGAGAATAAAATGCTGATTCGAACCAATGTAACCGATATAGGTGACCCGTTTATCGTCAAAACCGATGCGGCTTATTATATGTATGCTACCAGCTTTGTGATGGACGGCTTTAAGGTATGGAAGTCCATGGATATGGAGAACTGGGAGGATCTTGGCGCTTGCCTGGATCTGAGCGATTCCTGGACATGTAAGGACTATTGGGCTCCGGAGGTGATCTGCCACCAGGGCAAATATATCATGCACTATACTGCCCGCAGAAAAAGTGACCGCTCTTTGCGGATCGGCGTGGCTGTCAGTGATACCCCGGAAGGCCCCTTTACCGATGTACATAACGGCCCCATGTTCGATTTGGGGTATGCCGCCATTGACGGCCATGTGTTTATCGATGATGACGGGCAAGCCTATCTCTATTTCTCCAAGGACTGCTCCGAAAACTATGTGACCCCCACCTTGCGGGCGTCGCAGATGTGCGTGTGCAAGCTCAGTGAGGATCTTTTGCACATTACCGGCGAACCGGTGACCTTGTTTGGCCCCAGCGAAAGCTACGATTTCATTGTGCTGGGGGATCAGGCCTGGAACGAGGGCCCCTATGTGCTGAAGAAGGACGGGCAGTACTATATGACCTATTCTGCCAACTGCTATCACACCAGAGATTACTGCATTTGCCTGGCAAAAGCGTCCGACCCCATGGGACCCTTCCAAAAGCTTGGTCCCATCATGACCTGCGGCGCAAAGGGTGAGGATTTCTCCGGCCCCGGACATAACGCCTTTTTCTATGACCGGGAAGGCAAGCTGAAAATGACCTTCCATATCCATACATTTGAGGATGCACCGTCTCCCAACCGGAAAGCCTGCATTTGTGATGCACAGCTGGGGGACGACACCATCCGGTTTGCAATGTAATTTGAAACATTCAGATATATAAGGGGGACTCGACTATGAAAACAACAAAATGGATCGCGTTGGTACTGGTACTGGCTTCTGTGCTGGGTCTGTGCGCCTGCGGTGGCGGCAGCGAAGGGGGCAGCGGCAAGCCCACCAACGGACAAACTACCCTGCAATTCTGGGGTTGGGGCGATGATGTGGAGGCTTCTGTCTTCCAGGACATCACGAACCGCTTCAATGAGACTGTGGGCAAGGAGAAGAACATTACTGTCAAGTATGTGCAGAAGGCTTCTTCCTCCTATTCCAGCGACACCGCACTGGCGCTGTCCGGCTACCACACTCCGGATATTATCTATGTGGAAGACAAGCTGGTAAAGTCCTGGGCAGATGCAGGCTATCTTGCCCAGCTGGACAACGGCGATTTTACGGGCTTTGATTTTGCCAATGGAAACGGGGAGATCTGGGAAAACGGCATTTCCCGTTACCGCTTTGATCCCGAGACTGCCACTTCTTCCGATACCGCACCTTTGTGGGCGCTGCCCAAGGATATCGGTCCTACGGTGCTGTTTTATAACGCTTCCTACTTAGCGCAGCTGCAGATCACCGAGATCTCTGTTCCCCAGGAGGAACTGGCTGCCTACAATGCCGCCAACGGCACTTCCTATACCCAAAAGGGCTACGATGCCGCAAACAGAGTGTTCAATAACCGCATCCCCATGGCCTGGGAGGAAGTGATCGAGCTGGCAAAGGAAATGCAGAAGATCGATGGCTGTGACTATGGCTACTACAACGAGTGGTGGTTTGCCTACGGCTGGTCCGTGGGCGGCGATGTGGTGCAGTACATGGACGAGGGCTACTACAAGTTCACCCTGAACGATACCTCCAAAAACTATATCGTCAAGGATGATGTGGCTTCTGTAACGGTAAACGGCAATACCTACAACGCTGGTCAGATCATCTCCTATGCCGACAAGGCAACCCTTACCGATGCGGATAAGGCAAACCTCAATGAGCTGCCCAGCATGTATGACGCATTTTTGGAGTTTGTTGCGCTGACCGCCAAGGAGGGCTCTGTGGTGGGTACCGGCAGTGACGGCTCTGAGAAGCTGGGCTACGGTGTCTCCATGGGCGCCAACTCTTTGGGCACCGCAGATGCCGAGGACTATTTTGCCTCCGGTAAATTCGGCATGTTTGTGGACGGCCGTTTTGAAGTACCCACCCTGCGGGAGAATATGTCCGAAAACAGCAAGTGGGGCCCGGGCTCCTGGAATGTGGCACCCCTGCCCGTTTACAAGGAGTATGACGAAAACGGAAACGTGACTGTTCACGGCATTGCCGGCGGTCACTCCGGCTCTATGGGTCTTGCCATTGCCGAAGGCTCTGAAAATAAGCAGGCGGCCTTTGAGTTTTTGAAGTTTGTAGCAGGGGAGGAGGGCCAGAAGGCCCAGGCCGAGGCCGGCTTTGCCATCCCCAATCAGAAGGCCCTGGCATCCCAGGATGTATTTTTGCAGCCTGACCAGGATCCTGCCAATGCCATCGTCTTTGTGGAGGCTGCTGCTGTGCAGCGTCCCGGTGACTGGTGGAGCCTGACCAATTCCGAATGGATCGATGACTGGGCCAACTACTTAAACTATACGGTGCGTGAGAATAAGGCGACTGTGGACGAGATGTTCCAAAAGTACGCCGAGGACACCCAGAAAAAGCTTAACAAGTATACGGACTACAAGGGCTGATAAAGGCTTGTGGCCTTTGGGGCAAAGCTGTCAACCGAAATACTCGTAGGGAACGCTGTCCGCAGCGTTTCAGATAAACCCTTACAAAATTTGAAAGTGAGGAAAAAATATGAGAAACACACGTATCCTGTCGATGCTTTTGGCACTCATAATGGTTTTGGGCATGCTTCCTGTGAGCGCATTCGCCACAGACAGCGATCTGTCTTCCGTGCCCACAGCGGCAACGGCAGCCTCAGAAACCGAAGCCGGCGAATCCGATGGCACGGTTACCGGCTGGCAAAGCTTTGGCGGAAATAACAGCTTGGAATATTCCGACGGTGCAATGCACATTCATTCCAAGACCACTCCCGGCACTGTGATCTTTGCGGACCGCACCTTTGAAAACTACGAAATGGAACTGCAAATGCAGCTGCATAACGGTAGCTGGTTTGGTGCAATGTACCGTGCCATTGAAGATCATAAGGGCTTGTTTATGGTCAGTCCCGGAGCAAACGGTACCCACCGGTTGGCGCACCATATTACATCCGATGGCTGGGTGGAAGCTGATACTACGCAGTCTCAGGGGAAGTTCTCCGTATATAGCAACGGTCAAGTGATGAAGCTGAAGATCCGTGTTGAAAACAATAAGATCAGTGTTTGGTCTCAAATGGAAAGCGATGCGGACTATGTGGCTGAGTTCACAAACTTTGCCATTCCTGCGGCTTTGCAGGGCCCCGGATTTGTGGGTATCGGTATGTATACCTCCGATGTCACTGTTTACTCCGCGACTATTAAGGATCTGGACTCGGATTATACCTATCAGTCTGATTTTGAGGCACTGTCTCCCGAACCGGCTACCCAGGGAGAGTGGAAGCTTACCAGGGGCAATGCTGTAATCTCCAAGACCGACGGCGTATATACCTTTGCGGCAGAGTCTTTCCCCAGTATTTATATGTACTCCGGTGTTAAGATGCAGAACTATGTGATGGAAGCAGAGTACTCTCTGGCCGCCGGTTATGGCGCGGTTGTTTTGAGAGCAAACGGTACTTACCATCTTATGCATCGCTTTGGTGTAGGATCTACCTATGCATACCGCGGTCTGATCGGGTATGACAGCGCCGGGTCCGCCGGGACCTGGACCGCGGAGGCAAACAGAGTTGCCTCCCGGGAAGGTTACACAGCCTACTCCGCCGGTGACCGTGTCCGTGTCAAGTATACGGTTCAGAATAATTTGCTTACGGTCCAATCCATGATCGTAGGAAAAGATACCCAATGGTTTACTGAGATCGAAAACTATGATATGGCCGCCTACGACGGCGGCAAGCTGAGCAATTCCGGTGAAATCGGTCTCCTTGCCCGTGAAGGTGCCCAAATGGGTATTTATGATTTTACTGTAACGGATACAGATACCGGCAATGTTCTCAAGCTGTTGGATATGGAAGGCTCCTGGACGATGGCCAAGGGAGAAGGCACGGTTACCGAAGAAAACAATGTGCTGACCATCACCCCCAGCAGTCGGCCTGATGTCTATCTGTATGGCGGCGCTCCCTGGAAAAACTACACGATGGAAGCAGAGCTTTCCATTGACAAGTATTATGCCGGCATCGCGTTGAGAACAAACGGCGATTACACTGTCATGCACCGTATTGGCGCCGGATCCACATATGGCTACCGGGGTTTGATCGGCTATGACGCTTCTACCAATGGCTGGACCGCGGATGCAAACAGAGTCGCAGCCGCCACGGGTTATTCAAACTATGCCTATGGCAACAGAATAAAAGTGCGCTATACCGTGCAAAACGATCTGCTCACTGTCCAGTCCAAGCTGGTGGGGACAGATACACAGTGGTTTACCGAGATCGAAAACTACGACCTGAAGAATTACGACGGCGGTCTGTTGGGTTCTGCCGGTGAGATCGGCTTTATTGCCCGCGACGGCTCAAATCTGTCAATTTACGGGCTTAGCGTCAAAGATAACGATACGGGATATATTTACAATATGTTTGACCAGGAGGGCGCCTGGACAGCGACCCGCGGAACGGTCAATATCACAGAAGAAAATGATCATCTGAAAATGACCACAGGCAACTCTCCTGCGGTATATCTGTATTCCGGAGCAAACTGGGAAAACTACGTGATGGAAACAGAGTTTTCTGTATCCGGCAACTATGGCGGCATCGCCTTGAGAACCAACGGTACATACAGTGTATTGCACCGTTTTGGCGAAGGCGATTACAGCTACCGGGGACTGATCGGTTATACTTCCGATACTAACAAATGGACTGCGGCGGCAGACAGAGTACCTGCCCAAGCTGGCTACACAGCCTATGCTTACGGTGATCGGGTCAAGGTGCGCTATACCGTAAATGACAATCTACTGACCATTCAGTCCATGATTGTAGGTAAGGATACGGATTGGTTTACGGAGCTGGAAAACTACGACCTGACTACCTATGACGGCGGCAAATTGGGCGTTTCCGGCGAAGGTGAAGTAGGCTTCATTTTCCGCCAGGGATGCAATATGCTCGTTTATGAATTCAGCATTACCGATACAGTCACAGGACAAACCTACGATCTGATCGCCCCGGAAGATGAGACCGCAGATACGCCGAACCCCACGCCGATCACCAACGGCGTTGTGTTTGACGGAAATCACGTGATCGATACCTCCGGCCCCATTACCAAAACACCGGATACCATTGAGGTTTGGTTCAAAACTTCGGATGCGCAGGAGCAAACTCTGATCAGTAATTTCTGGGCAGATCAATGCTCCAACGAGTTCTATCTGGTAATTACAGAAGAAGGTAAGCTGTATTATCACGAAAACAACGGCGACAGAGAGTATTGGACCAAAGCCGGCGATAATTTGGATTTCCACATCCACTCTGCCGCAGGCTTTAACGATGGACAATGGCATAAGGTAGCTGTGCGCAGATACTATGACGCGGGAACGGATCTGTTGAATATCCAACTGTCCGTATTTACAGACGATGTTTTGGTCGATACTTCCGCACAGAGCCGCACCATCACACCGACGAAAAAAGAGCAGTATGTGGAAAGCGGCAATGAGTTTACCGCAAGACGGATCTTGCAGATCGGTACAAGACGGGATAATTTGTGGACACTCCAGGGCGAGATCGGTGAGATCCGCATGTGGGACTATGCCCTGTCTGATGAAGCCTTGAGCCAGCCCCATTTCAATTTGAAGGGGACAGAAGAAGGTCTGCTGCATTGCTTTGTCATGGAGGATGCAGACAGCTTTGTAGATCTGGTCACTTCACGGACTGAAAATGAGCTTACCGCCGATATGGTGCAGCTTTGGCTGGATGACTATGTGATCGGAGATGCGGACTGGCGTATAGCTGTTCTGCCCGATATGCAGCACCAGGCAGAAAGCTACGAGGTCTTTATCCGCAAATACTTTACCTGGATCAAGGAAAACGCCGAGGCTTATAATATTAAGCTCCTGATCTCTGTGGGCGATATGGTCAATGAGCCCAATCCGGAGCAAATGCATATTATGTCCGAGGCAGCGTCCATCATTGATGGCGTGATCCCCTTTATGCCCTTGCTTGGCAACCACGATTATACTACCCGGGAAAGAGACTCCAGACTTTGGAATGAATATTTCCCCTACGAAAAGTATTCTCAGTATGATTATTTTGGTGGTGCTTTCGAAGAGGGCAAGATGGATAACTACTATTACATCATGAACATTGAAGGAACAGACTATTTGTTCATGGGTCTTGAGGTGGCTGTCCGACCTGCCGTGGCACAGTGGGCAGGAGATGTCATTGCCGCCCATCCGAACCACCAGGTGATCATTTCCAACCATGCCTATATGAATGTGGAAAGCGAGATCATGGCAGAGGGCATGTACTGCTATGCCGGTCAGTATCAGCATGACGACGGCATGGAGGCTACGGAGTTGTACGATTGCCTGATCTCCAAGCACGATAACATCCAGCTTGTTCTGTGCGGACATGTAAGCCATTATGTTGTGGGTCGCCGTACGGATGTAACGGAAAGCGGACATGTGGTAAATTCCCTTTGCTTCGATATGTCTTTGTTGGAAAGACAGCACGCAACACCTCAAATGATCGGTTTGCTGGGCTTCACCAACGGCAGCAATACTGTCAAGGTCAATAATTATTCTATTAGAAGAGACCAGTATTTCAAAGAGACCGATCAGTTTGAGATCACTTTTGATTGGGATCAGGAATATGTACCTGCTCCCGAAATCTCTGTGACCGTGGATGAAGCTATGGCACAGAAAGTGGCTTCTGCCAAGGATGCTTTGTTTAGCGGCAATGCCAATGCCTATGTTGCTATTGCCGGCTCTGCAACCTCTATCGTGACCGATAAGACCTATGCAGCTGATGCAAAGCTGAACGTGTTTGGAACAGAGGTTTCCGCATGGTACGCACAGGGCGGCAATGTGTATGTACATATCCTTGCCCTGGGTGCGGCCGAGACTGTTACCCTGAAGGGTGAGACCGATGTGATCGTACAGACCAATGCTTTCGCATCCGGTGAGTTGGAGGTGGTAACACCTGACAATATTAACCATAGCTACTACGATTATCTGCTGCATAATTGGCACGCTACCATTACCGCAGATGAGCAGATCGGATTTACCTCTGCCAAAGCGGTTGGCGAAAATACCGTCATCTGCTTCAACGGCGAATACCGCATGGCTGCGGTTTCCAGATCCCTGGGACGTAATGTGGCGTTGATCGATGTGGCAGGAGAGGATCTGAGCTGTGAGATCGCTTTGATCGAAGGTGATACCTTCCGCTCCGGAAAGCTCAATATTACCTGCCAAAAAGAGATTACCGTTGACGGAGATATCTCTGACTGGAATGAAAACATCCTGGCAACCGGACAAACCATGGTTGGTCTTGGAGATACTGCCAATAAAAATGTAAGCTTCTATGCTTGCATGACCGACGAAGGCTTGTATGTGGCTGCCGAGGCTGACCACGGGCTGTACGTGAACGATGCAGACCTCTGGTGGAAGAATACCAACCTGGAATTCTTCCTGAATGGTCAAAGTGTGCAGATGTGGGTCACCGCCAATCCCGCGCTCGCCCATGAAAAGGTACAGGGCGTAATGAAGACGGTGAAAAACGGCAATGGCTACACATCTGTAGCC
Organism: Oscillospiraceae bacterium; assembly: GCA_015068135.1. Lineage (GTDB taxonomy): Bacteria > Bacillota > Clostridia > Oscillospirales > Oscillospiraceae > Faecousia. The sequence continues at coordinate 24,833 of SVLB01000024.1, read as the reverse complement.
GAAGGCTTCGTTGCCATGGAGGATCTGCCCCAAAACGCGCTTTCCGGCGAATTGCAGATCGGTTTTGCCTGGAAGACACCCACTGATATGATCAAGTATCATCACATGATCAACGGTGGAGAGTGGTGGTTCCCCTCCGGAAGATTCCCCTCTGAGCGGTTAGAGCAGTATTTTGTCAATGCGTCCGGTATCGGTTTGTATACGACTGTGCGTCCGGAGAACAATATCCGGCTGGATGGTGATTTCTCTGACTTTAGCGCAGAAGCCTTGGCAAATAAACTGAGTGTTTACAGCCAGGACGGCAGTGTAGGCTTTGATACGGTTGCGCAGTATATCCCCGGACACGGTGTTTATGTGGGACTCAAGGCACAGAGCAAGACCAATCCCATGCCTATTGACACCAACACCTGGCACCATAGCACCAATATGGAATTCTATATCGGTGAGAATAAGTATTACATTACAAACCGCGGTGCGGCAATCGGTAATGGCCTGTATGCAAAAAATGTATATTTGGAACAGACCTATGATGAAACTGCGGCTTTGTACTATACAACCATAGAGTTTTTCATCCCTGCATCCGGCATGGCTACAGCCAACAATGAGAATTACCTGCGGATGGGATTTGCCTTTAAGCCCACAGGTGAATATGTATTGCTCAATGGGTATACAGAGAAAAATGAGTTCTGGCATCTGTATGGCTGCGTACCCTCCGACACGGCAAACCAGTTCTATGTGTACAAAAACGGCATCCATATGCACGAGCAGCCCAACTATGTGCCTTATGTGGCTATGGTCAACGGCACGGGCTATGATACCGTGCAGGAGGCTGTGAATGCGGCGAACGGTGGCGTTGTGAAGCTGTTTGCCAATTCCGATGAGGAAGTCACTGCCCAGGGCGATCTGTACCTGGATCTGAACGGCTATAGCCTGAATAAGGTTACCGTTTCCGGCATTCTGTACGGTATGGACAGCGCTACCAACGCATACGAAGCCAGCAACGCCAAGATATCGGATGTAGAAGGTACGTATGCTGCTCACTATCGCAATAGCGACCGCAAGCGTTATTTGGCGATTGCCGAGGGCGAGGGTGTATCCTTCCATCGCTTCTACATGGGCATCACCAATTTGAGTCTGGCGCCCTACGTTACCGGCTTTGGCTATAAGGCCGAATTCTACGGCGACGAGGCAGTACAGGCACAGATCGAGTCCATCGGCTATAATCTGTGGCTGACTAATAATAAAAAGGTCACCAAGACTGCCGATTTCAAGAATTTGCTGACTCTGCGTCTGCAGAACTTCCCCGTGGCAAGCCATGGCGAAACGAAGGTGCATGCCAATGTCATGATCACGCTGATCGATGGCACTGTGATCGAAAGCGGCGTTACCTCCTACAGTATGCGTCAAATGGTGGAGATAATCGCGGCAAGCTTTGACACCTTCAGGACAGCTCAGAAGAAGGCAGTGCAGGCGCTGTGTGTATCCGATGAGACGATGCAAACCTGGGATATTGCCCCCATCCTCAACTGGAAGGAGGGTGTGTCCATTACCACCGATTACTTTACCGAAACCGCTGCGAGCGTTTACACTTTGTCTACCAATGCTTACACCGATACCATGACAGACAGTGTTGTGCGGGACGGTTCTGTGGTCAATGCCGCAAGCTACCGGGTGAAGGGAACACTTTCTCTGACCAATGCGGATACCTGGGGACAGGCCCGGATTTTGGCTACCGCGGACGAAACCAACGGTTATGTCATCGCCCTGGAAGAGGTGGGCGAAAATGCCTATCAGATCTTCACCATGTCCCGGCTCAACGAGAACGCCTGGAATGACTGGCGGCTCATCAGCCACCATGAGACCAATGGCGACCAAAACAGCATTGATTTTGAGTTGGTCGTCAACGGCGGCAAGATCACTTTCCTGCTGGACGATGAGATCTGCTATGAAAACAGCCGTGTGGCGATGACGACCAGCACCCCCGGCTTCGGCGCTTCCAATGTGGCGACCTGCGCTGTAAGCAACCTGGATGCGCAGGTGTTTGCCGACGCCGAGGAGGCAGAAAGCTACCTGGCGACCAAGGAAAAGGCAGAATATGTCAGCCATTACCAGACCCGTATGGATGCTCTGTATAACGAGTACATCGTTGAAAACAACTGCACCGGTAAGGGCGGCACGCTGATCTTCGGTGACTCCTATATGGATTTCTGGAACACCTGGGAAAGTCAGCTCGATCTTACCAATTACGAAAACGGCTACAATGTGGGCATCGGCGGCGCGGCCATCCGGGATTGGTTCCTTGCCTATGAGCGGCTCGTCAAGCCCTTTGCCCCTGAGCGTATCATTCTCAATATCGGTTACAATGATATCAATGTCTGGGGCGATAATGGCGAAGAATTTACCGAAAATCTGAGGACTCTGTTTGAGACCGTTCACGCAGACTTCCCCGAAACGGAGATCTACTATATTTACATCAATCCCAGCCCCTCTGTTTACGCCAACGGCGCGTATACAAACTGGAAGGTAGAAGATGCCATCAACCGCTCCAAGGAGTTGGTTGCCGGACTGGATTATGTGACCGGCGTGGACATTTTCGATCTGATGACCACCGAGGATGGCAAGAACCCCGTAGGTGCCTACTATGTCAGCGATAAGGTCCATCTGAGTGAGGAAGGCTATACTGTTTTTGGTAATTATCTGTACGAGCGGATCTTCAGATCGGGATACACCGGATTCTTTGGCGCGACCGGAGATTATAAGACCGGCGCACAGTTTGACCTTTCCGGTGACACGGGTGCGAATGTCGGCACCGTCAATGTATCCGAAAACGGTATTTCCCTGGGCTATGCAAATGAATTTTATGAAGACAGCTTCTATTTTGAGACCAAGATCCACGTAAATAGTATTGCTGCCACAGAGGCCTGGCCCAAGTTTGGCCTGTTTGTGCAGAACGGCACGATTCGTCACCACTTCTATGTGGATATGACCACTGCGCTGACCGCTGCCACGGTGGGAAGAATGACTGTAACTGACGGAAACTATGATTGGGCAAATACCAACACCGCTACCGTCAGCGGCATGGCGTTTTCCGGCGAGGGCGAAACGATCACTATGGGCGTTTTGAAGGATGGCAAATATCTGCATTTGTTTATTGACGGTCAGCATGTCCTTTCCTACGAAAGCGACATGACTGGTAACGCAGTGGTCGGTGTGTTCGGCTTCAATACCAGCATGACCCTGACGGAGTACTTTACCGACACATCTGCTGAGACCCTTGCAGCCAAGGCTGCGTTGCTGACACAGTAAACGGCTGTTAAAGCTGCTATGCTGCCTGCCATCCAGGTCACCTGAGATGCGCCAAAGCGCATAGCCGCCACCGAAACCTATTGATTATCTGACCCAACGGCAAGTGACCGGGGTACGATCCCCGGTCGCTTGCCCCCCATCCTCACAATAACAAAAGGTTTCAGCAAGCAACTGACCGGCGGCTCTATGGGCTGAAAAGCGTTCAGCCCATAGAGGCTTTGGCCAGTTCGTAACAGTCTAAGGAGGCTTTTTATGAAAAAGAAAAACAAATTGCGCAAGGAGGAACTACAGGGTATTGCCTTTGCCAATATCCCCTTGCTTGGATTCTGTATATTTGGCTTGATCCCTTTGATCATGTCACTGTTTTTGAGCTTTAACTCTTTTAAAGGTCTGCGGATACATACCGCTGAATATGTGGGATTTGAGAATTTTAAAGAGATATTCAAGGATGATCTGTTCTACCAATCCCTGGGCAACACGGCCTTTGTTCTTCTGGCAACTGTGGTGGCGCTGATCCTTTCAGTGATCATCAGCGCACTGATCGCAACCAATGTGCGTGGCGCGAAGGGGTTTAAGGCCATCTATTTCGTTCCCTATGTCTGCTCCATGGTGGCGATCACCTTCATGTGGAAGTGGATCTACGACTACAATTACGGTGTGCTCAATACTACACTGATGGATTGGGGCTGGATCAGCGAACCCATTGACTGGCTGGGCAGCGAGGATTACTACCGCACAGCCATGTTTATTCTTCTGGTATGGAGCTCCATGGGCTTTAATATTATTTTGCTGACAGCGGCGCTGATCGCTGTACCCAGAGAGCTTCACGAAGCCGCGGAAATGGATGGCTACGGAGAGGTCAGGCGTTTCTTCAAGATCACACTGCCTTTGATCTCTCCTACCATTTTCTATCTTTTGATCGTTGGACTGATCGGATCTTTGCAGGAGTTTACAAGATTCCAGATCATGACCGGCGACGGCGGCCCGGGCTACCAGGGTCTGACCGTGGTGTTCTATTTGTATCAGAAGCTGTTCAATGCCTCCGGCGGCTCTGATCTGGGCGTGGCTTCCGCCATGGGTTGGGTCATTGCCGTTCTGATCAGTGCTGTTACACTCTTGAACTTTAAAATGCAGAAAAGGTGGGTGAATTATGATTGAAGTAAGAAAACGGAAACAGCTCCTGCGCAAAACGATCATTTATACCGGTCTCGTGCTGTTCGCGCTGTTTGTTCTTGTTCCCTTTGCGATCATGGTGATCTCATCGCTAAAGCATAAGGAGGAGACCATCGGAAGCTTTACCTGGTGGCCTAAACTTGGAATGACCCTGCGGGGCTATCTGAATGCCTTTGAGAAGGTAGCCTCCTCTACTTCGATCCTGGAAGGCTTCTTCAACACCCTGTGGATCATCATTCCGCCCACCATTCTAGGCTTGCTGGTATCCACCTTGTCCGCATACGCCTTTGCAAAACTGCGTTTTCGCGGAAAAAAGATCATGTTTGGTTTGCTGATCGCTACCATGATGGTTCCGGGTATTGTTACTTTGGTTCCGTCCTACATTATTTGGGATTATTTGGGCGTTACGGTTACCGCTCCCTATATTCCCTTGATGATCCCCGGTATGTTCGGTGCTGCAGCCTGCGTATTCTTTATGCGCCAGGCCATTTACGCGATCCCTGATTCCGTGATCGAGGCCAGCCGGATCGACGGTCTGGGACCCTTCGGCTGCTTCCGGAAAATCGTTCTGCCGCTGGTAAAGCCTGCGCTGCTGTCCCAGGGTATTTTGGGCTTCGTGGGCGGTTACAACGACTATTTTGGTCCCTTGATCTACTTGAAGGACCCCAAGTATCAGACACTACAGGTTTCAGTGGCAGTATTCTCTGACCGCTATTCCGGCGACTGGCCCAGCATTCTGGCAGCCAATGTGATCGCCATTATTCCCACAGTTCTCATCTATATTTTCGTTCAGAAGTACTTTATCGAAGGCATTACCGCAGGAGGTGAAAAGGGCTGATGAAAAAGAAAACACTTTTTCTGATCCTTGCTGTTGCGATTTTGTTGATCGCCGCTGTGGCAGTGGGGCTGTATTTCCTGCTGGACCAACCGGCGGAAATGACAGCCGCAGAGGAAAGCGGCGAGGTGTTCTACCGCAATGATCTGCTGACAGTAGGCGCAGACCCGGATGTTCTGTACATTACAGAGGGCGAGGATGCAGGCTACTATTATATGTATATCACCTCTGATGATATCCACGGAGCAGGCTTTCTGGCATACAAATCCCGGGATCTGGTGGAGTGGGTCTGCACCGGTGTCGCCCTGGATTCCGGCGGCAGCTATGATGAGGCCACCGGCTATACCACCGTCTCCTTTGCCTTCTCCAATTATTGGGCACCGGAAGTGGTCTACGATCCGGAAACCAAGCTCTACTACATGTTCTATACCGCCAACCGCTACGATACCGGCTTTGCTTCAGGGCTGTATTTCTTCGGCGATATTGCGGTGTCGGAATCCCCGGCAGGTCCCTTTGTCCAGTACAACAAGTATTTGGGAAAAGAACCTGTGACCGTGGATGCCGAAAAGAAGATCCGGACCTACGAGCCCGTGTTTGATTTTGCAAACATGGATCCCGGGCATCCGCTCTATGAAACGGATACCGATGGCTACATGAAGGTCATTGACCTGCATCCCTTTGTGGATCCCGTCAGCGGCAGGAAGTATCTGTACTTCTGCCATGACCTGGGTGCGGCCCAGGCGATCTCCGAGTCCAGCATTTATGTGATGGCGCTCCGGGATGACTATACCCCGGATTACTCCCAGGTGTATGCCCTGACCTCCCCCAACTGCCTGGAACGGGATGGGGAGTATGATACCACCATGAACGAAGGCAGTGTCAATGAGGCACCCTATATGCTCTATAACGAGCAGTCCGGGAAGTATTATCTGCTGTACTCTGCCAACTCTTATTTGCAAAAAACCTATTGCGTCCGTGTAGCCGTGGGCGACAGCCCCACAGGACCTTTCCGGAAGCTTACCCGGGAAGAAGGCGGGTATCTGCTGTACGCGGACAGCCACTGGACCTGGGCTTCCGGCACCGGTCACTGCAGTGTGGTCCGTCGGGACGGGCAGGACTACATTATGTACCATGCCCATTTGGACCGGGTCAACGGCAACTCCAAACGCAGTGTTGCTGTGGATGAACTGCACTGGACAGAAAACGGAAACGGTCTTTTGATCCCCGTAGCCAACGGCCCTTCCGCATCCAGGATGCCCCTGACCACCTATCTGTATGAGAATGTGGCCCCGGAGGCGAAGATCACTGCAGAGCATTTGTCCCAGGGTACGGCAAAGGCCATGATCGACGGTATCATTACCCAGCGGGAAAGTAGCTTCCTGCAGGATGCGGTCTTTGACGGCAGCAGTGCCACCGTCACCCTTACCTTTGACGAGCCGAAAACCGTTTGCGGCATCGCCGTGTACAATAGCTATGACTATGACTATATGTACAGCGATATCGAAAGCATTTGTCTGAAGTTTGCCGATGGAGAATCCAAACAGTTTCAGAATTTGCCCTTTGACTGGGATAGCTATTACACCGAAGAAGGCTATGTGATCCCCGGCGGCAGTGTTTCGCTGGAGTTTGAACCTGCCAAGGTCACGGAAATTGCGATCACCATGCCTGCAGTAGACGAAAAGTACGCCATTTCTGAAATCGCGGTCATGGCAAAGCGTCAGGACCGGGCAGAGCTTCCCGAGATCGAAGACAATGGCTGGCACATGGATGCACCGGGGGACGACACCGTTACCTTCGATGGCATTGTGGATCCCGAGGAGTATACCGGGCAGAAGATCAGCTTTTCCGATACCAACGGCGTTACCCTGACCATGTACTCCAAAATGGCGGAGGAGGGTGTGTTCTTCGGCTTCCACAGCAATGATACCAGTGTCTATGTGAATCCCGAGCAGCCCATTTATCAGAATACCTCTGTGGAGATCCAGCTTGGCAAGGGCGGTACAGAGGATCTGAACGCCAATGTGGTCCAGCTGCGTTACGGCCTGGACGGCTCCACGGAGGGCTGGATCGGTGTGCAGTCTGCCGAGACCTATGAGTATATGCGCACCTATATCAATACGGTCAGCAAGGTGCATATTTACGGCCAGCTGAACAGCTCCGATTGCCAGGGCTATGATGTGGAGTGCTTTATTCCCTATCACAGCCTGAACCTTCTGGAAAAGCCGGACAGCCTGATCTGCGCGCCGTCCTTCAACACCAGAAAGGACTATGACGCAACGGGCAGAACCACCTGGACCCTGATGGTGGGTTCTTCCTTCCAGGATCCAACCTCCTGGTACCGCATCGACAAGGACGGGCAGACGGTGATGACCGACGGCTTCCGGGTGAACGGCGATCAGATCGCCCAAACCGGCGGCTCCAACCAGTTCTATAATTTTACCGATACCCTGAGTGATGCCTACTATGTGAATGCGGATATTACCATTGGGGAAGTACTCAATGAGGATGGATATCCCAAATTCGGCCTGTACTCCAAATCCCTGGACAGTATGCTGGGCTATTACTTTGACTATGCCGGCGAAAGGGTCAACACCATTGGCCGCATCGGCGCAAAGACCACGGAGTTCGCGGGTACCCAGTGGCAGTGGGAGACCAATGCCAGCCATACCTTCGGCATAAAGCCCGTTGTAAGCCTGAATCAGGAGAAAACGGTCAATGTGGAGCTGATCCGCTACGAAGATCAGCTGGCTTTGCTGGTCAACGGCAGATTTGTCATGTCCGATGTGAATGTACGGGGGCTGGAAAACGGCTCCATCCCCGGCTTGTTCTTCTTCAATACCACAGCGGATATCACAGTAAACCACTATGTCACGGAAAAGGAAACGGTCCGGCACTATATTGCGCCCTATCTTCCTGAGATCGAACCCGATGGGGATCTGAGAGAATGGGATCGCAACAGGACCCTGCTTGCCAGTGAGGAAGACCCCACAAACGGCAATGCCATGTCCGTGTATGCTTACCGGGACGAACGGGGCATCTATTTGGCCTATGAGGTCAAGCACGGCTACCAGAGCCGGGTGTATATGTGGAATGATGCGCCCGATGAGCGGGGTGCGTGGTATTTCAATACAAACGCGGAGTTTTGGATCAATGAGACCCATTTTGCCGCTACCGCCTTCGGTGACAGCGGCTATATGGTCAGGACCCTGAAAACCACGGAAGATCTGGTGGCGGGTACATACACCACGGTTGCGGAAGTCTTTGTCCCGGCAGAGGTGATCGGGGATGGAAAGGCCAATATGGGCTTTGCCTTTAAGACCTGCGACCAGGATTATAAAGAGATCTCCGAGGTTACGGATCCTGCCATGAAGTTCCGGGGAGATCCCTGGTGGTTCTTTGAGGGCAGATTCCCCACGGATATGGCAAAGCGCTTTACTCCGGCGCAAGTACCTGCCCAGGAGGAAACAGCACCTTCGCAGACCGATGAAACCTATACCGTTACGGTACTGCCTACCGCCAACGGTACCGTAAGCGCCAATGTCACCCAGGCCAAAGCCGGTGAGAAGATCACCCTGAATGCAACCCCGGCAGAAGGCTACGCGGTGATCACACAGACCGTCAACGGCCGCCACAGTGAAGATACCTTTACCATGCCGGCGGAAGATGTGGTCGTAGTGGCAAGATTTGGCTACGAGGAAGCGGCTGCGGCGCCCATCTATCCCAACGGCAATTTCTTCGGAAGTGCCGGGTTCCACCATTCCAGCCAGTCTTTGAATATGGCCACAGATTGGGGCAAAAATCCCTATTTGGTGATGGACTCCGGCAAGGAGACCCCCTTGTATGCCTACGTAAAGGGCATGTATGCACAGCGGTTCTGCCTGGAATTGACGGCCCAGGTAACGAACATCCGCTCCGGCGAAAAATTCCCCAAATTCGGACTGATGACCAATGACGGCAGGGAAATGGTCAAGTTCTATCTGGATATGACCACCGACAAGCAGGCAGGCGTAGTGGGTGCTGTCCATCAGCCCTTCGGCCTGGAAGACGATTGGGCAGGCCAGTCCACCTGGAAGCTGACAAAGCCCCTGGACCTGACCTCCGGGAAGGTAAAGCTGACTCTGCTCAGGGATGGGGAAAGCTACTATTTCTATGTCAACGGCGCATTGGTTGCCACCGGCAAGGATCTGTCTGACAAATATACCACCACCGGCATCTTCTCCTTCGGCACTTCTCTGAAGGTGACGGATTATCGGCTGGTCAGGGATACGGAAGCGATCGACAGCCTTCTGCAAGAGGCTCAACTGGATGTCCAGGCCTTTGCAAGCCCGGTGCTGACGGAAAACTTCTTCACCCAAACCGCCGACGGGGTGTACACCCTGACCACCGATTCCGATGCCCAGCACTTGGTTGACGATGTGCTGGTTTCCGGCAATGTTCTGCGTCAGGCCAATTACAGTCTGAAGGGCAAGCTGACTTTGACAGATGCCCAGGCTTGGGGTCAGGCACGGATCCTGATCAGCGCGGATCCCAGCAATGAATATGTGATCGCCCTGGAGATGCTGGAAAACGGCAATTATCAGATCTTTACCATGTCCAAAGCGGCTGAGGAGGAATGGAGCAACTGGACGTTGATCGAGGATGCCCAGCGGAACGGAAACCGCAACAGCATGGACTTTGAAGTGATCGTAATCGGCAACCGGCTGTATCTAGTGGTGGATGGCGAAGTTTTCTACACCGATGACCGGGTCCCCATGACGGAAAGTACCGTCAAATTCAGCGGCTATCATACAGCTACCACTACTGTGAGCGATCTTTCTCTGACGGTGTTCTCCGATGGGGCCCAGGCCCAGGCCTATGCAGAGGCCAAGCCCAACCGCTACGGGGAGAACTTCGGTGCCAGCCAGGGGATCTACTGGACAACGGATGGGGTGGACCTGCACCAGGACAAGGGCGCAACCCCCACGGTATCCTTTGTGGGCGGCGCTCCCCAGTATGCCTATTGGAATGACGTGTTTACAGACCGCTTCTCCTTTGAGACCCAGGTGAATGTTTCGGCGGTCCTCAACGGCGATGGGTATCCCAAATTCGGTGTCATGACCAAGGACAGTACCGAAATGGTCAAGTTCTTTGTGGATATGACCCCCCAAATGAAGGCCACCCATGTGGGTGTTGTGTATCAGCCCAACGGTGGGGCCGATGACTGGGCCGGCTCCAGAGCCTGCCCGGTAAGCGGAATGTCCTTTACCGGCTCCGATACCGTAAAGCTGAAGCTGGTACGCGATGGCAGTGCCTATTTCTTCTTTGTAAACGACAGCCTGGTCCTTTACGATGAAACCGGGTTTGCCCAGGAAAAGAGCGCAGTGGGTATCTTCTCCTTTAATACGGCCCTGACCGCAAGCCGCTACAGCATCCTGACGGGCACGGCTGCTGACAGTGCAATTCAGAATGCCCGGGATGCCCTTGCGGCGCTGACAAAGCTGGGCCTGACCTGCAACTGGTTTGCAGACCAAGGAAGCGGTGTATACACGCTGACCACCAACTCCGGTGCCGAGCATAAGGTGGACGATCTGACCCAGGGCGGCAATGTCCTGCGGACAGCTTACTACAGCGTCAAAGGCAAGCTGACCCTGACGGGTGCCAATGACTGGGGGCAGGCCCGTATTTTGGTGTCCTCCGATGCCAGAAACGAGTATTTCATCGCTTTGGAAAAGCTGCCCTCCGGAAAATATCAGATCTTCACCATGTCCAAGGCCAATCAGACGGGCTGGGACAAGTGGGAGCTGATCCTCCATGAGAATACCAATGGGATGCGCAATAGCCTGGACTTTGAGCTGATCGTGATTGGAAATCGGCTCTATTTCCTGATCGATGGTGCAGTGGTATATACCGCAAGCCGGGTCGCCATGACCCAAAGCACCGTCAAGTTCACCGGCTTCAATGTGGGTACTACCACGGTAGAAAACCTTTCTGCCACGGTCTTTGAAAATCAGCAACAGGCAGAGGCCTATCTGTCTGAGAAAAACTGAGCAAAAAAAATACGAAGCGAGGTACACAATATGAACAAAACCAGAATTGCGTTACTGTTTTTGGCGATGGTGATGGTTTTGGGTATGCTGTCTGTGGGCGCGTTTGCAACGCAGAGCAGCGATCAGACCGCGGAAACTCCGACGGTTACGATCACCCATATCAGCCTGAAGCCTGCCGACGATGCCCTGGGTTTCCGGGCGAAGGTGGAGGGCTCTTTGGAGTCCGTCACCGAGATCGGCTTCTGCTTCCGTGTGGATGGCGGCAGAGAAAAGGTCTTTACCCTGGAAAAAACCCCGGAAGACGGTATTTTTACCGCCCGGGTACACAGTATCTTTGCCAACGATGGCGGCGAAGCCATTTTGGAGGCCTATGCCTTTGTGCGTATGGGAGATGTCACCGTAAAATCCAAGGTGCAGTCTGCCGCCATGAAGACCACCCTTCAGAAAATCAATGAAACCTGGTATACCGCAGGCTATACCCAGGGTCAGAAGAATGCGGTGAAGGCGCTGTGCCGGCAGTACGAAGCCCAGGTGGAGACCTGGCAGCTGGACAACATTTTCGCAAGCTTCTTCGGAAATGCCGGGCAGTCTGTTTCCAGCCCTGCCATCGACCTTTCCACCGATTGCGGCGAAACGCCCTATGTGGTACTCGATGCCCATAAGGCGACTCCGCTGTATGCCATTGTCCGCAATCTGCAGACCCAAAACGTCAGCTTTGAGACCACCGTCCGGGTAAACAGCATTCTTGCCAATGAGGGCTATCCCAAGTTCGGTATGCTGGTAAACGGCGAAACGGAAATGGTGAAATTCTACCTGGATATGAACCCGCAGCTGCAGGTTTGGCAGGTGGGCGCGGTACATCAGAATACCGGCAAGAGTGACGACTGGGCTTATGCCGCTGTGACCACTCTGCCCGAAACCCTGGACATGGGTACCGATACCGTTACCCTGAAGCTGGTTCGTGACGGCGTGAACTATTATTTCTATGTCAATGGCACCATGGTGCTGACCGGAAGTGATCTGACCGACGAGACCGGTGCGGTAGGCTTCTTCAGCTTCGGCACGGAGCTGACCCTGACCGACTACAGCCTGGCAGATAACTACCAGCAGGAGCTGGCCCAGGCCAAGACCGATGCCGAAGGGTTTGACAAGGTCCTGCAGGATAGCAGCAGCTATACCGTAGAACCCCTGACCTTGGGCGCAAAGCTTTGGAACGGCAGAGGCTTTACCTTTACCGAACTTCCCGAGGCGCTGATCGGACAGTCCTATGTCTACGGTAAGTTCAATACCCAAATTGATATGACCATTCTCCGGGATGGCTATCTGTATGTGCTGACACCTCCCACCAATCACGCAAACTTCCCGGACAATATCCTGGAAGCAGGCTCCGGCTTTACCAAGCTGGGCATTGCCGAGGACTGGTGCCTGGCAAATTACTCCAACCCCATCAATACCCTTGTGTATGAACGGGCAGTAACGCCCGGTGAGAATATCACCATTGACGCAAGCTGGGCCATCGTTGTGGTATCCAGGGAACGTCTGAACCTGTACCCCCTGCTGATGCCCAACGACACGACCACCGTCGAAACCGTTGCCATCGGGCAGAAGGTATGGTCTGACGAGGATAAGGCATACACCTTCCTGAGTATGCCCGAGGCCTTGATCGGTCAGCAGTACCTGTATGGCAGTATCTCCGGCGGCGTGGATGTGACCGCCGGCACAGATGGCTATTTCTATGTGATCACCCATCCCCGTACCGACAGCAACTTTGCCAAGGACGTGGATACCTATGGCTTTAAGCGGCTGGAGCTGCCCGAGTGGACCTTTGCGGATTATTCTGTCAAGCGTGACACCTGGGTGTATGAGCTGAGAGTATCCCGGGGCGAGCGGATTCAGATGGCTCCCTGGTGGGGCGTGCTGATCGGCTCTGAGACCCGGCTGGACCTGACCGGCAACGGCGTTACCGTTCCGGCTGACCAGCTGGCAGTGATTGAGTCTGAAAGCTACGCCTGCGCTCCCGTAGCGCTGAAGCAGCAGGTATTCAGCGATCAGAGTCCTTACTACTATCATACCATTCCTTACTGGATGGGCGGTAAGAGCTTCCTGTGCGCTCCCCTCAACGGCGGCTCTGCTACCGTTACCAAGGCCGGTAAGCTGTATCTGATCGGCAGAAACCAGGCCAATGGCCAGCAGTATTTGGATAAGGGCTTTGCCCATGTGATGGATCTGGACTTTGCGCCCTGGGGCGGCGCGGGCCTGGGCGGCGGCAACTTTGCGGCTATGGGCTTTGCGCTATACGAAAAGGATGTGACCGTTGGCGAAACGGTGACCTGGGGCCGCTGGGGTGTACCGCTTTTCTATTCCGATAAAAAGCTCCCCACAGAGCCGGTTGCGGGCATCAGCGCCATCGAAGTGACCCAAATGCCCGCAAAAACCACCTATAAGCTGGGAGAATCCTTTGACGAGACCGGATTGGTGGTCAGCGGGATTGACACAAACGGCAACAAGGTGGTCCTCAACCGGGAAAACTATCTGATTGCTCCCGCCGTACTGTCTGCGGATGTGCCTGCCGTTTCTGTGATCGTCAACGATCAGATCTGCGCCATTCCCGTGACCGTTACCGATGAAAACGGCAGGGATCTGACCGATTATTCTCCGGCTGATATGTCCGGCTTTACCACCCAAAAAGCCCCCATCGTCACCGGCAGTATTTCTCTGAGTACGGTGGATGCCATTGTGACCACCATCCAAAAGGAAGAAGCCGACGGCGCGACCGGCTTTATCGTATATCTGACCACCCTGGCAGAATCCGAGCGCACCGTGGAAAACCTGAAGCGGATCGCCGACTGCACCCAGTATCCGGTGATGGCCCTGGCCTACGGCAGCTATGACAATCTGGAAATGCGGCTGGGTCTGTGGCGGATGGCAGTGGAGGCGGGCTTTGATGCTGTGGACCTTCCCGCGGATACCTACAGCGTTTCCTACGATGCCTGCAAGACCAGCTATAAGGGCACGGTTTTTGAGATCCCCGCACCCAAGGAAGTTTCCATGGATGCCAATGTGATCGCTCAGCAGAAGGCCTTTATGGCAGAGCTTCGGCAGATCAATCCCAATGTGGAGATCCTCATGTCCGCCCATGTGGGCGTTGCCATGAACCAGGCCCAGGGCGTTGCCCTGGCCAAGGAAATGGAAGCCCGCGGCGCGGATATTGCCAAGATCGTTTTGGCAAGCAGTGCGGATCTGGAGGAGACCCTGCAGACCAATATGGTTTTGCAGGAGGAACTGAACGTTCCCTTCTTCTATAACTGCGCCGGTGCTGCCAGCCGTCCCTTCCGCACGGCGGCAGGCCTCATGGGTTCCCAGGTGGTATTCTGCTGCGCGCCTTATCACGAGATCAATGCTTATGTGTACGACTATGCCCGGGATCTGCGGGCGTTCTACAACACCATCCCCGAGCTGTATCAGGAAGTAGAGGCAGAGGAGATCCCCGAGGGCGTTTCCCTGTCTACCAACTATTTCCTGGAAACAGAAGACGGCACCTATGTTCTGAACACCACCTCCGGTGCGGAGCATTTGGTGGACGATGTTCGGCTGGATGGCGAAGTGGTGAAAGCCTCTGCCTATAGCGTAAAGGGTACCATCGCCCTGACGAACGCGGATACCTGGGGTCAGGCAAGAATTTTGGTTTCCGCGGATCCTGAGAACGAATATTTTATCGCCTTGGAAAACGTGGGCGGTAATTATCAGATCTTCACCATGTCCAAGGCTTCCGAGACTGCCTGGAACGACTGGCGGCTCATTGAGCATGCGGAGGTCAACGGCAGCCGCAATGCCATTGATTTTGAAGTGATCGTCAACGGCAGCCAGGTTGCCTTCCTGGTGGATGACAAGATCTGCTATGAGACCCAGCGGGTTACCATGAGCGAAAGCACCGTCAAGTTCACGGGCTACAATGTGGGTACCACCACTGTCAGCGATCTGCAGCTGCAGATCTTTGAAACCGGCGATGCTGCGCAGAGCTACCTGGCAGCCAAGGAAGAAAAAACCTATGTCAGCCGCTTCCAAAGCCGCATGGATGCCCTTTACAATGAGTACATTGTAGAGCAAAACTGCGCCGGTAAGGGCGGCACCCTGATCTTCGGTGACTCCAATATGGATTTCTGGAGCACCTGGGAGCAGGATACGGGCCTTGCCAAGTATGAAAACGGCTACAATGTGGGCATCGGCGGTTCTACCGTTCTGGATTGGATCCATGCCTACGATCAGCTGGTGAGGCCCTTCCAGGCAGACCGGTTTGTGATCCTGGTGGGCGGCAATGATGTAAATGTATGGGGCGACGATGGGGAAGTGGTGGTGCAAAGACTGCAGACCCTGCTGGAAAAGATCCATGCAGACCATCCCTTTGCCGAGATCTACTACATCTATACCACGCCCAGCCCCAGTGCCTACAGCAATGGCGTGTATACCCCCGCCAAGCTGGGCGCACTGGTTGACGGCGCTAAGACTTTGTGCGAAAGATTGAACTATGTCCAGGGCGTGGATGTGTTTGATCTGATGGTAACAGAAGACAAGCAGAACTCCAATACCGCCCTGTTCAGTGCTGACCGGGTCCATATGAACGCAGAGGGTTACGGGGTGTTCTCCGCATATCTGTACGAGCAGATCTACCGGGAGACTGAAGCCTTCTTCGGTCAGACCGGCAGCTACAAGACCAGCGATCAGTTTGACCTTTCTGCCGATACCGGCGCAAACACCGGCAGCGTCACCGTGTCTGAAAACGGCATTGCCCAAGGCATTGTGGACAGCTTCCGCGCAGAAGACTTCTATTTGGAAGCCAAGGTCCACGTAAACGGCATTGCCGCGGAAGAATACTATCCCAAGTTCGGCATGTTCCTGCAAAGCGGCGAGCAGCGGCAGAGCTTCTATGTGGATATGACCACGGAACTGACCTCCGGTACTGTGGGCGCGGTTATGAGTGTTGGCGGCAACTATGATTGGGACAATTCCAAGAACGCCCCTGCCACCATGGCCTTCTCCGGTGAGGGCGAGACCGTGACCCTGGGTCTGCTGAAGCAGGGCAAACGGGTATATCTGTTCGTGGACGGCAATTATGCCCTTTCCGGTGTTTGGGATGTTTCCGGCGATGCGGTTACCGGCATCTTTGGCTTTAATACGGGCATGACCCTTACGGAATACTACACCAGCGTTTCCCAGGGGGATCTGGACGCCAAGGCCGCTTTGCTCCCCGAATCCGAGCGAAATAAGGGTGATCTGTTCGGCTATGCCGCTGGCTATGCTACCAGCGAGGGCGTTGATCTGTCTGCTGATATCGGGGAAACGCCCAGTGTCCGCATTGACGGCGGCGCACCCCAGTACACCTATCTCAACGATGTGTATACCGACCGGTTCTCCTTTGAAACGGAAATCAATGTGGAAGCCGTTTTGAACAATGACGGTTGGCCCAAGTTTGGTCTGATGGTCAATGGCGGCAGCGAGATGGTCAAATTCTTTGTGGATATGACCCCTGCCATGACAGCTACCCATGTGGGTGTGGTGTATCAGCCCACCGGCGGTGGAGATGACTGGGGCGGCTCCAAGTCCCGGGAAGTACCCGGTATGTGCTTTACCGGCAGCGATACGGTTAAGCTGAAGCTGGTCCGTGACGGCCGTGCGTACTACTTCTTTGTAAACGATGCGTTGGTCCTGTACGATGTTACGGGCTTCCAGGCAGAAAAGGGTGCTGTGGGCATCTTCTCCTTCAACACCGTGCTCACTGCCACCAACTACCGGGTTTCCTCCGGCATCTGCGCAGACAGCGCCGTGGCAGAGGCTACTAAGTGCGGTCTGACCTGCAATTACTTTGCGCAGACCGATGGGGCATTTACCCTGCATACCGATTCCGATGCCCAGCATCTGGTGGATGATCTGACCATGGGCGGCATCGTGCTGCGGGAGGATTTCTATTCTGTCAGCGGCAAGGTGACCCTGACCGATGCCCAGGACTGGGGTCAGGCAAGGATCCTGATCTCCTCCGATGCCCAAAACGAGTATTTCGTCGCTTTGGAAAAACTGCCCTCCGGCAATTATCAGATCTTCTCCATGTCCAAGGCCAACCAGGATACCTGGGATGTATGGGAGCTGATCAGCCATGAAAGCGAAAACGGCGGCAGAAACAGCCTGGATTTTGAAGTGGTGGTTGTGGGCAATACCGTTTATTTGCTGGTGGATGCGCACATTGTCTATACTGCGAACCGGGTTCCCATGGATACCAGCAGCGTGAAATTCACCGGCTTCAATGTGGGTACCACCACCGTAGAAAACCTCAGCGCCCGGATCTTTGCGGATCAGGCGGCGGCGGAAAGCTATTTGGCGGACAAGACCCTGGACAAGGAAACCACTGCCATGTACCATATGAACGACCTGGCAACCGTGGGCGCGGATCCCTCTGTGATCTATGTTTCCGAGGGTCCGGATGCGGGCTACTACTATATGTACGTCACCGCCGACTCCCTGGGAACCGCAGGCTTTTTGGCATACCGCTCCCAGGATATGGTCAATTGGGAATGCGTCGGTACAGCCCTGAGTACCTTTGAAAGCTACGACGAAGCCACCGGCTATACCACGACCTCTTACCTGACCGGTGACTATTGGGCTCCGGAAGTGATCTATGATGCCGATACCGGCCTGTACTATCTGTTCTACAGCGCGACCCGGAAGGATTCCGTGACCCGCTTCTATGCGGATATTGCGGTTTCCGAATCTGCCGCAGGTCCCTTTGTTTCCTACAATCAGTACCTGGGAAAGGAGCCTGTGGTGCTGGACGAGGAAAACAAGGTTCTCGCTTACGCCCCGGTGTTTGACTTTGCCAATATGGACCCCAACGATCCTCTCTACGAAACGGCCACCGATGGCTATATGAAGGTCATTGATATGAGCCCCTTTGTGGATCCCGTAAGCGGTAAGAAGTATATGTACTTCTGCCATGACCTGGCAACGGAACTGGGGATCAAACAGTCCAGCATCTATGTGATTGGCCTCAATGACGATTATACGCCCGATTACACCTCCGTGGCGGCACTGACCGCTTCCGACAGCACTTTGAGTGAGGGCAAGGTCAACGAAGCCCCCTTCATGGTATATAATCAGCAGTCCGGCAAGTATTACCTTCTGTACTCTGCCAATGCCTTCTATCAGCAAAGCTACTGCGTCAGAGTGGCAGTGGGCGACAGCCCCGTGGGTCCCTTCCGGAAGCTGACCCAGGCTGAGGGCGGTTGGCTGCTGTACGCAGACGGCAGTTGGGCAGCCGGCACCGGCCACTGCAGTGTGGTCAGTCGGAATGGCCTGGATTATATCGTTTACCATGCCCATAAGGAGCAGACCGAGGAGGCCCTGATCCGTGGCATTGCCATGGATCAGCTGCACTGGGTTGAAAACGCAGAGGGCTTGCTGGTGCCCGTGGTAAGCGGTCCCTCTGTGAATCCCATGCCTTTGACCACCGGCGCGTATGAAAATATCACAGGTATGGCGACGATTACCGCCAATCACATCGCCCAGGGGCGTGCAGAGGCGCTGAATGACGGCGTGATCCTCCACCATGACAGCAGCTTCCTGGAGGATGTGGTGTTTGACGGAAATTCCGCTACCGTAACGCTCCAATTCTCCGAAGCCCAAAGGATCTGCTCCGTAGCCCTTTACAATGGCTATGAAAAGCTGTTCGGCAGCGCCCAGATCCGGCTGCAGCTGGCTATCGGCGGCTATCTTACCTATAACCTGACCATCAACCCGGATCAGAGCCAAACAGAAGCTGGCACCCTGATCCCCGGCAGCAGCATTTCCCTGGCTTTGCTTCCCATTGAAGTGACCGCCATTGAAGTGATCCTGCCCGCCTCCGATGTGCAGTATGCGGTTTCTGAAATCGTAGTCATGGCCCAGCGATAACTGTAGATTTGCAATAATAAAGTCCGCCCGAAGGCATTTTGCCTTCGGGCGGATTTCGCTTGTCGAAAAAGTGTTTTCTGTTGTATGTGGCATGGGCCCTTAAGATCTCCGAGACAGCCCCCTTTTTTGATGCAATCCCATAGCCTCCATAAACAGCTTGACAGGACACTGTTAAGATTGTATAATCATACTGGATTACTCCAATGAAAAATTGTACAACTCGTACAATTTATCCTGTAACGGACAGGGTTTACACAACAAATTTGACTGTAATAAATCCTGCAATACGGTATACCCGGACGGGAGTCCCGTCTGTAAATAACGGCGATCTATAAGGAGGATGTATATGAAACGGCTTATTCGGGAAAAAAGCAGGCTTCTGGCCTTGCTGCTCGTCTTTGCGCTGGTATTGCCCATGGCAGCACCGGCAGTCCAGGTCAGTGCGGCAGAAACGGTCACGGAGTCTTCGGTGGAGACTGCCCAGACTGTGGCTGCCTCTGCCGGAATGGACGAAACGGTTGTGTGGGATTTTTCTTCCCAGGCACAGCTGTCTGATTTTTCCATGTACCAATCGGCCACCAGCCGGTACGCCATCATTGACGGAATGCTGGCCCCTGACGGTGTAGACGGAGAGCTGAAGGCCATCGTGACACAGACCCCGGAGAACCTGAAGTCTGTATCCGTGGACCTGATCCCCGGTCCTTCCGGTCTGATCAACGCGGGCCTGTATTTCGGCGCTTCCCAGGCAGCAAACGGTGTGGACCAGATCAAGGCCATGGTGTTCCAGATCCAGTCCAACTTTACCGGCTGGACCGATGCGCCCAACCGGATCGATATTATTCAGGGCCAGTTCAATAACCAGTGGACGAAGCTGGGAACTGTGGTTTCCGAGTCCGGAAACGGCAATGCCCTGTTTACTAAGGGCAATAAGCAGCCGCTGAATCTGAAGCTGACCTTTGGCCCGGATACGGTGCTGCTGACCCTGAGCCTGCGGGATAATCCTGCCAAATATCTGCAGCTGATGTATGAGATGGATCCTGCGCTGTTTTCCGGCCAGGTCGGTCTGCGTGTCAACGGCTCCGATACCCGGTTTGACGATCTGCAGGTGGAATATACCCAGCCTTTGACCGAATATCAGAAGCTGTGGGATTTTTCCGATGCTTCCCAGGCAGATGACTTTACCTTCTATACCAACGGCAATCACAGTTTTGCGGTGGCTGACGGTATGCTCAAATCCAATGGCGGCAACGGTGAAATGAAGGCCATTTTCAACGAGGATATGGCCAATATCGCTTCCATGTCCGTGGATATTATCCCCGGTCCCTCCGGTCTGATGAACGCGGGCGTGTATGTGGGCGCGAAGAATGTGTCCGCTGCCCAGGATACCGCCGATGCCATCGCTGTTATGGTGGAATCCATGTTCTCCGGCTGGGACGACGCACCCAACCGTATTGACCTGTGGCTGGGCAAGTTTGCCCAGGGCTGGGCAGGAGAGGTGGCAGGCAGCCGCCTGGTGTCGGAAACCGGCAACCAAAATGCCCTGTACGCAGGCGGTGTGAAGAAGCCTCTGAACCTGAAGCTGGAATTTGGGGAAAACACCATGACCGGCACTTTGAGCCTGGCAGAGAATCCCAACCGCTTTGTGCAGAAGACCTGGACCATGGAGGCAGGACAGCTGCAGGGTCAGATCGGTCTGCGCAACCAGTTTATTGATCTTTGCTACGACAATCTGCTCATTACCTATAAGCAGCCCCAGGAGCAGCCTGTTCCCGAGGTGGAGACCCTCTATGAAAACACGGGCTACAATTTCTGCGAGGTCAGCAACCGTCCCTGGAAGCTGACCGAGGAGCTCAGCGCGACTCCCTACACCCTGGAAGCCTGGGTGAAGGTCCCTCAGGGTGTCCATGACAGTGCCGTGGGCTATATTGTGGGCAATGCCAGCCGCGCGCCCTCTGTTTCCATGCAGATGATCCAGGGCGGCAAGCTGCAGCTTTCCTACGCGGTGGAAAATGCGGACCTGACCGTCACCACCAAGACCTTTGACGTGGCGACGGATCTGCGCACCGGCAAGTGGACCCACATGGCATATACCTGCGATGTGGAGAACGATAGGGTGGTCGCCTACATCAACGGTCAGGCAGCGGCTACCTGGAATGCTGCCGGCCTGCAGGCCATTACCATTCCCGACAAGATCCTTCCCGGCAATACCTTTGCCCTCGGAAGCAAGGAATCTTCCGATGATGCCACCCATAAATTCCTGGGCTTTATTGCCGATGTCCGGCTTTGGGACAAGGCCCTGACGGCCCAGCAGATCGCCCAGAGCATGATGACCCAGTACGAAGATCCCCAGGATGGTCTGCTGTTCAACGCTCCGCTGGACGAGAAGGTGGACGGTGTCTTTGCGGATCTGTCCGGCAACGACAACTTTGTTGAGCCCTACGATGCTATGCTGGATCTGAATGCCGAGAGCCACGAACCCGGCGCTTACTCCATCGTGGTGATCCCCGATCAGCAGATTTTGAACAACTACTATCCCGAAAAGCTGATGAATCTGTATCAGTGGATCGCGGACAATCGGGAAACCGAGAACATCCAGATGGTCCTCAATGTGGGTGACATGGCCGATAACTGCGGCAATCTGACCCAGTGGGAAAATAACAAGGCCGCCTGGGAGCTGCTTCCTGATGATCTTCCCTTCATTGCCGCACCCGGCAACCATGACTACGATACCAACTCCGGCTGGGATACCGGTCATGGCATCAGAGAGCAGCTGACTCTCATGAACCAGTATTTCCCCAGAAGCCTTTTTGAAAGCTATCCCACCGAGATCGGCTTCTTTGACGAGGTCAACTCCGCAAACCAGTGGCAGGCCTTTGAGGCTTCCGGCAACAAGTACCTGGTCCTGGCGCTGGAGTATGTTCCCCAGGCGGATGTCCTTGCCTGGGCCAATGAAGTGGTGGAGAGCCACCCCAACCATCAGGCCATTCTGATCACCCACAGCTATGTGGGCTCTTACGGCAACCTGGATGTTCCGGCTGTCTGGAACCAGTTTGTCAGCCAGCATGAAAATATCATCATGGCGATCTCCGGCCATGTATGGCACACCAATATCGTCCGCCGTGCGGATCTGGGTGTCAACGGCAATACCGTATACCAGATGCTGATGGACGCCCAGGTCACCGATACCGGCAACGAGGGCTACAAGCATGTGGGCATGGTGGGCATTCTTCGGTTCAATGCCGACGGTACCGAGTGCCGTGTGTCCTACTATTCCACTGACCGAGATATGTATGATTCCGGCAGTAACTTTACCCTGACACTGCCCCGGCAGGAAAAGACCTTTGTGGCCCAGGTAGGGTCCCAGAGCTACACCTCCGTGGAGGAGGCCATTGCCGCCGCCAATGGCGCGGTGGTGAAGCTTCTTGCCGATACCAATGAGGCAGTTGCCGTCACCGGTGATGTGACCGTTGATCTGGCAGGCTTCTGCCTGTCCAACGTGACCGTTGCCGAGGGGGCGACCCTGAAGCTGGTGGATACCGCCACCGATGACTACGAAGGCAGCTGGGGTAGTGCAAAGGTCACCGGCAATGTGGAAGTCTTCACCCAGGCCAATGGCAAGACCTACATGGTCGTGGACGAAGACGGCGTGTACTCTGCCCACCGCTATGGGGTGAAGATCACCCACATCAGCCTCAAGCCCGTCGATGATGCCCTGGGCTATAAGGCAAGCCTTTTGGGCGACGAAAGGATCCTGGCACAGGATGTGGAGATGGGCTTCCGCCTTTGGGTCAACGAGGACAATATCAAGACATATGCCATCTCCGACAAGCATCAGATCAGCCTGCGCCTGCGGGATATCCTGGCCAATGATGGCGGTCAGACGAAGATCTATGCAGAGCCCTTTGTGACCCTGCGCTCCGGCGATGCCGCCCATACGGTCACCGGCAAACAGCAGATCACCACCATGAAGGATACCCTGGGGATCATCAATGACAGATGGAATACCTTTACGGTCGGTCAGCGTGAGGCGGTGAAGGAGCTGTGCGATACGTACTATGCTACCGTATCTGCCTGGGGCCTTGACAATATCTATCCCATTAACAGCGACGGAAGTGTCAAGGATAACTATACAGCCGTCACCGGCTCGGTTGCGGTCAACAGCATCAGCGGCTTTACCGCCAACGGTAAGCTGACCGCCCCCAGCAACGGTGAGGGCAAGGTGATCCTGGAAACCACACCTTCCGGCGATAAGACCGTTTCCGTGGAGCTGCATCCCGGCAGCGGTATCATCAACGCAGGTATCTACCTGGGTGCTGCCAATGCCGGTGCCGCCCAGGATGCTATCAATGCCCTTTACATTGGTGTAGAATCCCATTTCTCCGGCTGGGACGACGCGGCCAACCGTGTGGACCTGGTGGTGGGTCAGTTCCCTGCCTGGGCAGAGTATTCCCGCGTGGTTTCGGAAACCGGACGGGGCAACAACCTGTTCTCCGGCGGTGTGAAGAAGCCCCTGCTTCTGACGGTACAGGTCAGCGGCAATGTGGTCACTGCCACAGTGAGCCTGCTGGAGGATCCCGCCAAGTCCATTACCACCACCTATACCTGCACGGGCTTTGACCTGGCAAACGGTCAGGTGGGTCTGCGAAGCCAGTACAGCGGCTGCGCCTTTGACAACTTCCGGGTGGCAGATATGACCTATACGTTTGAAAATGAAGCAGCCACCGCGGGTTTGAACTTCTACCACTCTGCCCATGGCAACGGTATCCAGATCAACTCCGCCAACACGCTGGCACTGCACAGCGCGGCAGCCTTCACGGAGGGCACCTTTGCCGCTACCATGAATACTGCCGGTAAGAATGCTGCCGGTATCGTATTCGGCGCGGATGATGCAGGTGAGAATTACTTCCTGTTCCGGATCACCGGCAATCAGAATGTAGAGCTTGTAAAAGTAGAAAATGGTGTGGAAACCGTTTTGGACCGCGGCTATCTCTCCGCAGGTCATATCTACACGAATGATAACCGCCTGGAGATCGTCAAGAACGGCGATACCGTCTACTGCTACTATTACAACCGTTTTGATAAGATCAACTGCTACGCCGTTGAGAATGTGGCCCAGTACGGTGCGCGCATCGGTCTGTGGGCAGCCACCTCCGGCACCATCTTCCGGGATGTGACGGTTACGGAAAACACCGAAAAGCGCACAGCGGAGGTTTTGATCTTCGGTCACTCCTATACGGAGATGTGGCCCGATTACGAGACCTATTTCCCGGAATATACGGATATCGATGATATCGGTATCGGCGGCTCTGTGGCGGTCCATTGGGAGGCTCTGGCCGATGAGGTCATCTCCTATGAGCCCAAGCTGGGTATCTATAATATCGGCATCAACGACCTGACCGGAAGCACCTCCCCCGAGGCTGTGATCGAGTCTATGGAAAATGCGCTGCTGGATATCAAGGCCGCACTGCCTGAGTTTGAGGTGGTGCTGGTGTCCGTAAGCCATTGTCCTGCCCGTCCTACCATTACCGCTCAGATCTCCCAGACCAATGCCCTTA
>SVLB01000065.1 GCA_015068135.1 Oscillospiraceae bacterium | reverse complement strand
AGTTGAACACGCCGTTGTCGTCCCAGCCGTGCTCGTCGTCACCGATCAGCAGACGCTTGGGGTCGGTGGACAGGGTGGTCTTGCCGGTGCCGGACAGGCCGAAGAACAGAGCGGTGTTCTTGCCCTCCATGTCGGTGTTGGCGGAGCAGTGCATGGAAGCGATGCCCTTCAGGGGCAGGTAGTAGTTCATCATGGAGAACATACCCTTCTTCATTTCGCCGCCGTACCAGGTGTTCAGGATGACCTGCTCACGGGAGCTGATGTTGAAGGCCACGCAGGTGGAGGAGTTCAGGCCCAACTCCTTGTAGTTTTCCACAGCAGCCTTGGAGGCGTTGTAGACGATGAAGTCGGGCTGGAAGTTCTTCAGCTCCTCCTCGGAGGGAACGATGAACATGTTCTTGACGAAGTGAGCCTGCCATGCCACTTCCATAACGAAGCGGACGGCCATACGGGTGTCAGCATTGGCGCCGCAGAAAGCATCCACGACGTACAGCTTCTTGCCGGACAGCTGCTTCAGAGCCAGGTCCTTAACGGTGGCCCACACATCCTCGCTCATGGGATGGTTGTCGTTCTTGAACTCGTCGGAAGTCCACCATACGGTGTTCTTGGAGTTCTCGTCCATGACAATGTACTTGTCGGAGGGGCTGCGGCCGGTGTAAACGCCGGTCATAACGTTGACAGTGTCCAGCTCGGTGAGAACGCCCTTCTCATAGCCTTCCAGGGAAGGATCCAGCTCAGCCTTGGCCAGCTCCTCGTAGGAGGGGTTGTGGATGATCTCGGTGGTACCGGTGATGCCATACTTGGTCAGATCGATCTGTGCCATATTGATTACCTCTTTCATATAATATTTATTCCATGAAGGGATCACCGAATCAAAAAATGTTATAACGGTGTCCCATACTTAGCAATTATATCATACAGCATAAGTAATAAAAAAGCAACAAAAATTTTGTGAAATTTTCCCTGCAAAATCCACGGCGGAAATGAATAATTACTGCCAAAGCCTTCTCCCGGAGGGGAAAGGCTTTGCATTTAGAGAACGGATTGCGCAGGAGCGTGAAATATGTTATAATAGACAAAATTACCATTGTGAGGTCTGCTATGGAAAAGCTATATTACAAAGACAGTATGCTCCGGGAGTTTTCTGCCACTGTTACCGGCTGTGAGGCAGCCAAGGGCGGCTTCTGGGTGAGGCTGGACCGGACAGCCTTCTACCCGGAGGGGGGCGGCCAGGCCTGCGATTTGGGAACACTGGGCGGTGTTTCGGTGCTGGATGTCCGGGAAGAAGGGGAGGATGTGGTCCATCTGTGCCAGGCACCCCTGCAGGTCGGAAGCCAGGTAACCGGGATCATCGACTGGAACCGTCGGTTTGATCTGATGCAGCAGCATACCGGTGAGCATATTTTGTCCGGGCTGATCTGCGCCCGTTACGGCTATCATAATGTGGGCTTCCATGTGGGCGCTCAGGTCATGGAGATCGATTTTGACGGATCCATCCCCCAGGAGGATCTGGCAGACCTGGAGGCGGCGGCAAACCGGGCCATTTGGGAGGACCTGCCGGTCAAATGCTGGTATCCGTCCGAAAAAGAGCTTCTCACCGTTCCCTATCGGAGCAAAAAAGCCTTGCCTTGGCCGGTACGGATCGTGGAGGTCCCGGGCTGCGATATTTGTGCCTGCTGTGGGGTGCATGTTCCCCGTACCGGGCAGATCGGCCTGATCAAGATTCTGTCTTCCGTGAAATTCCATGAGGGTGTGCGGCTGCAGCTGGTGTGCGGAGAACGGGCCTACCGGATGTTGTGCGGCATCTTCGATCAGAATAAGCTGGTGTCCCAGACCTTTTCTGCCAAGCTTCTGGAAACCGGCGAGGCGGCAAAGCGGATGAATGACCAGCTGAATCGGGAAAAGCTGCGCTGCGCAGATCTGGAAAAGCGGGTATTCGCCCAGATTGCGGAAAGTTATGTAAACCAAGAAAATGCCCTGCATTTTGAGCCCTCCCTGACTCCCAACGGGGTACGGGAGCTTGCAGACCGGATCGCAGAGAAGGTATCCGGCTGGGCGGCGGTATTCTCCGGCTCCGACGAAGCCGGGTACAGCCTTTGTATTATCAGTAAGACGCTGGATGTACGCCCCCTGGGAACGGATCTGACCAAGGCATTAAACGGCCGGGGCGGTGGAAAACCGGGGGCTTTCCAGGGAAGCCTGAAGGCTACAGAGGCGGCAATCAGAGCCTGGCTGGCGCTGCTTTGAGATATGAGATAGACGCCGGCCCCTGGAAAGCGCGGGGGATCCGGGCGGGGTCATGACCCCGCCGCCTTTACCGGGTGCGAACATTCCGGTATGCTGGTGTTTTTGGGGCATTGAGATAGCCCATTTCTGAAGAAATCAGCGGCTTATGGTGAAATGCCAACAAAAATTTCTTTAATAATCCGGTTATTTTGACAAATCCACTACTTTACAACTGGATTTTGTTATAGTATAATGCCATTGTATGGGGTTTTAACAAAACCCTGAAAATATGTTAAAAAATGCCGCTGTGCGGCTATAAAAATGGAGGAAATAACCATGTCTGTAAAAGTTGCTATTAACGGTTTCGGTCGTATCGGCCGTCTGGCTTTCCGTCAGATGTTCGGCGCTGAGGGCTTCGAGGTTGTCGCGATCAACGACCTGACCTCCCCCAAGATGCTGGCTCACCTGCTGAAGTACGACTCCACTCAGGGCGCTTACGCTGCTCCCTTCGGCACTCACACTGTTGAGGCTACCGAGACTTCCATCATTGTTGATGGCAAGGAGATCACCATCTACGCCAAGGCTAACGCTGCTGAGCTGCCCTGGGGCGAGCTGGGTGTTGACGTCGTGCTGGAGTGCACCGGCTTCTACACTTCCAAGGATAAGGCTGCCGCTCACATCACTGCCGGCGCCAAGAAGGTCGTTATCTCTGCTCCCGCAGGCAACGATCTGCCCACCATCGTCTACAACGTCAACCACGAGACCCTGACCAAGGACGATCACATCATCTCCGCTGCTTCCTGCACCACCAACTGCCTGGCTCCCATGGCTGACGCTCTGAACAAGCTGGCTACCATCGAGGCTGGTATTATGTGCACCATCCACGCTTACACCGGCGACCAGATGATCCTGGACGGTCCTCAGAGAAAGGGCGACCTGCGCCGCAGCCGCGCTGGCGCTATCAACATCGTGCCCAACTCCACCGGTGCTGCCAAGGCTATCGGCCTGGTTATCCCCGAGCTGAACGGCAAGCTGATCGGCGCTGCTCAGAGAATCCCCACCCCCACCGGCTCCACCACCATCCTGAACGCTGTTTGCGCCAAGGCTGTGACTGTTGAGGAGATCAACGCTGCCATGAAGGCTGCTCAGACCGAGTCCTACGGCTACACCGAGGACGAGATCGTTTCCTCCGACATCGTGGGCATGACCTACGGCTCCCTGTTCGATGCTACCCAGACCATGGTCAACAAGCTGCCCGACGGCAAGGTTCAGGTTCAGGTCGTTTCCTGGTACGACAACGAGAACTCCTACGTTTCTCAGATGGTCCGTACCATCAAGCACTTCTCCAACCTGCTGTAATTGAACAAAAAAGCTCGCCCCGAAGGCTCAGCCTTCGGGGCGTTTTTTTGTAGACCTTTATTCTGCAGAGATCAGGTAGTAATACACAGGCTGGCCGCCGCGCAGGAGATTCACATCCGCGTCGGGGCAGATTTCGGCGAACAGATCAGCGGCCTTTTGGGCGTGCTTTTCTTGGATATCCTCGCCGTAGTAAATGGTGATAAATTCCTTGCCGTCGTCCCGGACCTTCTCTGCCAGGGCCTTCAAAAGGACCTTGATATCCCGGCTGGTGCCGAACAGACCCTTACCGGCGATAGCCAGGTAGTCGCCTTCGTGGATATCGTGGCCGTCAAAATCGGAGTTCCGGGCGGCATAGGTGATCTGCATGGTATCCACCGTACCCAGTGCCTCTGTCAAGGCTTCGGTGTTTTCTTCCTCAGTGCCCTCGGGGTTGAAATTCAGCATGGCGGTAATGCCCTGAGGCACCGTCTTGGAGGGGATGACCACCACGTGCTTGGGGGTCAGGGCATCCACCTGCTCGGCAGCCATGATAATGTTCTTGTTGTTGGGCAGAACGAATACGGTCTCGGCAGGAACCTTGTTCACCGCCTCCAGAATATCCTGGGTGGAGGGGTTCATGGTCTGACCGCCGGAGATAATGGCATCCACGCCCAAATTGGTGAACACATCCGCAAGACCGTCACCGGCGCATACGGAAACCACGCCCAGGGGCTTTTCCGGCTCTGCGATCTTGGGCGCCAGCTCCTTCTCGCTCATGACCTTTTCCGTGTGCTGCAGGCGCATGTTTTCGATCTTTACGGTGACAAAGGAGCCGTAATCCATGGCCTCGTGGAGGGCCTTGCCGGGATCGTTGGTATGCACATGGACCTTGATGATCTCCTCATCGTCCACCAAAACCAGGCTGTCACCCAAAGAGGACAGGAACTGACGGAGCTTTTCCGGATCCATATCATTCTCACGGGAGATGATGAACTCAGTGCAGTAGGTAAAGGTGATGTCCTCGGTGTTGAAATCCTCGAAATTGGCACCCTCATTGACAGCGCTGCCGTCGTAGCCCTCGGGGATCACCACATCCTGACCCTGCAGGGCACTCATCATGCCCTCCAGGACAATGACCCAGCCCTTACCGCCGGCATCCACAACACCGGCCTTTTTCAGCACGGGGTTCTGATTGACAGTGTCTGCCAGCGCTACCTTGGCTTCTTCAATGGCAGCGGCATGGACAAATTCAAAGTAATTATTCTCCCGGGCGGCTTTCTGGGCTGCAGCGGCAGCCAGACGGGCCACGGTGAGAATGGTGCCTTCAGCGGGCTTCATCACGGCCTTATAGGCAGCATCCACGCCCTCCTGCAGAGCCAGTGCCCACAGAACGCCGTCGCACTCGGTCTCGCCCTTCAGCCGTTTGGCAAGCCCCCGGAACAGCAGGGACAAAATAACACCGGAGTTGCCCCGGGCACCCCGGAGCATGGCGGAAGCGGCAGTGGCAGCGGCCTTGTCCAGGGTGGGATCTTCCACCTTGCGCAGGTCGGCAGCGGCAGTACCGGCGGTCATAGCCATATTGGTACCGGTATCGCCGTCGGGGACGGGGAATACGTTCAGATCGTTGAGCTTCTGTTTGTTCAGCTCAATGGAAGCGGCGGCGCTGATGATCAATCGGCGTAGATCCGCACCATGAATGGTCTGTCTCAATGGTATTTCCTCCTGTTATACGCTCATGGAATCGAAGTACACGTTTACGGCACGGACCGGAGTACCGGTGGTGCTGGTAACCACATACTTGACTTCTTCAATGATGGAAGCACCCACGGCACCCAAATTGACGCCGTGATCCACCATTACATGCAGGTCGATGGTGATGGTATCGTCCTCATGGAACTCTACCCGGACACCCTTGGAAGCGGACTCCTTGCGGAGCAGATGCACCACACCGTCCACCACGGAACGGGCGGCCATGCCCTTGACACCGAAGCAGTTGGAAGCGGCGGTGCCGGCAATGTCGGTGTAGACACTGGTGCTGACGATCACAGCACCGTTTTCATTTTCATGACGGATCATACAATACCTCCAAAATCTCAGATCATGCTCTCTTCCCAGCAGGAAGGAGCGGTCAGGTCCATCATCTTTACCACAGTGGGGGCTACGTTGGCAAGGCCGTATTCGCCCTCCTTTACGGTCCACTGGGTATCTTTGTCGTAAATGATAAAGGGAACGGGATTCAAAGAGTGGGCAGTACGCACAGAGGTCTTACCCTTCTTGGTCTCGGTCATCTGATCGGCATTGCCGTGGTCAGCGGTGATCAGAACGGTGTAGCCGTACTTGTCAGCGGCCTCCAAAATGGCCTTCAGGCCGTTGTCCACGCACTCCATGGCGTAGACCACCGCATCCATCACACCGGTATGGCCCACCATGTCGCCGTTGGGGAAGTTGCAGCGCAGGAACTGATACTTGCCCTGTGCCATGGCTTCCACCATCTTTTCGGTGATCTCTTTGGACTTCATGGCAGGGGCCTGCTCAAAGGGGATCACGTCGGAGGGGATCTCCTCGTAGACCTCCAGGCTCTCGTCCACCTTACCGGAGCGGTTGCCGTTCCAGAAATAGGTCACATGGCCGTACTTCTGGGTCTCGGACACGGCATACTCGGTGATACCGGCCTGGCACAAAACCTCGGTGAGGGTGTTGGTGATCACGGGAGGCTGGACCAGATAGTTTTCGGGAATATTCAGGTCACCGTCGTACTGGAGCATACCGGCAAACTTCACGCCGGTGTAGTCGCCCCGGTCAAACTTATCGAACGCCTTCCGGTCAAAGGCCAGGGAGATCTCCTGGGCCCGGTCGCCACGGAAGTTGAAGAGGATCACACTGTCACCGTTAGCGATAGGCGCCACGGGCTTGCCGTCTCTTGCCACCACGAAGGCGGGCAGATCCTGGTCGATACAGCCGGTCTCGGCACGGTAGGTCTCAATCGCCTCGGTGGCGGAGGCAAACATCCGGCCCTGAGCCTGGACGTGGGTGCGCCAGCCGGTCTCCACCATGCCCCAGTTTGCCTCGTAGCGGTCCATGGTGACCACCATTCTGCCGCCGCCGGAGGCGATGGCATAGTCACAGCCGGGGGTATTCAGCTCCGCCAAAACAGCCTCCAGCTGACCCACATACTCCAGCGCGGAGGTGGCGGGCACATCACGGCCGTCCAGCAAAATGTGGCAGTAGGCCTTCTGTACGCCCTCGGCGTGAGCCTGCTTCAAAAGGGCGATCAGGTGGCTGATATT
>SVLB01000064.1 GCA_015068135.1 Oscillospiraceae bacterium | reverse complement strand
ATTATAACACTAAACGGCTGGTTCTTCCACTGAACCAGCCGTTTCTCTATAAAATATTTTTGCAGGCTGTACCTTTCGGCACAGCCTGCTTTTTTGCTGGGACTTTTTTTACAGCCCCTTTTTAAGTGCAAAATGTAAAATGCAAAGCGGCAAGTTACCTATGTCATTTCGGTGCGCAAGGCATCTTTTTAGGGAGAAGCTGTCAGCGTAGCTGACTGATGTGGGGGGGCTATGGTTTTCTCGCCCTTAATCATTCATAATCATAATTTGTAATTCTTCCGGTAGCTGCCGGGAGTTTGACCGGTGACGGATTTGAATTGACGGATGAAATGGTACTGCTCCTGATAGCCCAGCAGGGAGGCGATCTGGGCTAAGGTCAGATCCTGATTGGTGCGCAGCAGCTCCTGTGCCAGGGTGATCCGCCGCTGGATCAGCTCCCGGGTGGGCGTAACCCCAAACAGCTGCTTATAAAGGGTATGAAACCGGGAGGGACTCAGGGGGACCAGGGCGGCCATCTCCTCCAGTGTCCATTTTCGCTCCGGCTCGGTCAAAATGGTGATCCTTGCCTTTCGGATCTTTTCGGCGGGGATCCCGGGACTTACAGAGGGGGAATTGGGCATTTGCAATGAGCGGTGGAGCCAAATGAGAAATTCCTGGAGATAACTGTCCAAAAGCTTTTCCCGGAAGGGGGCTGTACCGAAAAACTCCTGCTCCATCTGCTCAAAAAAATGGAAGATTTTGGAATGCTCCCGGGGATAGAAGGGCATATTCAGGGGGATCTGATAGGTGTCCAAAAGATCCCGGACAGAGACATCCAAATGGAGCCAGTTGTGGACCAGAGGCTGGGAACTGAAGAGCCATTGGGAGGTCTCCGGGGTGAAAACTATGCAGGCACCCGGCTTGGTGGTATAGGAGGTCTCCCCACAGCGGAGCTGCACAGAAGAGGCATAATGGGCAAAGGTATAGTGAGTTCTTCCATAGGGCCGGTCAACCATATACCCGGCGTTTTTTAGCATCTCATGTCGAATATTAACGATTTTCATATTTTTCACCCCAAATCATTATACCAAGGATAGTAAGATAAGTCAATTCCGGAATAGAAGAAGGCATTTACTGGAGAGGGGATTTTTGATAGATTATAAGAGGAAAATTTTTGTTAGGAGGAAAACCAATGAAGCACGTAAGAAATACATGCTTGGCTTTGTGCTTATTCCTGGCCCTGGTACTGGGAATGGGCATACATGCACAGGCAGCGGACGTGACGGTTTATGTGGATGCGGCTTCCGGCCTGGATACCAACGACGGCCTGACCGAAGCCACAGCTGTCAAGACCCTGGAGCAGGCTTATGCCGCGGTGGCGGCCCAGGAGCCGGAATCCAAGGCGACCATTGTGCTGGTGGGGGACTATACCCACACCATGACCGCGGAGAATCAGAAAATTGCCTCTGCCGCGCACACCTATGAAATGGTGATCACCGGAAAGACCGGCGCAACGAAGCTGATCATTGCCCGGGACGGCACCTTCTATTTGGGCCTGCAGGGTCCCACCACCTTTGAGGGGATCACCTTGGATGTGGGCGGTACCAGCACCAATGCGGTGATCTACGGCAACGGCGGTCACATCAAGATCGGGCAGAATGTTTCCACTGCCTCCAAAACCAAGTTTAAGCTCAGTGCAGGTCCCATGAAGGCCAACTACAATTGCAATATGTCCATGGAGGTCAACTCCGGTTCCTGGCAGGATCTGTGCGCCGGCGCTTATATGTATACCGGCACAGGTAACAGCAATCTGGTACTGAACGGCGGCTCCGCTGTGAACCTGGAGACCACCTACAACGGCAAGCAGACCGGTAACCTGACCATTACCGTCAACGGCGGTACTGTGACCAATTTCTACGGCGGTTCCCGCAGCAGCGGCACCACCACCGGTAAGGTGACGGTAAATCTCAATGGCGGCACCATCAAGACCAAGCTGGATGCCGACGGCGCCGGAACCATCACCGGGGGTTCCGTTCTGAATCTGGGCGGCGGCTCCCTGACCATTCCCAGCGACGTTACGGTTCCTGTAAACGGCACCGCTACCGGCACTACCGTTGTGACCATCAGCGGCACGCCTGCCTTTGATAAAGCCTATGTGACCGGCAATGTTTCTGAGGGCAATGTGCTCTATACCCAGGGTACCTGCGCCATGACCCAGGCCGGTGCGGTGCTGACCCAGCCGGAATCTTTGACCCTTTCTCTGCAATATGATGACCGCAAGCCTTTGGCAGACCTGCTGGGTCAGGCTCCTGTGGAGGTAGCGGTTACGGAGCAGACGGTGACCTCCCGGAAGACCGGTACCCAGGAAACCGACGAGAATGTGGTGGTTTATGAGGACGGCAAGCTGATCGCTACCGGTATCGGTACAGCCACACTGACTGTCAATGGCACGGCCCACACGGTTACTGTTCAGCCCGCCACCATTACCCTTTTGATGATCACCGGTCACAGTGTGGGCGCAGGTGAGGGCGGCAGCGTGGGTCAGTCCGTGGCTTGCGAGCCCGGTCAGGTTTACAGCTCCCACAGACCCTATGCCCTGAAGGACGCGGTAGGCGGCCTGGGCTACGGCGAAAACCGCCTCAATACTTATAACAGCAGCGGCGTAGCCGTGGACATTTCCAGCCAGCAGCATCTGGATGCCTTTACCCAGGCCGGAACCGGTACCCTTGGTGAGGGCGCGGCTTTGGGCTATGAATGGAACCGGATCACCGGTGAAAAGGTTTGGGTGCTGAACTTTGCTGTGGGCGGCTCCTGCCTGAACCAGTGGCAGACCGGGGTGGAGGGCTCTTCCTCCTGGACGAAGTACCATTATGACACAGCGATCACCGCCTTCCAGTATGCCCAGGAAGTGGTGAAAAACGAGGTCGCTGCCGGTCACTTCCGGTTCGGTCACATGGTAGCCTTCTACCATAACGGCGTGAACTACGGCGTGTACCCCGGCTGGAGCCATGAGAAGATCCAGGCGGACTATGCCGCCATGTGGAACGGCTATAAGGAGGCCTTTACCACGGATATGGACGGCGACGGCGATACGGAGACCCTGGAGGGCCTGGGCATTCTGCCTTTCTATAACTTTGAAACCGAGTATTTTGAGCATTTTGACAAGCCTGCGGCCTATTACATGGCATCCTCCGCAGACTATCCCGATATTTTCCTGGCATCCAATATTTATTTGAACTGGATGAAGGAGGAGGGGCTTGCCACCTTCCCGGAGATCAACTACACCACCCAAAACGGGATCGCGCTCAGCAAGCCTGTGAGTGTTGCCCATAAGCAAAACGGCGGCACCAGCACCAACAGCGTATTCTGCAAGGAAGACAATGTGCATCCCACCCAGGTGGTCCACAATGCTGTGGGTATGGATATTGCCCAAAATCTTTATACCTATCTGAACGCCAGCCACGAGACCCAGGAACTGACCTTCCAGGACCAGGCCCATACGCCCATCACGGAGCTGACCCTGGAGCTGGGCCAGAGCGCACTGCTGGTACCCAGAA
The DNA here is from genome assembly GCA_015068135.1 of Oscillospiraceae bacterium. GTDB lineage: Bacteria > Bacillota > Clostridia > Oscillospirales > Oscillospiraceae > Faecousia. The sequence goes on along the minus strand of SVLB01000064.1, from coordinate 3,419 downwards.
CCCAGCCCGCTATCAAGGGCAATGTGACCTATGAAGCCCAGGGCGCTGTGTCTTTGCAGTATCCCCTTATGGTAACTGCCAACAGCCTGGGTACGGGAACGGTCACCGCCATGGCAAACGGTGAGATCCTTGCCACGGTCACGGTTACGGTCACGGAGAATACCCATGTACACTGCGTCTGCACCGGCGATGAGGTGGGCGACCACACGGTACATACCGACCGGGCCTGGACTGCATGGGGTGACGATCCCTGGGAGGTCAACTACCTGCCCCAGCTCTCCGGTGATTACTACCTGGTTGCAGATCTGACGGTGGATAAGAGCCTGAATGTGGACGAGGGCGAGACCATCCGTATCTGCCTCAACGGGCATACCATCAACACGGAGACTTCCCGTACCGTTAATAACAAGGGTCTTATGGAGATCACCGACTGCGCGGAAACCGCAGGAACCCTTACCTCCCGGTATAGCGGCAGCTACGCTCAGGTGTTCTATAACTACCCCGGCTGCACCATGAATATCTATGCCGGTAACTTCCAGGGCCAGGGAGCCTGCGCCTGGGGCGGTGTGGGTATCAACCAGGGCGGTAACCTGAATGTCTACGGCGGCAGCTTCCTGGGCGGTGCGACCAAGACGGTGGATAGCAAGGATGCCCGGGGCGGTAACTTCTATCTTATGGGCGGCACCATGAACCTCTATGGCGGTGAGATCCTGAACGGTCAGGCCTCCAATGGCGGTAACATCTATGGAGAAAAGGGTACGCTGATCATTGACGGCGCAACCATCCGGGGCGGCAATGCTTCCCTGGGCGGCAATATTTACGGCGGTGTGCTGGTCCATATCCAGGTTCTTGACGGCCTGGTGGAAAACGGTACTGCCAAGAATGAAGGCGGCAACTTCTATTTCTACACCAACTCCGATGAGGAGGGCAAGCCCAGAAACGGCAGCCTGACGATCTCCGGCGGCGTGATCCGGGGCGGTGAAGCCACCAGAGGTGAGCAGATCTTTGCCACTACCGCAGGCAACAGCAGCTCCGGCAACTGGGTGATCACAGTCAGCGGCGGTGAGATCCTGAGCAAGGAAAGTGATACAGCCGCCATCGTTCTGAGAAACAATGCCCATGCCACCGTTTCCGGAGGCGTGATCTCCGGTGGCAAGATTGCGATTCAAATGGAGCGCAGCGGTACTTCCGGCGCAACCTGCAAGCTGAATTTGACCGGCGCACCTACCATTTCCGCAGAGAATGCTGAAATCTATGTGGATAAGACCAAGAGCTACGGACAGATCCAGGTCACGGACCTGACCTTGCAGACGCCCTTGCGTGTGGCGGCCTCTACCTCCGGTGCGTTTGCCACCAGCGGTACGGACTGCGCCTGGGCCTTTACGGGTGTGGAGGAAAATACCTGCGTCATTTATAAAGACGGTAAGCTGCAGCTGGCAGCGGCGGTTGCCCAGGTGGGCAGCACCCTGTATGCCACTGTGGAGGATGCGGTTTCCAATGCCGGTGAGGGCTATGTGAAGCTGCTGCAGGATAGCGAGGTCACGCTGAACCTTACAAAGGATCTGTATATTGATCTGAATGGCTGTGATCTGTCCGGTGTGATCACAACCAACGGCTACGCCGTTTACGGCATGGACTCCACCACCGAGGAATATACCTGCGCGAATATGGGTGTGTTCTCCTGTGTGGACGAAGAAGGAAATGCCATTGTGCCGGTGCGGCAGTTCAAGTCCGATATTACCGGCAGGATCCTGCGGTATATGACGATTGAAGCAGAAGCCGGCTACACCTTCCATCGGTACTACCTGGGCATTACCAAGGTCAGTGTCCGTACCGGCGATACCGGCTTTGGCTATAAGGCCATGGTCTGCGGTGACGAAATGGTGCTTTCTCAGATCGAAAGCTTCGGCTTCCGCCTGAATCTGTCCGGAAATGACACAGTGGTTACCAAGACTGTGACGGAAGTGGAAATGGGCAGAGAGTACTCCCTGCTTTTGAAGAACTTCGATATTGCCAAGTACGGCACGACACAAGTGAACGCAGAGGTGTTCCTGAATCTGAAGGACGGCAATACTGTGACCAGCAGCTCCGTCAGCTATTCCATGATGACCATGCTTCAGAAGATCTGCACCCTGCTTGCCAAGTTTGAAGACTCCCAGGTAGCGGCCCTGAAGGCAATGTGCCAGCCCTATGCTGAGATCATGAAAAACTGGGACATCGATGCGCTTGTCAATGATAAATGATAAATTATAAATGATAAATAGCAGGGCGCTATCTCAAACATGAGATAGCGCCCGATTATTTGGTTATGCTCTCAATTGTCAACTGTCCATTGTCAATTGTCAATTTTGCACTTCGCATTTTGCACTCAATTAAAGGCTTCCGGGTCGAAGGTGATGACCGTATAGTAGGTAGTGCCGTTTTCCTGGGCGAGGGTGGTCTCCAGGGTATGTCGAATGGCTTTTTCCCGGCCCTTGAAATCCCGGGGAAGGGACAGATCGAAGATCAAATTGGTATGCCCGGTGCCGCTGACCATGCGGAAATCATGGATATTCAGACGGGGGTCGATCCCGGTGAGAATGGTGATCACCTGCTGGCGCAGAGCCTCGGTAACGGGATCGTCTGTGACCACCGGATCGTAATGGATTACCAAATGAATATTATGCTCCTTCAGACAGCGTCTTTCCAAATTGTCGATGATCTCATGGCACAAAAGGGGATCCTCCCGCTGGTCCATCTCCACATGGAGGCTGGCAAACCGCTGACCGGGACCGTAATCATGGACCATAAGGTCATGGAAGCCCAGTACCGCCGGGTGGGAACTGACAATATCCTGGATCACCTGGCGCAGCTCCGGACTGGCGGCCTCGCCCAAAAGGGGACTGATGGTCTCTTTGCCTACGTTGATGCCGCTGTAAAGGATAAAGATCGCCACGGCAAGGCCCATATAGCCGTCCACAGGCCAGCCAGTTGCATATTCCAAAGCAGCGGCAAGCAGTACTGCGCCGGTGGATATGCAGTCGTTGCGACTGTCGGTGGCTGTGGCCTGGAGGGCAGAGGACTGGATATGCCGCCCCAGTTTGCTGTTGAATAAGGATAGCCAAAGCTTCACAAGGATGGAGCAGACCAGAACCAGAACCAGGGACACGGACACGGTCACCGGGGTGGGGGAGAGGATCTTCTCCACAGATGTCTTGCCCAGCTCAAAGCCGATGATCAGGATCAGTGCCGCCACCGCAAGGCCGGACAGATATTCAAACCGGGCGTGACCGTAGGGGTGGTCCTCGTCGGCAGGCTTCTCTGCCAGCTTGAAGCCTGCCAGGGTCACCACGGAGCTGGCGGCGTCGGATAGATTATTCATGGCATCGGCGGTAATGGAAAGAGAGCCGGACAGCGTGCCTATGATCAGCTTTCCCAGG
>SVLB01000063.1 GCA_015068135.1 Oscillospiraceae bacterium | reverse complement strand
CGTAACTTCAATAATTTCAGAAAAAGAATCCTGTTCTGCAATACATAAAATCGTGCCGGAGCAAAAGCTCCGACACGATCCAATAATTATTCTATCTTGGCTCTACCCCAACTATTGACATAGAACCAAAATAACAAAGGGCTGTTGCAGTTCCTTCTGCAACAGCCCCTTTATGTACAATTAAATGACCCAGTTCTTTTCCTTCCAGTTGGTCTTCATGGGCAGCTTGTAGGGCATCCAACGAACCATAAACCAGGGGAAGGCACGCAGAACCGTCACTACAGTGGCGCCAATTGCCAGATACTGGAGCATGGGGATGATATTCTGCATTGCCTCAGGATCGCCGAACTGGTGTACGGCAACATTGCCGGTATCAAAGGCCAGGACCATAGAAGCGGCGGCCCAAAACACGGTGAACATAAAGTTTACCCAAGACTTCCGGGTGAAGATGGTCATTACTGCCATTGCCGCACCGCAAACGGTGGTCAGCACGATACCCAGTACATAGCGGTTGGAATGCTCACCGATCACATCCAGCTGATCTTCCGTGGGGAAGCGGGTGGAGTTGGCAGGTGTCACGGGCATCTCACGCTCGGCCTCGGGAATCCCCTCGGCTTCTTCCTTTTCCATAAACTTTTCTACCAAAAGCTTTCTGGCATCGGTATAGTCCACCCAAACAAAGCTCTCCAAGGAGATGCTGATAGGCTCGGGCATAGGCTCCTTACCCAGCTTCTGCATCAGCGTTGGCTTGGGAGTATAGGTGTAGAAGGGCTGCAGCAGGAAAAATACCTGTACCAAAAAGATGACAACAGCCACAATACAAAGAGCAAGATTGGTCTTCTTCATAATTGGATTCCTCTTTCATACGTAATAGGGTAGACAGTGGGATTTAACACACTGATTATACACACTGTACAGCTATTTTGTCAAGGCATCCTGGAAACTTTTACATTTTTAATATAAAAAATCGTAAATGTCACTAAAAGAAATTCCACCAATGGGGCAGCTGGGCAGTTCCCAGGGTCTCAAACAGCTGGGAAAGGGCCTGGGCAGTCTCCTGGGCATGGGCATATTCCTGCGCAGACAGCTGAGAAAACAGCCGGTCAAACTCCTCCCGAATCTGCTCCGGAAGCCGATGCTCGGACATGGCCTGGACGATCTTTTCCCGTTTTTTCCATGTCCGGCTGGCTTCTTCGGTGAGGACCAGCGCTTTTTGGGGGCTTGATTTCTGCAAATATGCCGCCGCGGAAGCCATGGTTTTGCTCAGAGGCAGTTGGGTCCGATACAGATACCTTACAGAAAAAAATCCTCCCAAAGGGAGCAAGATCGCCAGGATCACCCCGGTCCAAAACCGTTTACCCATGGGTTTCCTCCTTGTAAAAAATCACATGGTTTTCCTGGTCCACTGCCATGAGCAGAACCTGATCCTGGGTACAATGATGTTCCTTCAGAATCTTCTGAACCCAGTTTTCATCCTTGCCGCTGATGCGCAGGTTATGCTCCAAAAGCTTTCCGTCGCAGATCAATGTCACCGGAAGACTCTGCTTTGCAACGCAGATCCCGGCCTCTTTGGCACTGGCAGGCCGTTCCTCCGGGTAGGGGAATACGGAGAGGGTCCCGTTGGTCTCCAAAATGGCATACTGGACGGTGGTGGGGTCCAAAATATCCTTTTGTCGGAGAAGTCCCGACAGCTCATCCAGGGTCACACAGGTGCGTTTTAAATTTTTTTGCAGGATCTTTCCGTTTTCAATGAGGATCACAGGCTTTCCGCAGAGGAGTCTGCGCATCCGGATGCTCCGCAGGCTGATCCCGGAGAGCAATAGCTCCATAGCCAAAACCGTGAGAATGGGGATCACGCCGGTAAACAGGGGAATGGCGGTATCCTGCATGGGAATGGAGGCCAGGTTTGCCACCAGCATGGTCACCACAAATTCCGAAGCCTCCATCTGTCCGATCTGCCGTTTGCCCATAAACCGGATCACTGCAATGAGCAGGGTATACAAAAGCAAGGTACGAAAATAGGAGATCAGCAAAAAAATCACACCCTTTTGGATAGGGTGTGATCATTTTGGGGCGAATATACCGAATAAATTATAAATTTAAGTTACGAATTACCAGTTACAAGTTACAAGTTTCTAAACCTTAAAAATGCCAGGTCTTTTGAGCGTCATTGCGAGACCAGTCCTCAGACTGGTCGTGGCAATCCGTTTTCCTTTGCAATGTTCATAATCGTGGTGCGGTGAGGGGATGCGGATTGCCACAGCCCCTTTGGGGCTTCGCAATGACGCTCAGAAAATCCTACATTTTCGCCAAGTCTTGAACTGGTAACTCGTAACTTGTAACTGATAACTATTTTTACTCTCCGTTGCGCTTTTTCATCAGCTGGCGCATACGGGTGGCATGGTCCAGCTCCCGCTTGCGGATCCGCAGGGTCTTGGGGGTGCATTCCAGCAGCTCGTCATCCGCCAAAAATTCCAGGCACTGCTCCAAAGAGAAGACCTTGGGAGAGGTCAGGCGCAAGGCCTCATCAGAGCCGGAGGCACGCATATTGGTCAGCTGCTTTTTCTTGCAGACATTGACGGTCATATCCTCGTTACGGCTGCAGATGCCAACCACCATGCCCGCATACACCGGGGTGCCGGGGCCAATGAACAGAGCGCCACGCTCCTGGGCAGCATGCAGACCGTAGGTCACCGCCTCACCGGATTCAAAGGAAATGAGGCTGCCCGTAAGTCTGCGCTCGATCTCGCCCTTCATGGGAGCGTAATCTGCCAAAACGCTGGACATAATGCCCTCGCCACGGGTATCCGTCAAAAATTCACTGCGGTAGCCGAACAGACCACGGGAGGGAACCATGAACTCCAGGCGGTAACGGCTGCCCATGGGGGTCATGGACAGAAGATCGCCCTTCCGGCGGCCCATCTTTTCGATCACAGCACCCATGCATTCCTCGGGAACATCCGCCACCATCCGCTCGATAGGCTCGCAAAGCTTGCCGTCGATGGTTTTGGTGAGGACTCTCGGGGTAGAAACGGAGAATTCATAGCCTTCCCGGCGCATGGTCTCCATCAGAATGGACAGATGCATTTCGCCACGGCCTGCCACGTTGAAGGAATCGGTGCTGGCCTCGGTGACATGGAGGGAAACATCCTTCAGAAGCTCCCTTTCCAGGCGGTCGCGGAGGTTCCGGGAGGTCACATACTTGCCCTCACGGCCTGCAAAGGGGGAGTCATTCACCGCAAAGGTCATTTCGATGGTAGGATCGGAGATCTTCACAAAGGGCAGCGGCTCGATAGCATCCGGAGCGCACAGAGTTCTGCCAATGGTAATATCCGCCATACCGGACAGTGCCACGATCTCACCGGCAGATGCCTCGGTGATGGGGTTCTTGCCCAGGCCGTCGTACTCATAGAGGGCGACCACCTTACCCTTGGCGGTAATTTCGGGATCGTGATAGTCGCAGATGACCACTTCCTGATTGACCTTAATGGTTCCGCGCTCCACACGGCCCACCGCGATCCGGCCCACATACTCGTTATAGTCAATGGAGCTGACCAGCAGCTGCAAAGGCTCGTCCCGGTTGCCCTCGGGGGCGGGGATATAATTGACGATGGTCTCAAACAGGGGCGTCAGGTCGGTGCCCACCTCATCGGGGCCGTAGGCGGCAGTACCCTGCCGGCCGGAACAGAAGACGGTAGGGGAGTTGAACTGCTCATCGGTGGCGTTGAGGTCCAGCAAAAGCTCCAGCACCTCGTCCATGACCTCATGGATCCGGGCATCGGGCTTGTCGATCTTGTTCACCGCGACAATGACCTTATGACCCAGCTCCAAAGCCTTCTGCAGCACAAACCGGGTCTGGGGCATGGGACCTTCCGCCGCATCCACCAGCAGAATAACGCCGTTGACCATTTTCAGAATACGCTCCACCTCGCCGCCAAAGTCGGCGTGGCCGGGGGTGTCTACAATATTGATCTTGGTGCCCTTATACTGCACCGCTGTATTTTTCGCCAAAATGGTAATACCGCGCTCCCGCTCCAGGTCGCCGGAGTCCATGACCCGGTCCTGGGTCACCTGATTTTCCCGGTAAATACCGCCCTGCTTCAGCATCTCGTCAACCAGGGTGGTCTTGCCGTGGTCAACGTGGGCAATAATGGCTATATTTCGAATATTTTCCTGAGTCGCCATTCTTGGATTCCCTCTTTCTACAGAATTTCCTAACCTGTTATATATACCACATTAAGAAAACAATTGCAATCATTTTCCCGGATTTCATTTGGAAATAGTTTTATAAAATTTCTTAATTTCATGCCTTGATATCTTTTTCCGTTTATGATATATTTATGGGAATGGAGGAGATGCGTATGAACAGCCCGACTTTCAAAAAAATAATGACCTACGGTTTTATTATCTTCAACGGAATGCTCTGCGCCCTTTCCTACCGCCTTTTCGTGTTTCCCAATGCCTTTGCCCCTGCAGGCATCGGCGGTATCACCACCATGATCCAGCACCTTTTGGATGTGAACATCGGTTATCTGACCCTGCTCATCAATGTGCCGTTGGCTGTGGCGGTGTATTTTTTGATCAGTAAGCCCCTGGCCTTCCGGGCCATGGTCTACACCCTTTGCTTTTCTCTGTTTTCCATCCTGTTCCGGGATATTCTGGACCTGAGCTGGCTGGAATACAAGAACAATACCTTAGGTCCCCTGGTGGGCGGTATCGTATCCGGTGCTGTCAACGGAATGCTTCTGAAGGTGGGTGCCACCCAGGCAGGTGTGTACTTTATCAGCAGCCTGATCCGCTATAAAAAGCCCCATCTGAATTTAAGCTGGCTGAGCTTTGCCCTCAATGTGGTGGTGGCTGTGATCTCCTTCTTTGTCTTCGGCATGAAGCTGGAGCCGGTGCTTCTTTGTGTTTTGTACTGCTTTGCCACCTCCCTGGTCCACGATACCATGACCAAAAGCGGCCGCAGGGCAGTGCGCTTTGAGATCGTTACAGAGGATCCCCAGGAGCTTTGTGATGTGATCATCAACCGTCTGCACCATTCTGCCACCCTGATGCCTGCCAAGGGCATCTACCAGGGAAAGGAAACCAATGTTTTGGTCTGCGTGATCAATCCCGCCCAGGCGGCGACCTTATCCGCCATCATCGGTCAAATGCCCAATACCTTCGCTGTGATCAGCCAGGTCAACGAGGTAGTCGGCAATTTCAAACATCTCGATCCCAACGGTGAGCCGGAACGGCATTTATTAGACCGCGGCGAAGCCAAAAAAGTCTGCTAAAAACAACCTTTACTATAAAAAACCAGGAGGTAACGACCAATGGCCCATTTTTACACCGAACCCAGCCGCACCTTCAGTGAATATCTGCTGATCCCCGGTTACACCTCGGAGGAGTGCATTCCTGCCAACGTGTCCCTGCGGACCCCCTTGACCAAGTACCGCAAGGGTGTGGAGGAGCCTGCCATCAGCCTGAATATTCCCATGACCTCTGCCATTATGCAGTCTGTTTCCAATGATTCCCTGGCCATTGCCCTGGCAAAGGAGGGCGGCCTGAGCTTTATTTTCGGTTCTCAGTCCATCGAATCCCAGGCCGCTATGGTCGCCAAGGTCAAGGGTTACAAGGCCGGCTTTGTGGTCTCTGCCTCTAACCTCACGCCCGATGCCACCCTGGCAGATGTCCTGGCTCTGAAGGAGCGCAACGGTTTCTCCACCATTGCCATCACCGCTGACGGCTCTGCCAACGGTAAGCTTTTGGGCATCGTCACCGGCCGTGACTACCGGGTCAGCCGTATGGAGACCACCGAGAAGGTCTCTACCTTCATGACCCCCAGAGAAAAGCTGATCACTGCCCCCGCCTCCACCTCCCTGAAGGAAGCCAACGATATTATTTGGGATCACAAGCTCAATTCCCTTCCCATTGTGGACGAGAACGACAATCTGATGTATTTCGTATTCCGTAAGGACTACGCCGCCCACAAGGCCAATCCCCAGGAGCTGCTGGACGACAAGAAGCGTTATCTGGTAGGTGCCGGTATCAATACCCGTGACTACGCCGAGCGGATCCCTGCCCTTTTGGAGGCCGGTGCGGACGTTCTTTGTATCGATTCCTCTGAGGGCTATACCTGCTGGCAGGAGAAGACCATTGCCTGGGTCCGTGAGCACTACGGCGACACCGTAAAGATTGGTGCCGGTAACGTGGTGGACCGGGACGGCTTTATGTTCCTTGCCAAGGCCGGTGCGGACTTCATTAAGGTCGGCATTGGCGGCGGCTCCATCTGCATCACCCGGGAAACCAAGGGCATTGGCCGCGGTCAGGCCACCGCTTTGATCGAGGTTGCCGCAGCCCGGGACGAGTACTTCAAGGAGACCGGCATTTATGTGCCGATCTGCTCTGACGGCGGTATCGTTCATGACTATCACATGACCCTGGCTTTGGCTATGGGCGCGGACTTCATGATGCTGGGCCGTTACTTTGCCCGGTTTGACGAGTCTCCCACCGCAAAGGTCATGATCAACGGTGCCTATATGAAGGAGTACTGGGGCGAGGGCTCCAACCGTGCCCGGAACTGGCAGCGTTACGACCTGGGCGGCTCCACAAAGCTCAGCTTTGAGGAGGGCGTGGATTCCTATGTCACCTACGCCGGTTCTCTCCACGACAATGTGGAGGCCAGCCTTTACAAGGTCAAGTCAACCATGTGCAACTGCGGTGTCATCACCATTCCCGACCTGCAAAGAGATGCCAAGCTGACCCTGGTGTCCTCCGTCTCCATCGTGGAAGGCGGCGCCCATGACGTGACCCTGCGCTCCAACAGCACCGTGAAATAAGTGTAAAATGCAAATGTTTTTGGGAACTCTCAGCATCCTCTAAACCTCTAAAAAGGGCAAAGTTAGGCATCCTCTGAGAACCCAAGAAAAAATAAGAATTTAAGACCTTGTGTAGCACACATTTTCCGTGCTACATAAGG
>SVLB01000023.1 GCA_015068135.1 Oscillospiraceae bacterium | reverse complement strand
TACAGGAGTCGATGGTACCGTTGTTGATACCTGCCAGCGTACCACCGGTGAAGGTTGCGGAGGACTTGCCCAGCTCAGAGGTGGAAACATTCACTTCAATATTGGAAAGGGTCAGGTTCTTCACAACACCCCCCTGGCCGATCTTGCCGAAGAGGCCGCTGTTGATGGTGCTGGCGATCTTCAGGTTACGGATCGTAAAGCCGTCGCCATCCAAAGTGCCGGTAAACTCCTGGTAAACCTCGGAATCGGAGCTGTTGGTGCCGCAGCCCAGAGAAAGGATCTCTTCGTCGCCGAAGTTCAGGTCATTGACCAGGCGATAGTGCTGATCCATACCTTCCTCATTCATGATGTTCAGGAACTGGTCCGGGGTGCTGATCAGATAGGGTGCTTCCACAGTGCCGTAGCCGCCACTGAAGGCAGAACCGGAAGCATCAATCATCTGGATGGCGCCCATGGCGTGATCGCTGCCGTCTGTATCGGTATAGGTCAGGCTGATGGTTGCATTCTTGCTCACGTCAGTGACCATAACGATGCCGTCCTCGTGGATCACACCGTTGCCGCTGTAATGGAAGCCTTCTGCATCCAGGTCAAACTGCTCGCACACCAAGGCAGAAATGTTGTTCAGATACAGGGTCTGGCCTTCCAGGACCTGTGCATAAGGTACGCCGTCCACTTCTGCGGTGACATGGTAGTAGGATTCACCGTTTTGCATCACCACGAAGCTGTCGGTGACACTCAGAATGCTGACCAGGTCTTCGGCAAACTGCATACGCAGCTGGTCGATACCGACTTTCAGAGACTGGGCAATGTTGGACTGCTTCTGTGCATTCAGAATATCGCTTGCCAATACAGTGCCGGTGCCGTAGTTGTAAGACGTTTCCTCATGGATGAGCATCTGCATGTACTGATAGTTATTACAGGCCAGGATCAGCTGATCCATCATCATTTCGGTGGTGTACAGATCGCAGGCAAACTCAACGGTTGCCATCTCTGCACTCTTGCCCATTTCTGCAGTCAGGTCAGGCCGCATACTAAGCACATCGTAGTAGGTCTGCACGATGGACTTACCGAAGCCATCGCCGGTGATGTAATGATGGAAGCTGGTACGGTTGTCCACCAGGCTGCTGTACAGCAGGTCGTAGTAGTGCTTGATTTCCTCAGAGCTACCGCCGTTGAACTGTGCTTCCTGCACCAGCGCATAGTAGGCAGTCATGCCGTTGCTGTTATTCTCCACAGTGCCATAGATGGTGTTTCTCAGCTGGTTGTAGCTGAAATCACCCTGGCCGGAGCTGAGCATGAAGTCACGCAGGTGATTCTTGTCGCTCTCGTTTTCCACGGAGGTGCTGACGGAGGCAATGATCTTTTCGGTGGACTCGTTGATCTGATCGGAGATCTCAGACAGCTGTTCCTGCACTTCGGAGATCTGATCTGCGATCTCGTCCAGGCGCTGGTTCAGGCGATCTTCCATCAACTGGGTCTCCGAGGGTGCTTCTGCGCCGCCCATACAGGCAGTGAAGATGCTCATTGCGATCTTCAGACCGGCAGCCGCCACAGTACCCCATGGCGCGATACAGGCCAAAATACCGCAGGCCAGATCCGCCACACCGGAGACAAAGCTGGCAGTATCAAAGTCGCCGCCGTCCGCGATGTCCTTGATCGTATTGATCATCAGGGGCATGGCATCGTTGACGATGTTCAGCACCTGCTCAGCGGACTCAAACTTCTCTTTATTGGGATTCTTATCCCGTTCTTCTTTCCGTTCCTTTGCCCACAGCTCCAGTTCCTGCTCCACAAGGCTCTTCTGCTGGGTTGTCTGGGCCTTTTGCGCCGTCTGGTTTTTCATAGCGTTCAGCTGGGTCTGCACGATCTGCTTCTGGGCAGGTGTGATTTTATTGCCACTGGGCTTTTGGCTGCCGCCGGTCGTAGTGCCGCCCGCCGAAGTAGCATAAACCGTAGCTACGGGCTGAAGGAAGGAGGACACGATTGCAAAAACCAAAATAAAGGAGATCACAGAAATGATCGCACGACGAAATGTGAATTTTTTCATGTTCTCCACCTCCTTATTTCATCATGATGATGGGAGTCACCGTCTCCAGTTCGTCCATGTTGCTGGTCCGCTCCATGCTGAAAATGATGGAGCAGTCTTCAAACAGTTTCAGGACATCCTGGCTAACTGCCTGGTCACCGTCGGTTACGAACTGAATGTCCAGAACGGTGGTATATGCGCCTTCCAGCTTTACGCCGGCCGCATTCGTCCAGGTGTAATGGAAATTGTTGTACTTGTTGCTAAAGTCAATGTTGGATGCGCCGTCATTGCCCTTGTACAGATTACTTGCAATGTTCTTATCGCAGCTGACAATACTGATGTTGCCGGTCCAATTGAAGCCAAAGTCGATGGCGTACAAATAGCAACTTGCCGGAGCATACATCTTAATAGATGCGCTGTTCTTGGTTGTGCTGATAGAAATGACAGGCTGATTAAAGTCGTTTTTGTACTGTGCGTAAATGGACTTGGGGCCCTTGATATCCTTCAAAGAGGAATCCCAGCCGGAGAAGCCGCCCATCTTCAGGGTGTTCCAGTCAAAATAGATCTCGCTGCAGGCAGGCTCCTGGGCGTCGGAACCGTGCTCCACCGTCTGGGTCGCGATCAACGCACCATCGGGCATATAGAAGCTGACGGTATAGGACTTCTTGACATAGTTCACATAGATAATGGTATCTTCTGTGATCTTGTCGTAGGGCTTATCCCAGCCATCCCGCACGTAACCCTCAGGGATCACATCCGCAGCGGTAAACTCATAGGGAATTGCACTTTCGCCATCTTTGACGATCATGCCCTTGAGCACAGTGCCGTCGGAATCTGCGAAGTAGACCTCATGGCCCTTCACATACTGGGCAGTAACGGTTAGTTCCTGGGTCACATTCTGGGTGCTTACATCCCAATGGTCAAAGACATAGCCCAGGATCTCCGGTGCTTCCGGTGCCACGGCATCTGCGCCATAGGCCACCAGCTGCTCTTCGATGGTTGCACCCTCTGCATCCACAAAGGTAACTTTCACCTTTTCTTCTGCATCACAGACGGCGCATACATGGTTTACAAAGGTGTGGTCTTCCATATCCACCACCAGGTCCTTATGCTCACAGGTGGCATCCCGCCAGTGGCTGGTTTCGTCGCTGGACCATTCCTCGGCAAAGGTATGGCCTGCGTTGATCACAGTATTGCTCAAAAGGATCTCGTACTTGCCCTCTGCGTCTGCAAAGTACTTGTTACAGTGGGTACACATCCAGTATTCGATATTACCGTCTTCTGTACAGGTAGCGTCCTTGCCGGGGGTGTGTACCATATTGTGGTTGCATCCGATCTTACCGGGTCTCAGAACAACATTGTAGCCATTGGGATCGGTCATCTTGCCGTCGGCAATGTAGCGGCGGATCAGCGTGATATCCATGGTGTTGATCTTGCTGCTGCCGTCCACATCTGCTGCGTTTTCGTTGATGACCACATTATAGCCTTCGGGATCGGTCTTGCGGCCGTCCACAATGTAGCGGCGGATCTTGGTGATATCCATGGTGTTGAGTCGCTTGTTGTCGTCCGCATCACCGGGCATATAGGAAATGGCTGTTGTGCAGCCGCTTTCCACATGCACTTCCACGGGATTCAGATCCCGGTCGTAGATGTCTCCGGATTCATAGGAGATGTTGACCGGAAGGTCACCTGCCGCATCTTCCGCCACATGGAAGGTCAGGGTCAGGATCGTGCCGTCCTGAATGTCCTTATTTGCCACATTCAGAGAATCCCAGGCAAAAATCATAGGACTGCGGTAATAGGAAGGCGTTGCAAAAGTCAGTGCAGAGAAGGCTGCACCGGGTTCTGCTTTGATCAGGGTCAGTTTTTCATCGTAAGATACGATCAGTTCTGCACCACCGATGCCGGGATTGTTTTCAATGACAATATCCATTGTCACTTCCGCATTCGGCTCAGAAACTACATTTTCGCCGCGTATTGTGCATTCCGATTCTGCACTGACAGCTACCGCAAAGCAGCTGCAAAGGATGCAGACGCACAGAAGCAACACCGGCAACACCGTTTTTTTCATATGTGCCTCCTTTTATTAAGAAATGGAAATATTTCCGTTTTTCACGCCGAAATCAACAGGCTGCAAATCGGCATCCATAATATTGCCATAACTATACATGATCTTGATCTCGTATTTTCCGGCAGGCGCGTCATCTGCAATATCAAAATACAGCTTCAAAACCGCACCGTCCTCCACCCAATTGACATCCTGGAAATCCCACAGGAATGTGGTGGGATTTTTGTAATAGGCAGGAGTGGTATACTCACAGCCCTCCAGCGCCAGGACAGATTGGGCATCCACCAAAGTCATTACCGAGTCATCATAGTAAAGGTCAAAATCCATGCCGAGAATACCGGGATTATTTACTACGTTAATAATAACCTCTACCTTTTGGTCGCCGGCTTTTGCATTTGCCCCTTCCACCACCAAAGCAGGCTTTGTGGGAGGGATCGTTCCCCGAATGTGTACTTCCTCCGTTTCCTGCACCATCTCCGGTGCGGAGGATGACACCTCTTCATCGGGTGAGCAGGCCGTCATGGTACACATAGCGGCAAAGAGTGCCGCAAGCGCCAGCAGAAACGCCAGTTTTTTCTTATATGCCTTCATCTGTATCCATCACCTGACCTTTACGACCGCATCAATCACCGCCAGATCAATGGAATCACCGTTGCCATCAAAGACATCGCCGGGATCATAGGTCAATTTGATATTGTAATCCCCATCGGCAGCTGTGGAAGGAATACTGAAGAAGAGGGTCAGAATAACACCGTCTTCGGTCCAGGTCATATCCTGCGCATCCCAAACAAATGTGGAGGGGTTCTTGAACACGGTAGGCTTTGTAAAGGAGACACCCTCTGCGGAAACATCGCTTCTTGCCGCGTTCAGCTTCAGGCCGGACCCATCATAGGAGATCTGGAACACTGCACCCAGAATACCGGGGTTGTTCTTCAGCGTCACAGTCACTTCCACTTCTGTTGCACCGGCGAAGGTCTCCACATTGCTCAAAACAAATGCAGGGCCGGTGATATTCACAACATACTGCGCCGTTACCACCAGATTGCCGGTCACATTATCAAAACGCTTATCCCAACCGCTGAAGGCATAGCCCTTTCTGGTGGGTTCTGCAGGTGCAGTTGCCGCTTTTCCGGACTCAACGGTCTGGGTCATCAGCACAGTACCGTCCCAATCCTGGAAAACTACGGCGTAGGTGGGCACCACGGGTGCATCCGGGGTCTCCGGCTTCACTTCCACGCCCACATAACCGGCATCGATCTTCTGACCGTTGCTCAGGACCAGAATCAGGTGCTTTTCCTCGTTGACATAAGCATCTACAACGCCGATACCCTGGATGCCTTGCTCACCCTGGTCACCCTTTTCGCCCTGGTCGCCCTTTTCACCCTGGTCACCCTTTTCACCCTGGTCGCCCTTTTCACCTTTATCGCCCTTTTCGCCTTTTTCGCCCTGAGGGCCACGGATGTTACCCAGATCCAGAACCGAGTCATCGGTGAGGATCATGGTCAGCGTGCCATCGGCAGATACATTCACTTCTTTAATGCCAACACCGTCAGCGCCATCCTTGCCGGCTGCGCCGTCTACGCCGTCACGACCGGTTACCTTGCCCAGATTTACGGAGCGGTTGTCCGTATAGGTGAGCACCAGCTCGCCGGCTTCATTGATCTCAGATTTGGCAATCCCCACGCCGTCAGCGCCCTTGATATTGCCCAGCTTCAGCACCGTACCGCTGGTCAGCTTTACAGATAGCTCGCCGGTTTCGGAAATGGTAACATTTTCGATGCCCACGCCGTCTGCGCCATCCTTGCCATCCTTACCGGGAGCACCGTCGATGCCGTCCTGGCCGGGATCGCCCTTGTCGCCCTTGTCACCCTTGTCGCCCTTGGCGCCGACGATCTTGCCCAGGTTAATGCTGGTGTTATTGGAGAAGTACAGCACCAGCTGACCGTCTGCATTGATTTCGGCCTGGGTGATGCCAACGCCATCCTGGCCATCCTGGCCGTCAGCGCCGTCCTTGCCATCAGCGCCGTCCTTACCGGCTGCGCCGTCCTGGCCATCCCGGCCGGCCGCGCCTACGACCACACCCAGATTATCCTGGTTGCCGTCGGAATAGGTAATAACCAATTCGCCCTTGTCGTTGATCTCGGTCTTGGTAACGCTGATGCCGTCGACACCGTCCTTACCATCCTGGCCGGTTTCGCCGACAGCGCCACTGTCACCGATCACCTTGCCCAGATTGACCGACTGATCGTTTGTATAAGTAATGACCAGTTCACCTTCTGCGTTGATCTCCGTCTTGGAAACACCAACACCGTCCGTGCCGGCTGCGCCGTCGGCGCCGTCCTTACCGGCCGGGCCCACCACAACGCCCAGATTCTCCGCGCTGTTGTCGGTATAGGTCACTACCAGTTCACCCTTTTCATTGATCTGGGTCTTGGCGATGCCCAGACCATCCTCGCCATCCTTACCGGGTGCGCCATCCTTACCGGGTGCGCCGTCGATGCCGTCCTTGCCATCGGCACCGTCCTTGCCGGGTGCACCGTCCTGGCCATCTTTGCCGTCTTGACCGGCTGCACCGGTATCGCCCTTGTCGCCCTTGGCGCCGACAACCTTACCCAGGTTGTCCACAGCGTTATCGGTGTAGGTAATCACCAGCTCGCCCTGTTCATTGATCTCGATCTGGGCAACGCCGCGGCCGTCTTCGCCGTCCTTACCGTCTTCGCCGTCTGCGCCGTCCTGACCATTCTGACCAGGTGCGCCCGCTGCACCGTCCTTTCCTACGATCACGCCCAGGTTGTCTAAACCGCCATTGGTATAATGGACAATCAGTTCACCGTTTTCGTTGATCTCAGTGGATGCGATGCCAACACCGTCCTTGCCGGGTGTGCCGGGGATGCCGACTGTGCCGTCCGATGTCCCCACGATTTGACCCAGATTCACGGAATTATTGTCTGTATAGGTAATGACCAGCTCGCCCTCATCGTTGATCTCGGTCTTGGCGATGCCCAGACCGTCTTTACCATCTTTACCATCTTTACCATCTTTACCGGGTGCGCCATCGATGCCGTCCTTACCGGCATCGCCCTTGTCACCCTTATCACCCTTGGCGCCGTCGATACCGTCAGCGCCCTTGATGTTACCCAAATTCAGGTTGGTGCCGTTGGTCAGCACGATTTGCAGGCTGCCATCTGCGCCAATGGAGATGTTCTGAATGCCCACGCCATCCTGGCCGGCTGCGCCGTCGATGCCGTCTTTGCCATCTTCGCCATCTTTACCGGGGGCGCCATCGACACCGTCTTTGCCATCCTGGCCGGCTGCACCGGTGTCACCCTTGTCACCCTTAGCGCCTACGACCACACCCAGGTTGTCTACAGCGCCGTTGGAATAGGTGATGACCAGCTCGCCTTTGTTGTTGATCTCGGACTTCACGACACTGATGCCATCTGCGCCGTCTTTACCAGGTGCACCCTCAACGCCATCCTGGCCATCTTTACCGGGAGCGCCATCAACGCCGTCCTTGCCATCCTGGCCGTCAGCGCCGATCACCTTGCCCACATTGGCGCGCTGGCCGTTGGAGAAGGTCAGCACCAGTTCGCCTTCGGAGTTGATCTGCGCTGCGGTAACACTGATGCCATCCTGGCCATCCTTGCCGGGGGCGCCGTCAATACCGTCCTTGCCATCCTGTCCGTCCTTACCGGGGGCGCCATCGATGCCGTCCTTGCCATCTTTGCCGTCTTTACCGTCTGCACCAACGATCCTACCCAAATTTTCGGTTGTGGTATCGGAGTATGTCAGAACCAGTTCCCCGGCCGCATTGATCGTTGCGCTGGCAATGCTGACGCCGTCTTTGCCATCCTGGCCATCTTTACCGGGGGCACCGTCGGCACCATTTGTGCCATTCTGACCGTCAGCGCCGATCACCTTGCCCACATTGGCCTGCTGGCCATTGGTATAGGTGATGACCAGCTCGCCGGCCGCGTTGATCTCAGACTTGGCAATGCCGATGCCATCTGCACCATTGAGGCCTACCAGCTTGCCTATATTGACATATTTACCGTCAGAATAGGTAATGACCAGCTCACCGGCATCATTTACAGAGGCACCGGAAATGCCCACCGCGTCCTTGCCATCCTTGCCGTCCTTACCATCCTTGCCGTTCTGGCCGTTCTGGCCGTCCTTGCCGGGAGCGCCTACCGCCTTGCCCACATTCAGCTCTGTTCCATCGGACAAGATCAAAATCAGTTCGCCCTTTGCGGAAAACTTTGCAGATGTGATGCTTACACCGGTCTGAGAAGCTGCCGCCTGGATTGCAATCGTCCACTCACTTTCGCTGCCGGTGTAGCCGTTTTCCACGGCAATCTCATAGGCAGACTTGCCATGCAGAGATTCCAACCATTCCTCGATGGTTCCTTCGTAACCATACTGCACAGCCAGCTCATAGGCGGACAGGCTATTTTGTGCAGGTGTGGGCTCGTTGCCCGGCTTTGCGCCGCAACCGGCAATCAATGCAGCCACCATCACAATCGCCAGCACCAGGGCTGTGATCTTGTTAAACACTGCTCCTCTTTTTCTCATGTTGGATACCTCCTGTTATATCCTTTTTTAGCGATTATCATTGTAGCAAAATAAGGAGACATTTTTGGTGAAAAGGTATGAAATGCACGATTTAGGGAATGAATGGTAATTTCCTCTCGTTGAATTGTTTTTGTGGCTATGCTATACTTAATTTGTCAAAAAACGAGCAAGGAGGTGGCGGCATGATCCGAATCGCCATTTGTGATGATTCTTCTGCATTTTTGCAGCAAACAAAGTTCATGATTACCCACTGGGATGCGCCTGCTGCCCGCAGCATTGCATTGGAGCTGTTTGAGGACGGCGACTCCCTCCTGTCCGCCCATGCACAAGCGCCTTTTGACATTATTTTGCTGGACATTGTGATGCCGCTGCTCAACGGCATTGAAGCAGCCAGAGAATTGCGGGAAAAGGACAAGACCGTCAAAATCGTCTTCCTTACCTCCTCAACGGAATACGCAGTGGAAAGCTATACCGTAAAAGCAAGCAATTACCTTTTAAAGCCTGTGAATCCTGACAGCTTATTCGCCTGTCTGGACGAGCTGATCAGCCAGATGCACGGGGCCGCCAAAAGCATCGTCGTAAAGGGCATCGAGGCTACCCATCGGATCTTGCTTTCCGACATTGAGCACGTGGAAGCGCAGCTGAAGCATGTGGTCTTCTTTTTGAAGGGTAACCGGACAGTAGAGTCCGTGGAGCCTTTCTATACCTACGAAAATACACTGGAGCTCGATGACGGTTTCTTCAAATGTCACCGCAGCTATATCGTCAATATTCACCACATCGGTAGCTACTCCCATGCCGAAATTTTCATGCAGTCAGGCCGCCATATCCCGCTCTCCCGCAGCTGTCAGAAAAGCTTTGAAGCTTCTTATTTCCGCGTAATTTTCGGAAAGGCAGGCGATGATCTGTGATCGATACGATTCTTTTCTACATACACCACGCCCTGACGCTTCTCTGGGGTGTTATTTTGTCCGCCGCTTTCTGCGGTGTGCGTTTTTCGAAAAAGAACATTGGGATCACGGCTTTGATTTTCACCGCCTGCGGAATCCCCCAGTTGACCGCACTGTTTCTGTTCGGCGAGGACTTGGTTTGGAAGTTGTATCCTCTGATCGTCCATGCCCTGTTAGCCGTTCTGCTGTGCGCAATCTATCGCAAGCGGCTTTCTACCGCTCTGGCGTCGATCTGCTTGGCGTACCTGTGCTGTCAACCCTCCAAATGGTTCGGCTTGTTGGTTGATGCCTTGACGGAAAATCCCACAATTGGCTGGTGCGTGCGGATTGCGGTGGCGCTCCTCACAGCCTTATTGATCCTTCGCTACTTTGCAAAGCTGATTTGCGAAATATTCAACAAGGATAACCGCAGCATACTCATTTTCAGTTGTGTGCCATTTGTGTATTACCTGTTTGATTACATCGTGGGCATCTATACGAACCTGTGGGATGTCCACTACCGTTTGGCTTCTGAATTTTTGGCATTTTTCCTTTGCGTTGCATTTATGGTCTTTTGCATCGTCTACTATCGCGAATACGAGCGGAAAATGCAGGCCCAGCGCAAAAACGAAATGATCGAGATTACCGTCCAGCAGCAGTCGAAGGAAATCGAAACGATCAAAAAAAGTAATTTGGAAACCAGCATACTCCGTCATGATATGCGCCTGATGCTCAGCAATTTGGCACTGAGCATCGAGCAAAACGATCTGGAGCATGCACGCAGCCTCATATCCGGCTATGTAGCCCAGGTCGATTCCATTTCGCTGCACCGGTATTGCCAAAACGACACCTTGAACTACATTCTTTCCAATTACGAAAGCAAATGCCGTAACACAGGGATCTCGTTCCAGGCAGATATTGCCCTGGAGGAGATTTTCGTAGATGAGATCATGTTCTCATCCATCTTATCGAACGCCTTGGATAACGCAGTCAATGCGCAAATCGGATTGGCGGAGGAATCCCGGCAGATCAAAGTGATGTTGAAACATTCTGATGGAAAACTTCTGCTGTCGGTGAAAAACCCCTTTGGCACCGCTCCGGAATGGGATTATGTAAACCAAATGCCGATGACCTCGAAGGAAAACCACGGCTACGGTACCCAAAGCATCCTGTACATGACCGAAAAGCTGGGCGGCAAATGTCAGTTCTCCCTGCAAGATAATATCTTTATTCTGCGCGTGATCCTGTAAAAGCAACCATATATTTAGCAAACACCGGCAGTAGGCCGTGCAGAACCAAGTCGGTGTATCTGCTTGCCCCCTATTTTTACAAAAAAGCCTTGCTACCCAAAGATAGCAAGGCTTTTTTCTTATGTCCCGTTACCGGCATAAAAATAATGACCATCATTGTGATACGCAATGATGGTCATTATTTGGTGCCGGTGCCCTGTTGCGGTGCCCGGTGTGCGCCTTGCCGACGGCGCGGCTGCGTTGCACACCGACCGCTGCCACTCGCTCGGGTCGCTGTATCTGCCACCGGCAGCGCTCCCCTCGCTCCCCGGACTCGATTTGCATTTTTGCCCTTGCGTGGGACGGGCAAAAATTATTGTAGCCACCAGTTTTTGAACTGGTGGCAGCAAGTGTCCACCGGACACTTGCATTAAAATGGGTTCAAGTCACGGTCAGTGGCACCAAAAAAGACGACCCCAAAGGGTCGTCTGTATTGGTGCCGCTGACCGGACTTGAACCGGTACGAGGTTGCCCTCAAGGGATTTTAAGTCCCTGGTGTCTACCTATTCCACCACAGCGGCGTCTTTGGGAATCATATCACATTTTCTTCCTCCCGTCAAGGTTGAAGAATCGTTCTATATGTGCTATGATAGGAAAAATTATTTCAGGAGGGATCCCTATGGAGCTTTTCGGATATTCCATTTGGATGGTGGCGCTGATTTGCGTGGGCGTGTTTGCCGCAGGGTTTGTGGATGCCATTGGCGGTGGCGGCGGCATTATTTCTCTGCCCATCTATCTGTTCGCCGGTCTTCCGGCTCACAACGCCCTGGGCACCAACAAAATGTCTTCGTGCATCGGCACAGTGGCCTCCACTGTCCGGTATATTAAAAACGGCTTTGTCAAATGGGAGCTTGCGGTGGTATCCATCGTCTGTGCCCTGGTCGGCGCCCATTTCGGCACCCGGTTACAGCTGATGGTACCGGAAAAGTACTTACAATATATGCTTTTGGCAGTCCTTCCCGTGGTAGCCTTTGTGCTTTTGCGCCAGCGGACTCTGCCTGAAACAGAACGGCCCATGGCTCCCTGGAAACGGCGGAGCATCGTTTGGGGTGCTTCTTTGCTCATCGGTGTTTACGACGGCTTTTATGGGCCGGGTACCGGCACATTTTTGCTGCTGGTTTTCTGCGTACTGGGAAAAATGGACCTGCGCAGTGCCTCCGGCAATGTAAAACTGGTGAATCTGAGCTCCAATGTGGGCGCCCTGGTCACCTCCCTGACCGCAGGAAAAGTCCTGGTCCCCATCGGTCTGTTGGCGGCTGTGTTCTCCATGGCCGGTCAATACCTGGGCGCCGGTCTGACCATCAAAAACGGCGCGAAGATCGTCCGTCCCGTGATCATTACCGTACTGCTCCTGCTGACCGCCAAGGTGATCGTGGAACTGGTGGTACAGTGATACAGTATAAACGTAATATGCCGGTATCAACAAGCCCCGTTGATACCGGCATCGTTTTTTATACCTTCAGGAAGCGGTCAATTTTGCACCCTTTACAGCTGGTCCAGGTCCAGGCTGAAGGCCGGAAGGCAATGCTCGATGAACCAATCCAGTTCCGGCAATTTCATTGCCTGCATGGCTTGCATAGTGGCTTTCGCGGCGGAGTCAAACTCCGTATTGCCGCCCTTTTGCTCCTCCACGCATTTGATATAGGCCGACAGCTTGTCTGCCGCCTTCACAGTGGGCAAAACCTCCGGGTCATCCTCATGGACCAAGTGGGTATAGCTGTCCTTCAGCTCCGGAGGAAGCATTTCCAAAAGCCGGTCTGCCGCCACGTGCTCCACCTGCTTATACGCATCCTTAATAGAAGGGTTATAATATTTAATGGGGGTGGGCAGATCTCCCGTGAGGATCTCCGAGGCATCGTGGTACAGCGCCGCCACAGCGCATTTATCCGGGTCCGGTCCATCCAGCTTGAGAATATCTCTGCGGATCAGGGCCAGGGCATGGGCCAGCACTGCAACCTGGTGGCTGTGCTCCTGGATATTTTCTGAAAAGGTATTGCGCATCAGTCCCCAGCGGGTAATATAGCGCATTCTGCCCATCAGGGCATAGAATTCATTGGCCATGTTCGTAGTTTTCCATCCATTTCAAAATATCTTCCGCAGTTTGGCAGAAGCAGGTTGCCCCCACGCTCTGCAAATACTCCCGATCCTGGAAGCCCCAAAGGACACTCAGGCAGGGAAGCCCCGCGTTTTTTGCGGACAGCACATCGGTATCGCTGTCGCCTACAAAAACACCCCGGCTGATCCCCAACTCCTTCATGGCAATATGGAGCATATCCGGCGCAGGCTTTACGGGAATCCCATCCCGTTGACCCAAAGCATACACCCCGGGGAAGAATCGGCTGCAAATTGCCTTGGTCTGGTCGTCCAGCTTGTTGGACACCACCGCCACCGGGTAGCGTGCGGACAAGGTATTCAGCATTTCCATGACTCCGGGGTACGGCGCTGTGGTATCCAGGCAATGGGCGTCGTAATAGGGCTTATACACCTGCACCAGCTCCTGCGGATCTGCACCGGTGCCCTCGGACACCTTTTCCAGTATGTGCAGGACCCCATGTCCAATGGCACTGCGGACCTCCTCCCGGGTCTTTTCCGGCAGTCCGAACCGTCTCATAGTATAATTCACCGCCCCATGGATATCTCCCAGGGTATCCAATAGGGTACCGTCCAAATCAAACAAAATGCCAAAGTGCATGTTAAAACCCCCGGTTTTTCAAAACACGGATATCCTCCCCGATGAAGGGAATGCGCTTATACTGTCCGCGAAGCCGGGACAGGGTCTGCATGGAATAGCGTTTTTCCAGTTCCTCATTGGCAAGATTGGTGGAAATAATGGTGGGCTTGCCCAATAAAAGCCGGTCATTGACCAGGGCATACAGGGCTGCAGTCACAAACTGACCGCCCATTTCCGTACCCAGGTCGTCAATGATCATCAGATCGCACTGGGTATACTTCCGGGTCTCCTGCTCCGCCTGGCGGCGAAGCTCCGGATCATCGGTAAACCGGGCCTTTTCCAGCTTAGAGAACAAATGGGGGGCGCTTTCATAGGCGACGGAAAACCCTGCCTCTGTGACCGCTCCCGCAATACAGGCAGACAAGAAGGTCTTACCCAGCCCTGTATTGCCGGAAAACAGCAGGTTTGGTGCCTGGGTGTTAAAATTCCGGGCATACTGCACACAGTATTCGAAGGTCTTTTCCATGATCTGCCGAGGGTTGTACCCGGTATTGGGGTCCACCACATCGGGATAATAGTCCAGCCGGAAGTCCCGGAAGCTGCTCTGTCCGCAGCTAAGAAGGGATAGCTCCTTTTTCTGCTCCTGGGCGCACAAAGCCTCCAGGCAGTGGCACATGGTACTTCCCAAATAGCCCGCTCCGCTGCACCGGTCACAGACCGGAGTCTCGTCCAGATATCCGGCACCGAACCGCTGGGTGATCAGCTGGGTCCGCTCCGCCTGCAAAACCAGATTCTCCTGTCGGGCCGCCGCCATGGCAGCCTCCCCCTCCGGAGACAGTGCCGCCTTTGCTGCCTGGGCCATGGTCTTGATCAGCAGGCTGTCGATCTGCCGCACCCGGGGCAGCTCCCGGTAGACCTCCTGCAATTTGGCACGGGTCTGCATTGCTTTTTCATTTTTGGCCTCGGCAAGTCGCTGACTTGCTCGACGGACCACCTCTGCACTGTATCCCATATCAGCCCTCCATCATTTTTGCCAAAGCCGCACGCTCATCATCATCCAGCGTTCTGGGCTTATTCTTGTTCCGATTCCGGTCACCCTCCAGGGCCTGCTGGACCGTTTGGTAGTTGGCCTCATACCAGGAGGTGAGGATCCTGTTCATATACCGCCAGTTGAGGCTGCCGGTATTCAGGCAAGCACGGTCATAGGCCTCGGCAATCAGGTCATCCGACAGCCCCCATTCCAGCCACTGCTTTGCAAATTTTTCCTCTCCGGGGGTGAGATTTCTGCCCCGGATCTGCAGGATCTTCATTATGCCTGCCATCCGGTCCATTTGCGCCCACTGGGTCTTGATATATGCCACAGCTTCCTCCACCGTCTGGATCCCCAACTCCGCCCAGGCATAGGCCTCTTTTTCAATGGAACGTAACGAGGGGTTGCGGCTGCCGCCCTTGTAGCGGACACGCTGAATGCAGAAGCTCACCAGCATGGACACCGTATGATGCTCCATCCCCAAATAGCGGACAAAGCCCAAAAGGATCTTCAGCTCCTCAGTGGTCAGCTGTTTGCCAAGCAAGCGCTGGACCTCTCCGTAAAGGGCAGAAAATTCCGGATCGCGCCCGGCACGGATCACATCCTCCTCGGTATACCGGGGACGCTCTCCCACCGGCAGGGGCAACTTCTGCACCTGGGGCCACAAGTCCAGACGACGGAGCATAGCTTCCGCACTGGCGTACCGGGCTGCACTGATATGCAGATCGGAAACGGCATTTTCCGGAGGATTGCCGCAGGAAATGTACAGGTACAGCAGCGCCGCGTCGCTGTCGGCTGTACCCAAAAGCTTTTGTAATTGTATTTTATTGAGATTCAGGTCAGCAAATAGCATACTCGGCCTCTTTCTGTCATATTTCAATTCATTATACCATATTCCATCCCCAGGTACAATCCGGGAGTCATTGAGATTTTTGCAGAAAAATACCGTCAAATTTTGTGAGTACACAGTATCTTGTGGCAAAATTTTTGTCAGAACACAAGGCAGACCATATTAAAGATAGTAAGATATTGGATATCTTCCATATCTTTAATATCTTCACTATCTCCAATATCTTAAAAGAGCTGGGCCGTGCTGTAAGCAGCACGGCCCAGTAATCTTAGGATTCTGTGAGCAGGATCTTACGGATGGATTCAATTTGATGGTAAGTGACACCCACCTCGTCTATCAGAAAGCGGATGATCCGGTCCTGGAGAGTTTCTCCCTCGTAGGCATTGAAACCCTCAATGACCACGTCCATAGAATTGGAGCGGCCAAAGGTATAATCCGTAAATCCGGTACGCCGGAATTCCCGGATCATCTCCTCCTCGGACAGATTCAGTATGCCCTGGAGCAGGAAGATCACCGTTCCCGTACGGTCAGCACCGTAGGTGCAGTGCATATACATAGGATAGTTTTCCGGCTTTGCCAGGTCTGTGAAGATCTCCTTCAAGGACATCTGGTACTCATGGCTGAAGACCTGCCCGTACTGGGGCGCCCCATAGAATTTATGCTCCACGGAGTCTCCCAGCCGGGATTTGTAATCTCCCGTATACAAGCTGTTCCCCCGCAGATCAAATTCATAGACGAAACCGAAGGTCTTTTGTACAGACTCCACCTGGTCTTTGGGAATGAAATAATTCTTTTCCACCAGGCCGTCGATCTCCGAGCCACGGATCAGCATTCCCTGCTTCACGGTTTTTCCGTCCTGGGTCACATAGCCGCCAATGTCCCGGGTGTTTTCCGCACCGGGGATGGACAAAAACCGGGTAGACTTCGCCGTTTGGAATTGACCGGCATACTGATCCTGGGCCGTGCGAACTTCCCAGTAATAGGTGGTATCGGTTTTCAAATTGTCGATCAGGATCCGGGTGGCATTGCCGGGAAGAATATACTTCCGGGCGTTTTCCATATCCACATCCTCGCTCAGATACAAGCTGCCTCCGGAGCCCTTCAGGGAATAATCAAAGCTCAAGGGCCGGTAAGCGGCACCGTCCGCCACCGCAGCCTCGGCGGTGATCTTCCCGTCATAGAGCTGCTTGGCTGCATTGGAGCACAGAAGGACCTCCTCAAATTCCGGCAGGTAGAATTCCTCCCCAGAACGGTCCACAGTGGCAGGGGTATCCTCTTCCGCGCTGTCGATCAAATGGGGAATGATCAGCAAAACCAGCAAAACCGCCAGCATCATGCCAAAGGCGGCCAGGGTCTTCCCCTTAAAATGGGGTATTCTTGCCTTCCTTTTGGAAGCTTTCGAACGCTTTTTGTGTTTTTTCTTTCTTTTTTCCGGGGGAACAAAGGAACCTGGGATCAGCTTGTAATCCTCACCAAAGGTGTACACACCACGCTCCAAAATTCCGTTGGTCATCTCCCGGTGGATCACGTGCTGACCCTTGATGGCACGGCCATGGGAGGTAATATAGTAAATATCCTCACCGTCTTTCACCACACCGGCATGGTATGGCTCACCGTTTTTATAATAGATCAGTTCGTCATTTTCAAAGATCAATCCGTCTTTCATTGGTACATCCTTCCGGGAGTTTCTCTATCTTGGCCCCTTCGGTGAAGTAATATCGTTAAGTTAGGCTGTCATCCCGAGCGTAGTCGGGATGACAACATTTCTTAGCTGAATGATATTGCCTCGGTGATGGGACCCGGCTGTATTATTAGGGGTTAATGGGGGCGTAGAACAGCTCCACGATCAGTTCGTCCAGCTTTTCTTCGTCCGCATGGAACTCGTAGTGGCCATCTACCACATAGCTCTCACCCTCTACGGAAACCGCGCCTACCAAATGGTAATCCAGGTACCGATCCAAAATGCCAGTGAGGGCATTTAAGGAGCAGTCGGTAACGATATAAGGGGAGATATCCTCATAGAGGTTGGACAAGAAGTCCAGATCCTCATGCTCTTTGGTATAGAGTGCATCCAGGAAGCCGTCTACATAGTCCTTCTGACGCTCCATACGGGTTACGTTCTTCTGATCGCCCACGTTTTTACGGGTACGGACATAATCAATGACTTGATCCCCTGTAAGCTTCAATTCACCCATGGTGATCGAGGGGTCTACCTGGGAGAAATCATCGGTGACGTGAACCGTGACACCACCCACCGCATCATTGAGAATGGGAATGGCATCCATATTCATAGCGATGTAGTAATCAACATGCAGACCGTGGAGGAAATTCATAAGGGTGGACTTTACATTTTCCGCACTGTCCTCCAGGCCCTTTCCATAGGTATAGGCCAGGGCCAGCTGACCGTAGGTGGTGCCGGCATATTCGCCCTTTACACCCAATTTGGTCATATCCAGCATGGTGTCTCGGTCCAGATACAATACCTTGCACTCCTCATTGCTCTGGTCAAAGATCAGCAGCATCACGCTGTCGGCGTGACCGGAGTTGCGGTAATAGTTACTGGATTCGATGGGGCCTTCCTGGTCAATACCCAGCACCATGATCACGGTGATATCCTGACGGGGATAATAATCCACGCCGTTTCTGGTAATGGTACGGCTGGGGTGGGTTTCCGCCGGCTCCGACTGGGGCTTCAGCACGGTGGATTCCAAAATCTTCATGCCGAAAAACACGATACACCCAACCAGTGCAAGCAGGATGAGAATGGTGAAAATGCTGCCAAAAAAACTACGCTTTTTTTTCATACTGTGCATCCTGTCTC
Organism: Oscillospiraceae bacterium; assembly: GCA_015068135.1. GTDB lineage: Bacteria > Bacillota > Clostridia > Oscillospirales > Oscillospiraceae > Faecousia. The sequence goes on along the minus strand of SVLB01000023.1, from coordinate 25,012 downwards.
ATCTGCGGCATTACACGGTTGTGGACTTCTTGCTTCTCTTTTTGTGAACGATCAGGACCACGATCACAGCCACCACTGCCAGAACCAGCAGCAGGATCCACAGCCACAGCAGGGAACACTCGTCCTTCTGCTCCACGGGCTCAGTGGGGGTTTGTGCCAGGTGCTCGATCTCGGAGGAGAACTCAATGGCACACAGATGCTCGAAGACACAGGTCACGGTACCGTCGCCGTTGTTTTCGTTCTTAACAATGGGCTCCCACTCGTCGGCTTCCTCGTCGTAGGTGGTCACAAACAGAAGGATGTCGGCATCCACCTTCAGTTCGAAGGTGATCTCCAGGGTCACGCCGGGCTGCTCGATCATGGCACGGTGCTCCTCGCAGGTCCATCTGGCATCAAACAGGTCATGGATCACCATGTTCTCAGGATCCAGGCCGGCTTCATGCTTCTCGTAGGGGATCTCCATGTCGCCCTCGGTCAGGCCCTCGTAGACAAAGCGCAGCAGGCGCTCCACATCGGCAGGAACCACAATATCCTCGTCCCAGATATGGGCAACGGGGGTAATGAGGATACAGCCATGGCCTACATAGTCCAGGATATTGCCTTCGGCATCCCGGATGATGCCAATGTACTCTTCGCCGTCTTCGCCCACAACGGGGACGATCTCGGGAGTGGGCTTGTAGGTAATGCTGGGAACAAACTCATTCTCGCTAGCGGAGGCGGTGGCGACCATGCCAAGGCACAGCACCAATACGATCAGTAAGCTAATTAACTTCTTCATATTCGTCATCTCCAAAAAATAGGTTTTTATTATTCACACGAAAGTGTGGGTAATACGGTTTGTTGGTATTGCGCGATCCGCTCCAGGGCTTCCGCACCCAGACGTTTTTCGATCAGGCTTACCGTTTCTGCCAGGTTAGGACGTCTGTCCGTCAGATTGTGGCAGTCAGAACCCAGCAGGTGTATCTGCTCATCCCGGACCATCCGGATGGCCATTGCCTGGGAGCGTTTGCGCAGGAAGAATTCTCCGTTGGCCTGGACCAGTACCGGAAGGGCTGAGAGCCGTTCCGGGATCCCGTAGGTTCGGAATCTGCCAAGGTAACGGTCCACATGGGCAATGATGGGGATCAGATCCCATTTAATATAGATCCGCTCCAGCTCCCGGTACATATCCTCCGTCCAGGAAGAATGGGGCATTTCTATGAGAACATATTCTCCCCCATCCACGGTCAGCTTGCGCAAGTCGTCGCAGCTGCTGATGCCGCGGAAGTAGTGGACTTCTGCACCCAGGCGAACCTGGGGAAGCTCGGGGTGCTGATCCAGTTCCCTTTTCAACGTATCCCAAGCCCGGGCACGGCGATCCAAAAATGCCTCCATCTGATCGTGCTGCGGATAGAAGTGGGGGGTCGCTACCACACAGGAAACGCCCTGCTCCCGTTCCACAGAAAGCATTTCCAGGGACTGTTCCAGGCTTTTGCTTCCATCGTCAACACAGGGAAGGATATGGCTGTGAAAATCCACCGGGGTCATCATAGGCGGGGCTCCTCATTATCCTCCACGGGAGGTGCAGCGGGAACGGTATCATACCGGCGATAGTACCGGCGGTAATAGCGGCGATAGTAGCGCTTGTAATAGCCCTTTCCGTAATGACCGCTGTTTTCGCTGGTACAGTTGAATACCACACCAAGCATTCTGCTCTGGATAAATTCAAACTGCTGAACAGTATCTGCCAAAGCGATCCGGTCGCAGTAGTTTTGGCGTACCACCAAAAGCATACCGTCCGTATCCTTGGCAACTGCCAGGGCATCACTGACCTCACCCACAGGAGGCAGGTCCAGGATCACATAGTCGTAAGCTTCCCGCATGGCAGCCAGCGCCTTTTTCATTCTCTCAGAGCTGAGCAGCTCAATGGGGTTGGGGGGCGTCTGACCTGCGGAGATCACATGGAAGGCTTTTTCGTTTTCCTTCAGACCGCACACCTGGATCAGATCATTGAGATAGGACTGCCGGGTCAAATAGCTGGAAAGACCGGGCTGCTTCAAAAGACCCAGCTTTTCTGCCAAGGTGGGGCGGCGCATATCGCAGTCCACAAGCAGCACCTTCTTATCCAGCTGAGACAGGGTGTAGGCCAGGTTGACCGAGGTCAAGCTCTTACCTTCACCGCTGAGGGCGCTGGAAACGCCGATCACACGGCAATCCTTCTCATCGGAGAAGGAGAACTGCAGCTTGGTACGCAGCAGCTTGTAGGCCTCCGAAGCCGCAAAGCCGATCTTCGGTCCAATAACCCCCATCTGATTGGGGGCACGTTTGGCAGCCGAATAGGCGCCGTACTTTTTCTTTCCCTTGGAAGAACCGTGTCCGTAGTAGGAGCCGCCCTTGCCGGAGTTGTTCATATCCGGCACCTGGGCCAAAATGGGAAGTCTGCAGACCTGCTCCAGGTCCTCTTCCTTGCGGATGGTCACATCCATCATTTCCTGCATGATCACAAGACCGGCGGACAGCACAAAGCCCAGCAGGAAGCCGATCAGGGTGTTCATCACAAAGCTGGGGGAACTGGGTGTTGCCGGCAGCAATGCATGGTTAACGATCTTTGCAGAGGTGCCCTCCACGATATTGGAGATCCGTTTCGGCAGGATATAGGAGATGGCATCGGCAATCCGATTGGCTTCCTCCGGATCCGTGGAGGTGACCACCACCTTAAATACCTCCGTGTCGCCCACGGCCTCCGATTCCAGCATGTTCTGTACCTGGGAATACCGCTTATCTACATCGGCATAGTCAATGACCGCATTCAGGGTCTCCTCGGTATTGAGGATGACGATATAGGTATTGACCAGGCTCTTGGAGGCGGAGATGTCATTGGAGTCAATGCTTAAAGAGGCTCCGCCCACAGAAATGGAGCTGTTGTTCACATAGAACATCACAGAAGACTGATACTCAGGAGTGATCAGAAAATAGGTGATGGCAAACACGATCAGCGCACCTGCAACGGATGAAAGGAGTACCAACCATATCTTATGCAGGAGCGCATCCATAAGGCGCTTAAAGGTAACCTCCGAAACATCCGAATTATTTTTCATTCTCTCTTCCATAACTAACCTCCGTACGGGTTTCTATTCTCGTTACAGGCCCCGACTGCCTGTTAAGTGCCAGCAGTACATACCACTGAAGCAAGAAAAACTCATCAAAGAATAACACATCAATGGCCATCCAGGGTAAGAAGCACCCTACGGACACGATGAGGATCTTCAGGTCAAACATCCGGCGACGCCGCTCCACCCGATAGGCTCTGCGGTAGAAGCAGACGACCCAGTAGCAAAGAACCGGCGTACCCAAAACACCCAGCTGATAAAGGATCTGGATCGGCGTACTGTGAGAAGCCAATTCTCCAACCAGGGAGCTGACATAACCCTTGCCCAGAAAAAACACCTTAATATCGGAAAATACGGCTGTCAAATAGGTTTCCCATAGACTGATACGGCCGGTGGTAAAGGATTCCAGATCGTTGGCGCCGGAGAATCGGGTCAAAAGCACCTGGATCAATCCGCCAAAGAGTGCCGAAGTGGCAATGTAGGCAACAAGCATTGCCATGGTCAGGATCAAAACGATCTTTAGTCCCGCTCTGCCACGCATTTTCAGGATCGCAACGATCCAAATCACCACCACAACCACAACCACAAGTACAAAGGACTTGGAGCCGGAGAGTAATCCGCAATAAGCCAGCAGAAGGATCAGCACCCCCAGAAACAACCGGCGTCCCTGTCCTTCCTCCCGGATGATCAGGGAAAGGACCCCCGCCAATGCCGCCAGCACTTGTGCTGAATAGAAATTGGCATCTCCGTAGAAGCCACTGCGGCGGATAATGGTAAGGTATGCATCCACCCGGATAAATCTCCCGATATTGGGATACTGGGCAAAGCTCAACGCACAGATGGAAGCAATGATAACGCCCAGTGCAAAAAATACCGCCGCCTGATAAAAATCGTATTTGTTTTTATAGACCTCCTCCTTCACTACGGGGAAGAAGACGATCATCATCAGAAAGGCCACGTAGGCGAAGGTCAGACCGCTTGCGTCCAGAAGCTTGGAAAGCAGGGTTAGAAACAGTAGGATAATACCAGCCTTGATCTGATATTTTCGAAAAGCAAATCGTTTTTTGATCACACTGATCAGGCAAACCATCACCAGCGTCAGGGTATAAAAGGAAACGCTTTCCGGGTCCGTTCGGATGATGGGCGACCAGGGCAGAAAAAACAGCAGGATCGGCAGCGTGAAGTCCTGAATACAGCACCTGGCAACCATAATAACATAAATACCAATACAGCCCAGGATCAGCAAGGTATTTCCCGTGATCTGTGCGATGCATAGTAATAATGCAACGATAATGCACAGTACTACATTTTTCTTATTTACAGGAATCTTGCTCACTCCCTTTCCTGTAAGAATCGGATCTCTCCGAAACACGCCAAGCCATCGTAGGGTGGGGGCTTGCCCTCACCGGGTCTCGGTTCTGCTGTGGGGGCAAGCCCCCACCCTACGCATACGCGGAAATTACATATTCATAAGCGAAAGAAACTGCTTCACTGCCTTTTCGTTGGTAACGGGGCTTTCTGACAGGGTCGTTTTTTTCGACTTCAACATTTTGGGGTTCTCCAAAAGGGCCTGCAATGCGGCAGTCATAGCCTCCTCCGAGTTTTCGCACACCCAGCCGAAGCCGGTCTTTTCGATCATCTCCCGGGCGGAAGATGTTTCCGTAGACAAGATCGGGGTTTCCAGGCAGGCGGCCTCTCCGATCACCAAAGGTGCCGCCTCGCTGTAGGAGGGGATCAACAGAAGGTCTGCTGCCCGGAGATATCCATAGGGATTTTCCAGCATTCCGTATAGCGTGACAGTATCGGAAAGCCGCTCCCGGTCAATGGTATCACGGACTAAGGGCATCTGTACCCCATCTCCAATAATATGGTAATGAAGCTTATCTTTATTGGGAAGCATTGCGATGGCTTTCAGGGCGCGTTCCACACCCTTTTCCTTTCCCAGCCGGGCTACGGTAACCACATTAACCCGATCCTGGGGCAGCTTCACCGGCGCTTCCTCCGCCAATCGGCGGATCTGGTCAAACCGGTGGCAGTTGGGTACTACCAAAACCTTTTCCCGCAAATGGGGGTTTGCCTGCACAAAGGCCTCTGCGCAGCCGCCCGAGCAGGCAGCAATGGCATCAAACTTTTCGTACAGCTTTCGGTTTTGGGGGGTATTTGCACCGCAAAGAAGATAATCACAATGCAAAAAGGTGATTTTTTTCTCTGCAGAAACATGCTTGATCACAAAATCATTGCAGCCGCCGTAAAACAGCTTATTTCCAGCATTGTGCAGATAGGAAATGGCAATGTCGTAGCCTTTGATCTTCTTTTGACCCAAACTCATAAGGCCAACCGCCAAATGGCACCCAAATACCCGGGTCACCGCCGCAAAGAAGCTTCGGCAAAGCTTGTCCCATTTTCTCCGGGTCTGGGCTCTGGGAAGGCCCAAATATCGGTAAGCAGACTTCACCGGGATCACCCGGACATGGGGTGGGATCTGTTTGAGGCATTCTCCCGTTGGAGAAAACAACAGAAGCGTCACCTCAAAATCTGCCGGTAGGTTCCAAAGCAGACTCACCAGGGCCTTTTGTACGCCCCCGATGTGCATATTATTATTGACAATGAGAATTCGCTTCATGGTTTCCTCCGGCGATCATTTTTTGAAGATGGCCAGCAAATCCATCAGCCATTTGCGCTTCCATAGGACCAAAAGTCCCATAAGCAGCAGCAAGCTGTAGCGGATCACAACCGTTTCATACAGCAGCATGATCAATGCCGCACCGGCCATAAGGCCCAGCCCCAGTCCCCAAACGATCCTGAGGCGATATAGGGAAACGCCCGGAATAAACTGCCTCGTAAGCTTGCGCAGGAAGCAGTAGTGGGCGATGGCACACAAAATAAAACATACCAGAGTGGTATAGCCAGCCGCGAGAAAGCCGAATTTCGGAATAAAAATGGCATTCAGGCCCAAATTCAGGGCCGCAACGGCAATGGATGCGATGGTCACATAATGGGTCTTTGCGTAATAAAATTCGAAGGTGGCAAACAAATTATATAGGAAAGAGAAATACACGCTCACCGCCACCGGCGGGATCGCCCAAAGGGCCGCCTGATAGCTGTCCGGGGCCATAAGATGCAGGATCTCCGGTGCGCACAGCACCATGGTCAGGTTCAGCCCCGCTACCAGGGCCATCACGCAATAGGATACCTTTCCGATCTTTTTGTATTCCCCGGCCTTCAGGCTTTTATAGATCCAGGGATTCATGGTCGCAGACACGGAGGTATTGACGATCAGCAATACCATCGCAATGGTGTAGGCCACGGAATAGTAGGCTGCATCCGCCGGACCGCAGATCCGGTCGATCATCAGTCTGTCGGACTGGTTCAAAAGAGTTTGGGACAGATAATGGGGGATCAGAGGCAAATTAAACCGCAGCGCATAGCCCCAGTATTTTTTGCTGAAGAACTGCCGTCCCTTTTTATGAAGGGAAAGATAAAGCCCGGCAAACAGCAAAAGCTGCACAAGAGTGGAGGTAACCGCCCGTGCCTCCGTCTGCTGCCAGGTTTCCACCTGCATCACACAGACAACGCCCAAAAGGGGCCGCAGGATCACATAGGCCAGGGTGACGATCACCAGTTTTTTGTAGCGGTAATGGACCCGTTCCCGGTTTGCCCAGAACTGGTAAACACTGTGGGCCCAAATCTCCAGCAGCATGGCTGCCATCAAGAGGGTGGACATTTCCAGAAGGCTGTTGATGGCCTTATGGAAGATAACATACAATGCGCTCCAAAGGAGGATACAGGCAGTGGACAGGCCCAGCATGGAGGAGGAGAACCGGTCCTGATCTTCCTCATTTTTCACAAGGCCGCGGGTGTAGACATCATGGGCCAAATTCAAAGATACGATGATCTGGACCAAGCCCAGCCAGGAGTTGTAAACGCTGTATCTGCCATACTCCGCCTCGGTCATGATCCGGGTAAACACGGGAGTGGTGAGCATGGAGATGCCTTTTTGCAGGAATCCGCAAATCAGAAACCACAGAGAGGCTTTGACCGGTGCCTGGAGTTTTTTGTAGCTGGCTATGATCTTCCCAAGCATGGTCCTTCCTCTTTTCACATTCCACCCTGCGGGTGCGTGTTATTTTACTCCACTTCCCTTCGGAAGCGGATGACCTTTGCCGGAACACCGGCGGCGATGGCATAGGGCGGGATGCTTTTGGTGACCACAGCCCCTGCCGCAATCACACAGCCGTCCCCGATCTGCACACCGGGAAGGATCGTCACTCTGTCGCCGATCCACACGTCGTTACCGATGGTCACGGGCTTTTCTTCCTCAAAGCCCTGGTGCATCATGGGGATATCCGTCCGGTCATAGCGATGGTTGCGGGTAATGACGGTGCAATCCTCCCCCATCATCACATAATCGCCGATGGTGCAGCTGCCATAGATCTTGGCATTGACGCCGATGCCGGAATAATCCCCCAGGGACACCTTTGGGGAGAATACCGCATTATATTCGATATTCACCTTTTTTCCGCAGTGGCGGAGCATAAGCTTTCCGCAGGCACGGCGCAGAAGGGTCTGCCCGAAGCGAAAGCCGGAGTAGGACCTGGGAAGGTGCTTGGCGAGGGTATAGTATAAGATCCCGCCGATTTTTCGTTTGATCCCCATAGCACCCTTCCTTTCTGTCTTTCCGACGGGCAGGGGGAAGTTCCCCCTGCCGCCGGATCGGGGCTTTTAGCCCTGGATCATTTTGCCTTCGCTGTCAAAGTTGTAGAAGCCGGGCTTTACGCCGTAGGAATTGCTGTCCACCCACATCTTAGCGTTGACACTCATGGAGCCGTTACCGGCATTGAACAGATAGTATTCCCCATCGATCTTGTAAAGACCCTTCACTCTGACCAGGTTGTCATAGTAGTAGGTATAGCCGTTGGAAGCCTTGACAAAGCCGGTCTTGATGAGCTTGCCCTCAGCATCGAAGCCGAAGTAGCCGGCACCGGGAGCGATCAGTCCGTTGAAGTCGGACAGATACACATTGGTGCCCACTGCCAGCATGCCACTGGGGTATGCGTAGTAGTACTCGCCGTCCAGCTCGTTGAGGCCATTGGTCTGGTTGACACCGTCAATGGTGAAGTACAGCTTTCCGTCCTTCTCCACGATAGCCTTGGGGCCATTGGGATCGGGCACATACATGGTGCCGTCTGCCTGGAAGAAGTAGAAGCCGGACTTGATGCCATAGCTGTTGGGATCCACCCACAGAGTCATATCCTTCATCATAGCGCCGCTGCCGGCATTGAAGAAGTAGTAGCTTTCACCCAGCTTGGTGAAGCCCTTGGCTCTGACCAGATTATCGTAATAATAGGTGTAGCCGTTGGAGGCTGCCACGAAGCCGGTCTTGATGAGCTTGCCCTCAGCATCAAAGCCGAAGTAGCCGGCACCGGGAGCGATCAAACCGTTGAACTCGGAAATATAGGTATTGCCGTTTACGATCAGGGTGCCGTTGGGGTTGGCGTAGTAATACTCGCCGTCCAACTCGTTGAGACCATTGGTCTGGTTGACACCGTCGATGGTAAAGTACAACTTGCCGTCCTTCTCCACGATAGCCTTGGGGCCGTTGGGATCGGGCACATACATGGTGCCGTCGGCCTGGAAGAAGTAGTAGCCCGCCTTAATGCCGTAGCTGTTGGCGCCGACCCACAGAGTCATATCGCTCATCACATAGCCGCTGCCGGCATTGAAGAAGTAGTAGTCTTCACCAACCTTGGTAAAGCCCTTGGCTCTGACCAGGTCATGATAATAATAGGTATAGCCGTTGGTACCCTTCACAAAGCCGGTCTTCACGAGCTTACCCTCACCGTCGAAGGCGAAGAAGCCATTGCCGGGAGCGATGAGATCATTGAAGCGATCCACATAGATCACAGCATTTGTCACCAGGGTGCCGTTGGGGTTGGCGTAGTAGTACTCGCCGTCCAGCTCATTGAGGCCATTGGTCTGATTGACACCGTCGATGGTGAAGTACAGCTTGCCGTCCTTCTCCACGATCGCCTTGGGACCGTTGGGATCGGGCACGTACATGGTGCCGTCAGCCTGGAAGGTGTAGTAGCCAGCCTTGATGCCATAGCTGTTGGCACCGACCCACAGGGTCATATCCTTCATCACATAGCCGCTGCCGGCATTGAAGAAGTAGTAATCCTCGCCGATCTGGGTGAAGCCCTTGGCTCTGACCAGGTCATGATAATAATAGGTATAGCCGTTGGTGGCATCCACGAAACCGGTCTTGATCATCTTGCCTTCCCCGTCGAAGCCGAAGTAACCGGCACCGGGAGCCATCAGATCATTGAAGTCGTAGATGTAAACAGAGGTGTTCACCGCCAGGGTGCCGCCGGGGAAGGCGTAGTAGTACTCACCGTCCAGTTCATTCAGACCGTTGGTCTGATTGACACCGTCAATGGTGAAGTACAGCTTGCCGTCCTTCTCCACAATGGCCTTGGGGCCTTCGGGATCGGGCACGTACATGGTGCCGTCAGCCTGGAAGAAGTAGTAGCCTGCCTCCAGACCGTAGGCATTGGCGCCCACCCACAGGGTCACATCGGTCATCATCGCGCCGCTGCCGGCATTGAAGAAGTAGTAGTTTTCACCGATCTGGGTAAAGCCCTTGGCTCTGACCAAATCATTGTAGTAATAGGTATATCCGTTGGTACCCTTCACAAAGCCGGTCTTCACGAGCTTACCCTCACCGTCAAAGGCAAAGTAGCCGCTGCCGGGAGCAATGAGGTCATTGAAGCTGCCCAGGTAGATCACAGTGTTCACTGCCAGGACACCGTTGGGCTGTGCGTAGTAGTATGCGCCGTCCAATGCGTTCAGGCCGTTGGTCTGGGTCACGCCGTCAATGGTGAAGTAGAGCTTTCCGTCCTTCTCCACGATAGCCTTGGGACCCTCGGGATCAGGAAGATACATGGTGCCGTCTGCCTGGAAGGTGTAGTAACCGGCCTTGATGCCGTAGGAGTTCACATCCACCCACATGGTGGCATCCTTGATCATCACGCCATTACCGGCATTGAACAGGTAGTAGTCTTCGCCGATCTTGGTGAAGCCCTTGGCGCGGACATAGTCGGTAAAGTAGTAGGTATTGCCATTGATGGTCACAAAACCGTCGCTGACAAGGATACCGTTACGGTCAGCCCAGTAGAAGCCGTTCTCCAGACCGGCCTTGGTCTCCAGCTTGTCGTCCACATAGCACTGGTTGTTGACCACCAGCTTACCGTTGGTACCGCAGAATACGATGCCCTTCTCGGTCTGAACCGCACCGTAGTACACAGCGCCGTTCTCGCAGTAGTACAGCTCGCCGTTTCTCTGGATGAAGCCATCGCAGATGCCCTGACGCAGGCCGGTGACCTCGTCGAAGGCCCACCAGGTACAGGACTCACGGCCTGCCTCGATAACGGGGTAGTTGCCGTAGCACACATAGCCGTTGTGGTCAGCACGGTAAATGCCTTCCTCCAGCTCGATCCATCTGGATGCCAGGTAACGTCCGGCCCAGTAGTAACGGACACCGCCGGTGACCTTTACAAACTCGCCGCGGACCAGGATACCGGTATCATCGAAGGTATAGTTGATACCGCCGATCTTGCTCTTGCCGGTGTGGGCGGCAAAGCTCTGGGTATCGAAGTAGTAAAAGTCCTCGCCGATAGCCTGCCAGCCAGAGGTGAGCGCACCGGCAGAAGCATAGTAAAGCTTGCCGTCCTGGGTCAGCAGACCGGAGTACTTGGTCTGACCGGCATTGATACCGGTTTCGCCCAAGTCGTAGTAGAAGCCGTCGATTTCCTTGATGCCAGTGCACTTGACACCGTTTTCGTAGTAGGCGAAGCCGCCTTCCTCACTGATCCAGCCCTGCTTCAGGGCGCTGACCAGGTTGTAACCGTCGGTGAACTCAGCATAGGTGCTGGCGAAGTAGCCGCCGGCATCGGTGGAGTCATCGGGGTTAACATAGGGATACAGACCAAAGGTCTTCTGATTCTCTTCCTTCTGAGAGAAGGAGTACAAAGCGCTGGCGCGCATGTAGATCCGATAGCTGATGGAACCGGTCTGAACCACCTCAATGCGGTTCTTGCTGTCCCACTTTGCATCTTCCTTGGGAGTCAGCTTGATACCGCTGACGATGCACAGAGAGTTGGCAGTTTCCGGATCGATCGCCTGGGTCTGCTTCACCCAATTGAGGACCAGGGTCACCGTATTGTTTTCTTCATCCAGGCGCTTATCGGTAATGGTGAAGTACTCATTGACCAGGGTCAAGCCACTGATATCCACATCCATATCGGGGTCGAAGACCACAGTGGCAGTGATCTCACTCATGGGGCTGATACGCTGTGCCAGCTGCAGCAGGAAGGTCCATGCGCAGGCGCCTTCCAGATCACTGCCGGGGAGCATAAAGGTCAGATCCTCCAGCTGCTCGGGGATGGGGATCTGGGTCATGTCAATGGCCAGGGTATAGCTGGTGACCATGGGCTGCGCAGGATCTACAATCGTGTAGGTCTGATTGTCTTCGGTCACCGCATTGGATACGGTACGGTACCAGGCCAGGGTGCGGTCACCACCGGTAGCCTGATCAAAGTCGAAGGACATTTCACCCTGCTTGTAAAGAGATACCGTCACAGAGGCGGAATTGGCATCGCTATTGTTCTTCAGCGTTGCGGTGATCTTTACATTCTTGATGCCGGAGTTCTCGTTGTCGGTACAGACGAAGTTGAAACCGTCCATCTTACCGGCCTTGCTATTGGCAACGGTAAAGGTGATGTCATTGGGGTTGATGGCAACGGCCTTGCCCAAATACTGGGCCTTAATAGGCAGGGTCACGGAAGATCCGTAAACCGCATCCACACCGATCTTGGTGAAATACACCAGGTCGGGAATCACCACGGTCATGGTCTTGCTGCCCAGGATCTCGTCGCCCAGCATCAGCAACACATCCACAGAGCCGTTTCTCAGAGCGGTGAACTGACCGTCCTGGGTCACAGTGCCCCATCTTTCATCGGACACAGCCCAGGTGTAGCCCTCGGGCAGCTCGGCGTTATTGCCGGTAGCGCTGACACCCTTGGGGGTCAGCTGTACAGTGGTACCAACGGTCAACAGATCGTTTTCGGTCTCCAGCACAGCATGGTCAAAAGCAGTGGAGCTGGGAGCGGTGGAAACGATCATCAGGGAGGTGGAGACGGAACGCTCATAGCCGTCGGAGGGACGGTTGAGAACTGCCAGCTCCTCTTCACCCTCAGCGCGGGCAACGTAGGTGGTAGAACCGCCGCCGTCCAGGTTGATGGCGTGGACACAGCCTGCCTCCAGCATGATCTGAGCCATTTCGCCGTAGTCAGCACCGCAGGACCAGGGCTCCTGTCTGCCGTCGACCACCATCAGGACTACCTTACCGGTTCTGGTAATACCCACGGAGGTACGGCTGGCGCGGCTGGCGCCGTTGGTGGTAACGATCTTGCCATCCTTGACCAGGGTAGCGCCGAAGCCGGCAATAGCATCCCGGACCTGGCCTTTATAAATGGTATTGTACTCCTCGGTGGTGCCAATGACGGGGGTGCCGTCCTTCAGAATACCGAAGAAGCCGTTGGTGTTAATGGGATGATACTCAATGCCTTCCATGACCAGCAGACCGCCGGGCTCGCCGGTCTGCATATTGAAGCCGGCACCGTTGACACTGGCGATGACATTGTAGTTGGGGATGTAGTGCTCGCTTTCAGGATCGCTGTGGCGCTCCTGTGCAGCATTGGCCTGGTCGATGACACGGGACATCTCCCAGCCCAGGGAGGGATCGTTTGCGTGGTAGTTGGCGTAAACCTCCACATCGTCTCTGGTGATATCAGCCGTTGCCAGATAGTATACGATCTGCTTGTTATCGGAGGTGGTGGTACCCATCTTGATATCCTGGGTAACGCCGGGAGCCAGCTGAGAGCTGACAGTGGAGAAAGTAGTCAGGTAAGGATTCTCCGGAGTTTCGGCATAGTCGCCTGCCAGCTGGCAGATATAGTCAGCAAAAGCATAGCAGCAGGCCTTCCGCAGATCGGTAATATTCTCGGTCTTGAAATCCCGGGTTCCTTCCAGGGTGGAGATCAGCTTATTGCCGGAGTATGCCAAAAACACGGCCTCACGGACTGCGGTGCGGGTGCTGACACCGTCCAGACGGTTGCGCAGATAGAAGGCTGCACGGTTTTCCATGGTCAGCTCGGGGGTGAAGTAGTTGAGCATAATGCCGCCCAAGCCGGTCAGCTCATCGGTACCGGTCTCGAAATGGTAACCCACAGTGTTGAGATAGTTCATCACATACAGTGCGTCCATATCGCCGATCATATCGTAGATATTGAAGCCCGCAACATCCGCAGGAGGGGTAACCAGCAGATTGTTCTTCCGGATCTCGGCGGTCATCTCCTCCACAGTGCCGGTCACACCGGAAAAGTCGGAGAACTCCAGCAGGTCCACCAGGTCACCGGACCAGCCGGCAACGTCTGCGTGGTTGAGGCTGCCCTTGTTGTGGTAGCTGATATCCATAGTGCCGAACATGTGGCCGATATCGGTTACATCACCGTTGGGCAGGGTAATGCTGTGCAGGTTCTTCAGGCCGCTGATCTTGATCATGCCTGCGGGATCACCGATCTGGCTGTTGATCATGTCTTCCATCTCGTTGACGAACTCCAGGAAGCCACGGTCTTCATAGCCGGCCATAATGCCCCAGGAGCCGGAGTTGTAGCGGTCAACACCGGTACGGATGTACTTGATCACCAGGGCCAGGGGGTCCTTGCCCGGGTTAGTCTTCACATACTCATTGGCAAGCTCCTCCAGCAAAGACAAGTACATAATGAATTCTTCGTAGTTGTCAATGTAGGGGGCGTCCAGCATGGGGATCTCCTCATAAGTGGACAGACCGCAGTTGGCACACTTCTCATAAGTGTTCCAGCCGGGCTTGGTAAAGGTGGGAACCTTTGCCTCGTAGGTGTACATGCTGTGGCCGGTAGCAGGCAGACGGGCGCAGCCGCTGACGACCTTCTTGCAGACAGAGCAGCGCATACCCTTCTCGTGACCGTCTACCTCGCACATAGCAGGCAGGTGCTCTACCTCCTCCAGCTCGCCGTGGGAGGCGGGAACGACCTGCTGCGCAACCAAAATCTCGCCGCAATCGGAGCATTTCTTGCCCTCGGTGAGGCCGGAGGTGGTGCAGGTAGCGGGAACTGCGGGAATTACCTCTACGGTGTGACCCTCAAATTCCTCTTCGGTTTCTTCCGTAATCGCGGCTTCCTGGCTGGAAACATCCGTGCTTACGGGGTCCTGTGTACCGGTCTGATCTGCTTCTTCAGCGGCGAATACCTGGGCGGGAAGCACAGATAGCACCATGATCAGCGCCAGCAGCAGCGACAGGGACCGTTTCATTGCTTTGCGCATAAATGGATTCCTCCTATAAAAAATTTCATATCCAAAGCCACCGGGAGTCGGTCATCGACAGCCCACAGCAACTTAAACGTTCGGCACGAAGCGCTCGTCTTCGTGGAACCGAACGATGATATCGTTCACACGGGTCTGCAGGTCGATCAGTTCATTGTAAACATCGGGATCTAAATTGCCGTTGGAATAATCCTTCACGTCTGCGCAGACCGTCAAGGATCCTGCATCAGGATCTTCCAGCGTTCCCAGCACATAGCCCGCATCCGCAGCGCTTCCGATGGTGAAGCGGAACAGCTCCAGGCTTTCTCCGGTAATGTCCGTGGTAAAGATGATCGCCTGGCCGTCCTTTTGGTCCTCATAGCTGACTGTGACCCGGTCTGCGATCTCCTCCGGGTAGCTCAGCACGATGTATTTCGTAGGCAGTGCCACAGCACCGGGCTCCGTAGGAACCGTACCGGGATCAGAAGGTGCAGCAGACTGCTCCGTCACGGCCTGAGATTCCGTTTTGGTTTCTGTCTGTGTTTGAGCAGCCTCCTGGGCACAGCCCGACGCCGTTAAAAACAGCGCAAGCAGTGTGGCAAGCAACCGTTTCCTGTTATGATTCATACATACTTCTCCTCTTGAGAATAGGGTTGTAGTTTTTGATAGCCCCGGATACCCCGGTTCATCTGACGAAAGATGGACCGAACCGGCACACCGGTCTTTTTTCGGAATTTCAGGGCAAAATACCATTTGATAAAATGCTTTCCTTTGGGGAAGGCACAGGCCACTGTCGCGCCCCAGTCATAGAAATACTTATCGTGATAACCGGAAAACCAGGTGGAGCTGTCCTTGGCGCAGGCGCCCAGCACATAGTCATGGGAATAAGCCCGTAAGCCCGCCCGGAAGCAATCCCGGATGAAAACGGTATCCTCTCCGCTTCCGTAGGGGCAGCCGCCGCCAAATAGGGTGGAAAAGCTCAGCCGGTGCTTGATCACTGCCTCCCGGCGGATGGCCATCCGGGCCGCACCGTAGCGCAGGGCGTTCCACAGATGCACTCTGCGGACCTTATTGCGCCGCTTATCAAAGACCTTGCCCTCCCGGGTCATATCGATGCCGAAGAAGATCACATCCGCTTTGGGAAACTGGCGGAAGGCCTCCAGCACCGGCTCCATAGAGCTGTCGTAATAGGTGATATCGTCATCGGCGAAGAGCAAAATGTCCGCCGTTGCCAATTGCAGGGTAAAATTCCGGTTGGTGCCCACACCCACCGTGTCAGAAGAAAGCATCCGAACCCGTCCGTGATCCTCGGCATAGCCCCACCGACCGCACTGGTTGGCGATCACGGTTCGGCATTTCAAATTCATTTTATCTGCCAGGGAGCAGTCCTCCTGCCCCATGGTGACCACCAATACCTCTAACTCCATTTGATTCCTCTATCTGATACTTTTGGTTGTCATATCGAAACGCATTCCGTCCCGATAGGCGCTGTAGTGGGGATAGTTCCGGGTCAGGTCCACCAGAAGAGCATGCTCCTTGCATTTGCGCTCCTCCTTGGGGGGGATCACCATATAGTCTCCGTACAGCGTGCTGAGAACCGCCTCGTACTGTCCGGGTACGGGGTATTGCCCATTGGCAAAAGACAGTTCCACAGGTTTTTCAAAAAAATTCCGGGAAAAGATGCTCCTGCGGTAGCTTGATGCAGCACCCAAAAAGCAGTGCACCTGCTTTTTAGGGGTTTTCGGTCCCCGGACGATCCTCCGAAAGGGCTTTCCCGGCAGGATGCGGCACGCGCGCATCACCGCTTTTTTCAGCTTACTGTCTGTATCATACCCTTCCGCATCCAGTCCCTTAGCGATCACCACCTTGGAACACAGAAACTGCAGCTGACGGCCCAATCCGTTACCGTAAGCATTGTCGCAAGGGAAGATGTCCATGTAGACGCCCTGGTGCATCTGCGGGTCCTTGGGGTGGTATTTTTCCAGGCATGTGGTGCCGTTAAGGCGAAGCTTGGAAAAGAACATGGGAAAATGCTCGGAAAATTCCTTTTGCAGGAAGAAACGCTCTGCATCCAGCACCTTCGGAGCTTCCCGGAGGAACCGGGCGTAGTCCTCCCGGCGCATGATCACATCCAGATCATCATCCCAGGGGATAAAATCCTCATGACGGACCGCGCCCAAAAGGGTCCCGGCAAACAGAAAATAGGGGATATCCAGGGCCTTGCACACTCTGTCAAACTCCCGGAGCAAGCACAGCAGTGCCTGCTGATGCTCCTGCAGGGTCGCCAGCTCCCCCTCCTGATGCAGCGTTTCCATGTCCGTCACCTCCCCTGTGGTTCACACTTTTTTATATTTTTTCAGGCCGTAGTAGCCATAGCGGGCCATGACCCCCACCGTCCGGAAGAAGGGCATACCCAGATGCTTTCTGTAAATGGTCCATCTTCTCCGGGCACTGGTAAGCTTTCCGGCAGAACGGGAATCGGCCCTTTGCCGATAGGCGGCCAGTACCTCCGTCACGCCCGCGGCCTTTGCCCCATCCCGGAGCAATTGAAACCATAGGGCGATATCCTCATGGTACAGATTTGTGGGAAACCGGTTTTCCGCTGCCAGCTTTCCGGTAAGAAGTACCGTAGAACAGGTGATCACGCTGCGGACAATGGACTCGTCAAAACTTGTGGTGGGTGGAACGATAAAATCATTGCACAAGGTCTTCCCTGCCAGATCCACGATCTCATAGGAGCAGTATATAATATCCGCACCGGTCTGCTCTGCCCGGGCAAGCATCTTTTCCAGCAATTGGGGCTTCCAGTAATCGTCGCTATCCAAAAGTGCCACATACTTCCCGCGGCACAGCTCCAGTCCCCGGTTCCGGGTCTTGGCTACGCCCATATTTTCTTCATTCATAAGCAGCCGGATCCGGGGGTCCTCCTGGGCCAGTTGGGTAACGATCCGGGTAGTGTCATCCCGGGAGCCATCGTCAATGACCAAAAGTTCCCAGTCTTTCACAGTCTGCGCCTGCACAGAGGCAATGGCCTCTGCGATATAGGGGCCTGCATTATAGGCCGGCATGATCACGCAAACCAGCGGCAGGCTCTCTTGGGAGTCTATGTACATAGCATCATCCTTATTTTGCGCCCCGGCCACGAATGGTGGCACCGACAGTTGCAAACATAATTTTTATGTCCCACCAGAAGCTTGCATCTTCCACATAATGCAGTTCCATTTCCATGCGCTCCTCGTAGGTACAGTTGCTGCGGGCATAGGCCTGCCAATAGCCGGTCAACCCGGGGGTAACACTTAAGAATTTATCCTGATCCTCCCCGTAGCGCTCCAATTCTTCCTGCACCACAGGACGGGGACCCACAATAGAAAGCTCGCCTTTGAGGACATTTACAAGCTGGGGGAGCTCATCCAGGCTGGTACGGCGAAGAAACTGTCCCACCTTGGTGATCCGGGGATCGTGATCCAGCTTGAAATTCTTCTCCCATTCCGCCTTTTGCTCAGGAGTAAACTGTTCCATCATTTCGTCGGCATTGACATACATGGAACGGAACTTTAAAAGAGGCAGGGGCTTATAGTTCTTGCCGACCCGGTGATGGAGATAGATCCCGGGACCGGGTGTCTCCACCTTGATCAAAATATATATGATCAGCATGGGAAGAAAGGCGATCACCAAGCCCACAAGAGAAATGAAGATATCCAACGCACGCTTAAAGAAGCGGTAGACCCTTCTGTTCCCTTTTTTCTTTTTGGCGCGCTGTTCCTTCACCACGGGAGTCTGCGTGTCCGGTATTGCCATCAACCGCATCCCGTCCTTTCTGTGTATAACATACCTATCCTATTCTAGCCTTCTAATTATAGCACAGATCATAAAAATATCAACCCCAAATTATTATTTATTAAGGTATATACTTCCAAAAACCCGCATATCGACTCCCGGCAATCTGTATACTTTGCTATATCTGAGTAACCGGAGGAAAATTTTATGAAACGATCTGTGTCCTTTTGGCAAACCGCAGGGTTTTTGTTTACATCGGTTTTGGGTACATTTTTGCACTTTCTCTTTGATTTAACCGACCAAAGCCCCCTGGCCGCCCTGGTCAGTGCCGTAAACGAGTCCATTTGGGAGCATATGAAGCTGCTGTTTTATCCTATGCTCCTGTTTAGTCTGATCCAGCACCGGTTTTGGGGACGAAAGCAGCCGGGCTTTTGGTGCAGAAAGCTTTCCGGCATTCTGTTGGGCCTTGTTCTGATCCCGGTTTTGTTCTATACCTACTCCGGGATCTTGGGAAAGACCTTTGACTGGTTCAATGTGACCATCTTTTTCATCGCCGCAGGTGCCGGGTATTATTTAGAATACCGGCTGTTCAGGCGGAACCTCGCCTGTCCTGTACCCGACTGGGTTTTTGTGGGTATTTTGATGCTGATCTCCCTGGTTTTCACTGTACTGACCTTCCTGCCGCCCCACATCCCCTTCTTCCAAGACCCTCTCACCGGCACCTACGGACTGCAATAATCAAGACTTTGCAATCGCTCTTGTAATTTTTTTGGGGCTGTGTTATGATGATTCCAATGAAAGGAGCTGGGGGATCATGCTTAACGCACAGGATAGGTTCTTTATTGAACGGAAATATCACGACCCGGAGCAGCCCTTTAATCCCTTCCGCCGCAGAGCCTATCACGGCATCGGCTACCGGGAGGACAGCGGTTTGGACGATGCCCAGCTGCTTGCAGGGCTGAAGGCTCTGGAGCCTGAGCTGGAGGGGCTCCCCCATCCCATTGCCCGGGCAAAAGCCATAGCCTATATGCTGGAAAATACCCGTGTCTATATCAACGAGCACGACTATTTTGTCGGTCTTTATTCTCTGGACCGGCTGGCAGATTCCGTAACCTTCAAAAAATGGGCCAACGAGTCCAAACAGCTGCGGGATCCGGAGCTGGTCTGCCTTTCCGACACCTTCAACAATTGCGGTGCGGTAATGATCTGGACGGATTACGACCATGTGGTGCCGGACTGGAGATCCCTGATGGAGCTGGGCTTTCCGGGGATCCTGGCCCGCAGCGAAGCCTACCGGGAAGCCCATCGCAAGGCAGGTACCCTAACCGGGGAAGCCGATGCCTTTTTCGAGGGCATCCGGTTGGAATATGCCGCTGTTTTGCAGCTTTTGGACCGGATGTATCAAATCGCCTCCCGGGAGACCTTCCCCAAGGCAGAGCGGATCGCCATAAGCCTTTCCCATTTACGGGACGGCGCACCCCAGGACTTTTTTGATGCCCTGCAGCTGATCTATGTCTATTTTATCGTTTCCGAATGCATCGACAGCTACCAGGTGCGCTCTTTGGGAAACGGCCTGGACGGGACCCTGTATCCCTTCTATCAGGATGCCCTGACCAAGGGGCTTTACACCCGGCAGGAAATGCGGGAGTTTTTGTCTTACTTTTTGTTCCAATGGTCTGCCATCGGCAATTACTGGGGGCAGCCCTTCTACCTGGGCGGCACCGGCGAAACGGGAGAATCCCTTTACAACGAATTGTCCCTGGAGATCCTGGAGGTATACGACCGGCTGGAGATCTACAACCCCAAGATCCAGCTGAAGATCAACGAAAACACCCCCAAATGGCTTTTGGAAAAGGCCTTTGATCTGCTCCGCAGAAAGAACGCCAGCCTGGTATTTTGCTGTGAGCCCGGCATGATCCGGGCAGTGATGGGCTACGGTGCCACCTACGAGGAGGCCCGCACCATGGATATCCGGGGCTGTTACGAAACCGGTGTCCGGGCCAATGAGGTCTGCTCCACCTCCGGCTATGTGAATGCCGCCAAGGCGGTGGAATATGTGTTCACCAACGGCTACGACCGGATGGTCCAGGCCCAGGTGGGCTTGCAGACCGGGTCTTTGCAGAGCATGGTATCCTTCGAGGATTTCTACCGGGCATTTTTGCGGCAGTGGGATCACCTGATCCAAAAGAGCATGGAGATCACCGATGATGCGGAGCGATTCCTGAGTTATGTAAACCCATCCTCCCTGTACTCCGGCACCATCGAATACAGTCTGAACCGGGGCAAGGATGCCTACGGCGGCGGCGTAAAGTTCAGCAACAACGGCATGCTCAACTGCGGCTTTGCCAGTGCGGTGGACAGCGTTTTGGCTGTGAAGGAATTTGTCTATGACCGGCAAGCCATTTCCCTGGCGGAGCTTGCTGAGGTCTTGGAGAATAATTGGGAAACACAGCCCCTTTTGCGGCTGAAGGTCCAAAAATCCCCCCATAAGTACGGAAACGGCGATGCCCTGGCTGATACCTACGCCCAGGCCATGGCCGCCTGGTTTGCCTGTCGGGTCAATAACAAGCCCAACAGCCACGGCGGTGTATATAAGGCAATTTTGCACTCTGCCCGGGCCTTTGTTGTCCAGGGCGAAAAGACCGGAGCGCTGCCCGACGGCCGCCTTGCCGGTCAGGAGCTTTCCAAAAACGCCAGCCCCGTCCCCGGCATGGACAAAAGCGGTGTCACCGCATTGGTCCGATCTGCCGCCGGTCTGGATCCCACCTTGTACCACGAGTCCTTCTGTTTGGATGTGATGCTTCACCCCAGCGCAGTGGCAGGGGAAAACGGCAATGCTGTCCTGGAGGGGATCCTTATGGCCTATCTGCGGCAAAACGGTCAGTCCATTCAATTTAACATTTTCAATCCGGAAACCCTGCGGGATGCCCAGAAAAACCCGGAAAAATATAAGAATTTGCAGGTTCGTGTCTGTGGCTGGAACACCCTTTGGAACAATATGAGCCGCAAAGAACAAGACGCCTATATTCTGCGATCGGAGAATGTCCAATGAAGGCCGTCATTGCCGATATCAAGCCCATGGCCGCCCATGACGGTCCGGGCATCCGCACCACCGTATTTTTTAAGGGCTGTCCCCTGCGCTGTCTGTGGTGCCACAATCCGGAGACACTGTCCTCCCGGCCGCAATTGGCCTACTATGCCCATAAATGCATAAATTGTATGGAATGTGTGGCCGTTTGCCCCCAAAAAGCCCACACGTTCCGGGACGGTGTGCATATATTTCACCGGGAGCGCTGCACCGGCTGCGGTGCATGCCAAAGGGTCTGTTTGGGAGAGGCCCTGCGACTTTACGGTGAGGAAGTCACGGTAGACAGTCTTCTTCCCAGGCTTTTGCGTGATAAGCCCTTTTACGACAGCTCCGGCGGCGGCGTGACCCTGTCCGGCGGTGAATGTCTGATGCAGGCGGATTTCTGCCGGGAGCTTTTGAAAGCCCTGAAGCAGGAGGGCATCCATACTGCTGTAGATACCTGCGGTTTTGTTCCCCGTCAGGCACTGGAAAAGGTTGCAGAATTCACCGATCTGTTTTTATACGATCTGAAGGCCTTTGATCCTCAGGTCCATATCGCCTGCACCGGGCAGGACAACGGCTTGATCCTGGAAAACCTGCAGTATCTGGACAGCCTGGGCAAAGCCATTGAGATCCGCATCCCCTATGTCCCCGGCCACAACCACCGCCAGCCGGAATTGTTGGAGCCGGTGATCCGAGGTCTTTCCCATGTGACCCATACGGAGATCCTTCCCTATCACAATTACGCAGGCTCCAAATACGAGGCCCTGGGGCTTAAAAATACATTACCGGAAGCACTTCCCACAAAAGAGCAAACCGATGCCCTTCAGGCCCGGTTTTTATAGAGATACAAGGAGGGGTTCTATGAACTTTTTAGAAGAACGCATTTTGTCCGATGCTGTGGTCAAGGACGGAGCTGTCCTGAAAGTGGACAGTTTTTTGAACCATCAGGTGGATACGGACCTTGTGGAGCAGATCGCCCAGGAATTTCACCGCCGCTTTGCCCACAAGCCCATTACCAAGGTTTTTACCATCGAGTCCTCCGGCATCGCCATTGCCTATGCCGTGGCCCGTCAATTTGGGGTGCCTTTGGTATTTGCCAAGAAATCCGGCTCTGTCAATCTAGACGGAGAGACCTATATTGCCGACATCCCCTCCTTTACCCACAAGGTCACCAACCGGGTGATCGTAGGCAAGCGTTTTTTGCAATCCGAGGACAGAGTCCTCATTATCGATGACTTTCTCGCCAACGGCTATGCCCTGCAGGGACTGATCTCCCTGGTGGATGCCGCCGGGGCCCAGGTTTGGGGCTTGGGAGTTGCCATCGAAAAAGGCTTCCAGGAGGGCGGCGACCGGATCCGCAACCTGGGCTATCACCTGGAATCTTTGGCTATTATCGATGCCATGGACCCCGCCACCGGAACCATCACTTTCAGAAACAACGGAGGAACCAAATGAAACGAATGATCTGCGTACTTCTTGCCCTGATGCTCCTGCTTGCAGGCTGCGGCAAAGAAGAGGCCCCCACCGCTACCACCACCCAGCCGACCCTGAACACCGCGCCCCCGGTGACCGTTCCCCAATGGGTCAATGATACCGCCGTAGATACGGACAGCGGTCCTGTCAGCCATGCCTTTTTGGGCTACTACTACATGGACACCCTCTCCGGCTTTTACGGTCAGGCCGCCCAAACCGCGTCTTCTTATGCCGCCTATATGGGCTCCACCGACATCAACGAGCTCATCACCATGCTCTACGGGCTGGACGTGACCACACCCTTGTCCCAGCAGCAGATGGACGAGGAGCAGACCTGGGCAGACTTCTTTGTGGAGGGCGCTTTAAGCACCATCCGTCGGGATGCAGCCATGACCATGGCCGCCCAGGAGGCAGACTTCCAGCTCGATGAGGATTCTCAGAATCTTTTGAATGCTCTGGAGGAAAATATCGGCAAGTATGCATCCAACTACGGCTATACCGACGCCGAGGAATATCTGCGGGCGACCTACGGCTCCTTTGCGGAAATGGAAAGCTACCTGGCATACTACGATTACCGGATCTACGCGGATGCCTTCTATCAGGAAAAGCAGGCCGCCTTCGCTGCCGCGCAGTACGGTGAACAGCAGCTGCGTGAGTGGGAGACCGGCAAGGAAGCAACGCTTGACAGCTTCAGCTTCTGCTCCGTCTTTGTGGCAGAGACTGCCGATCAGTCCGTGATTGAAGAGCTGACCAACACCACCGACACCCTGGAGGTAGCCGCCGGACAGCTGAGCCAGCAGGCCAGTGTCCAAAACCGGGTCATGTATGACAGTGTTCCCGACCTTTACCGGGAATGGCTCACCGCCTCCGACCGTGTTGAAGGAGAGATCGCCTCCTTCCCCGCAGCCGCCGATGCCCAGACCCCCGGCACCTATGTGGTGCAGTTCCTGAAGCACTATGACAATGCCCTGCCCATGGCCAATGTCCGCCATCTGCTGGTAAAATTCCAGACCGATTCCACCGGTGCCCAGATAGAGGGGACCCGGGAGGCCTGTCTGAGCAAGGCAAACAGCCTTCTCGATACCTGGAAAAACGGCGAGGCTACCGAGGACAGCTTCATTGCGCTGGTCAAGGAACACAGCGAGGACGGCAATGCCTCCACCGGCGGTATGTACGAGGCCATCAGCCCTGCCACCAATTTTGTAGAGCCCTTCCTGAACTGGTGCATTGACGAAAACCGTCAGGTGGGCGATGTGGAGATCGTGGAAACCAACTACGGCTTCCATATCATGTACTTCTCCAGCTTCACGGAGATGACCTACCGGGATCAGATGATCACGGAAAACCTCCGGGCAGAATCCTGGCAGGATTGGTATGAAGCATCCCTGGAGCGGGTAACGCTGGGAGAAGCCGACACCAGCCACCTGGACCTGGACGTGGTCCTGGCCGAGAGCTGATCAAAACGCGCAAACGGAAGATAGAAGATAGAAGATAGAAGATAGAAGATATGAGATACAAGATATCGGCATTTGGCATTCGGCATTCCGCGACTCGTAATTCGTAACTTGTAACTCGTAATTTCATTCCAAATCCCCCTTCCGGGTCTAACAAAAACGCCGGTATCAACTGTACGGAAGTTAAGTTGATACCGGCATTTTTCTTCCGGAAGAATCCTGCAAAATATCCAATATTTTCTGTTCCATTATGGCTATCTGCCATCAGAATACCTGAATATCGTGATCTTAAAAAATAATGGTTGTAAAATTTACAAAAATGATGTAAAATAGTAGAATCAATAACTATGAAAACATATTAGCGGAGGAATCTGTTATGAAAAAACCCATCGTTTTGGTGATTATGGACGGTGTGGGCAAGGGCGACGGCGGCAGCGGCGATGCCGTAGCGGTTGCCAAGACTCCCACCCTGGATCATTTGTTTGCTACCTGCCCCTACACCTGGCTGAAGGCCCACGGCACTGCCGTCGGTCTGCCCTCTGATGAGGATATGGGCAACTCCGAAGTCGGTCACAACGCCTTGGGCTGCGGTCAGGTCTACTCTCAGGGTGCCAAGCTGGTCGGTGAGAGCATCGAAAACGGCACGCTGTTTGCTTCCGCCACCTGGAAAGAGCTGGTGGCCAATGCCAAGGCAGGCAAGGCCATGCATTTCATGGGCCTTCTGTCCGACGGCAATGTCCACTCCAATA
>SVLB01000022.1 GCA_015068135.1 Oscillospiraceae bacterium | reverse complement strand
TTGGGATGTCGCCAAGCGGTAAGGCACCAGACTTTGACTCTGGCATTCGTAGGTTCAAATCCTGCCATCCCAGCCATTTGACCCGCTAGCTCAGTTGGCAGAGCAACTGCCTTTTAAGCAGTGGGTCTGGAGTTCGAATCTCCAGCGGGTCACCAAAAAATAATGGACACCCTCAAGGGTGTCCATTATTTTTTTGCCCGCTGGAGATTCGAAGACCTCAAATGTAACAGTCCAGTGGACTGTTACTCGCCGGGTAGGGCCCCGGCGACTCCTTTATTTTCGCCATCGGCGAAAATGCAAACGAATCTCCAGCGGGTCACTATATAATCATTCTCTTTGAAGATTTTGTTTATAATTTGTTAGTAACCGTAAAGCTCTCCTCTCTAAACTGCGGAGGTAGATCCCTCAGCGTAGGGACAACGATTCGTCTCCAGCGGGTATCCAATTACTGAAGCTGTGTGATCACCAAATGGGCAGACACCGGACGGGTGCCTCCTGCCAGAGGTGTGATGGTCAGTGCTTCCGCGGTTCCCTCAGGATTCCGTACCGTCAGTACAGAATTGGCCTCTGTGGTTTCCACGATTGCCATTCCCACGATCTGAGAGGACTCCGTGGCACGGCCTGCCACCGTATAGGGAAGATCCGCGCCGTTCAGGGTCAGGATCAGCTGTCCGGCCTCCGTTACACTCACCTGGAACAGTACCTGATAGACACCGATATCCGTCAGAGTAAAGGAGCTGGGACCGGCGCGCAGGATCCCGGTTCCGCTGGTGGGTCCGTCCTGGGGGAAGCTTACGTCTGTGCCGGGAGCGACTGCGGCCGTATTATCCGGCGGCATCAAGGCATAGAAGTCCCCATAGCTCAGAACGCCACCGGCAGGACCCTGAGGTCCGACGGGACCCGTTTCACCGACGGGGCCCTGGGGACCGGTGGCACCGGTTGGACCAATGGGCCCCTGGGGACCGACAGGTCCGGTCTCTCCAATGGGGCCCTGAGGACCGACTGGTCCGGCAACACCGGCAGGCCCCTGGGGACCGGCAGGTCCGGTCGCACCAACCGGGCCTTGCGGTCCTGTAGGACCGGTTTCTCCTGCAGGACCCTGGGGACCCATGGGTCCTGCTTCCCCGGCAGGGCCTTGGGGACCTACCGGACCGGCAACCCCCGCAGGACCCTGGGGTCCGGCAGGTCCGGCAACACCCGCAGGGCCCTGAGGGCCCACTGGTCCGGCTTCTCCCGTAGGTCCCTGGGGACCCACAGGTCCGGCAACCCCCGCAGGGCCCTGGGGTCCGGCAGGTCCGGCAATTCCGGCAGGACCCTGAGGACCGATGGGACCGGTTTCTCCCACTGGTCCCTGAGGGCCAACAGGGCCTGCAACCCCTTCCGGCCCCTGGGGACCAACGGGACCTCTCACACCGGGAACGCCCTGGGGTCCTACCGGGCCTCTCGGTCCAACAGGCCCCTGAGGACCGGCAGGACCCGGGGGACAATTGGCACAGCTCCCACAAGGCTCCCGATTCCCGCAAGCATAGTCCCCGGGACCGTACCGCTTGCAGGAATTGTCATCAAATTGGGCATCACAGCCCCGATCCTCCAAATAACTGTATCGGTTCAATGCAATTTCCTCCTCATATCCACACAAAACGATCTGACACTGCAGCAGACAGATAACAGCCTGACGGCATCAAGCTATTATATGTATGGGCAATCGCTTGTGTGTCTGTCCGGAAGGGAAAGGGCATTGTTATGAAAATGTCATTTTGGAGCGATACCGCCCAGAATACCCCACATCAGTCAGCTACGCTGACAGCTTCTCCCCAGGGAGAAGCCTTGCGCAGTAGAACAACAGCCGAAAAAATCAGAGGTCAAAGGAGCCGCAAAGACAAGCAAACCGGACTCGTCGGCGTACATAGGTACGTTAGAGTCCGGTTTGCGCAGTAAGTCAAAATGTCTTGCGCAGCAAGCCTTTAGGGTCTTAAGAAGAACGGATCGCCACGGCCACAAGTGGCCTCGCAATGACGCTACTTTCTTTTACCATTCACACCTATTTTGACGGTTTGCGGCTTTTTTGACACTCTGATGAGGGAACGCTTAACGGCGTTCCCTCATTTTAGTATTCCAGCCAGGTTCCGACCTTTTCTTCCAACGCCTTACGGTAGATCCGAACGGCAATAGCCAGGTCCAGCACGCCCATGCCCACAGGCTTATAATAGCAAAATTCCTGATCGTCCGTCCGACCGGGCTTCTCTCCGGCAATGATCTGGCCGATCTCCTCTGCATAGATCCGGCTCTCGTCGAACCGCCCCGCGTTGGCGTCCTGTGCCATATAACAGACCGGACGATGCTTTACCGCATGCCAGGAATCGCAGACGATCTTATCCGCCTTTTGATACAGTTCAGGATGGTCCAAACCGCCCACACAAACATGCATATTCCCTGCATGGGCCGCTTCAATGGGCACCACCGGCACCGGTGCGGAGGTGGCATTCACCGTCACATCCGGGATCCGGTCGCATTGACTGTAATCGGTCAGGGGGACAATGCTGATCCCAAGCTTCTGCCCCATTTCTGCGGCAAACCGCTCTGCCGCTTCCCGGTTGATATCCACCACGTAGAAATATTTCAGACTGGGACGTGCGCAGTAGATGGCTTCCAGCTGCATTTTATTCTGCAAACCGGCACCGATGAGCAAAACGGTCTCGGCGTTTTGCTTTGCCAGGTATTTCGCCGCCACACCGCTGGACGCACCGGTACGGACAGCACTGATATCCGCTCCGTTCATAACGCATACGGGAAATTTGGTATCCGGGTCATTGAGGATCGTCAAGGCGCTGGCCCGGGGCAAGCCGCGCTCCAGATTCAGCGGATTGCTTCCGATCCACTTGATTCCGGCAATATGGAACCGACCGCCAAGGTAACAGGGCATGGCATTGATCCGGCCCTTCACAGATTCCTCCTCAATGGACTTGCCAAAGCCCATAGCGATCTTTTCTGGGATGATCACATCCTTTTGGTAAACCAGCTTCAGGGCTTCCTCCACATCCTCCAAGGCAAGGCGCATATCCCCTGCCCCCAGCTTTTTAACATCCTCACCGCTTAAATACAGCATACCAATGGATTCCATAATTCTTTTCTCCTAAAAAGGTGGGCCATCCCCGTTAGGTGATGGCCCCATATTAAGTAATATTACTTCTTCTTGTTGATAACCAGCATGTCCACACAAACCAGGCCAGCGCCCAGAATGATCATGACCCAAGTCATCCAGCTAACGCTTATGGAAGCGCCGCCTTCGCTCTCGGTCAGGTACAGAATGAACTGCAGGACACCGCCGGCAGCAACAGCGCCGCCAGCCAGAGTCAAGGGCTTGTTGGCCAGGGGCAGCTTGCTCAGGAACTGATCGTAGTAGGGCATGTTCTTCATGTCCTTCAGGCCGTAAAGGGCAGCCACAGCTGCACTTGCCAGCAAAATCAGGCCGTAAAGAATATTTGCGATCAAGACCATGGTCGCGCCATCGTACAGATCAGACACCGATACAGACATATCAAAGTAAGAGTTGCCTATGGTTACGCTATACAGGCCGAACAGGTTCAAAATGCCCATAATCAGTGCCAGGCCGCCGAACACCAGCATACCGATGCCAACATACTGCTTCAGATCCACAGGTGCTGCAGCGGGTCTGGGGTTGGGGTTGGGATTATAGCCGGGATTGGGATTATAGCCGGGGTTGGGGTCGGCATTCACGGGAGGCTGTCTGAGCTGCGTACCGCATCTGGAGCAGACATTATCCGTATCGCCACACTGATTGCCACAATTTCTGCAAAACATAGATTTTCTCCTCCTTAAAGAAATATGGTTTAGGATAGGGATATTATACATAATAACCCAATGCTCTGTCAACAGCAATTCGGTTACAATCCCATCAGATTATCAAAAATTCCTCTTACAGACCCATTTCCTTCTTCACTTCGCCGAAGCACTTCACCGCGAAGTCCAGATCCTCCTTGGTATGACCTGCAGAGATCTGGGTGCGGATGCGGTCCTTCTCCTTGGGAACCACAGGGTAGCAGAAGGCGACCACATAAACGCCCTTCTGCAGCATCCGTTTGGCAAACTCATGGGCGATCTTGGGATCATAGAGCATGACAGGAACGATGGGATGCTCGCCGGGAAGCAGATCGAAGCCCAGCTTCTCCATTTCCGCACGGAAGTAACGGGCATTTTCATGGACTCTATCCCGCAGAGCGGTACTCTCCTCCAACAGTTCAATGGTGCGAATGGTAGCGGCGCAGATAGCGGGGGCTACCGTGTTGGAGAACAGGTAGGGACGGCTTCTCTGACGGAGCAGATCCACAATGGGCTTACGGGCAGAGGTATAGCCGCCGGAAGCACCGCCCAGTGCCTTGCCGAAGGTGCCGGTGATGATGTCCACACGGCCCATAACGCCGCAGAATTCGTGGGTACCCTTGCCGTGCTCCCCCATGAAGCCAACTGCATGGCTGTCGTCCACCATGGTCAAGGCATCAAACTCGTCAGCCAGGTCGCAGATGGACTTGAGGTCGGCAATATAGCCGTCCATGGAGAACACACCGTCGGTGGCAATGAGGATCTTTTGGGCACCGGCCTCACGGGCGGCGACCAGCTGCGCACGCAGGTCCTCCATGTTATTGTTCTTATAGCGGTACCGCTTTGCCTTGCTCAGGCGCACACCGTCAATGATGGAAGCATGGTTCAGCTCATCGGAGATGATGGCATCCTCCGGTCCCATAAGGGTCTCGAACAGACCGCCGTTGGCATCGAAGCAGGAGGAGTACAAAATGGTATCATCCATGCCCAGGAAGTTGGAGATCTTGGCTTCCAGCTCCTTGTGGATAGCCTGGGTGCCGCAGATGAAACGGACGGAAGAAAGGCCGAAGCCCCACTTGTCATAGCTGTCCTTGGCGGCCTGCATCAGGTCGGGGTTGTTGGAAAGACCCAAATAGTTGTTGGCGCACATATTCACAACGCCGTTTGCGGCGGTGGTGTCGATCCGGGAGCGCTGGGGGGTGGTGATGATCCGCTCCTCACGCCAGGTGCCTGCCTGACGAATGGCTTCCAATTCCTGATCGATAAGCTTCAGTGCTGTTTTCATGATTATACCTCCGTCCAATCCAGAACGACCTTACCGGACATTCCGCTGTTCATGGCCTCAAAGCCCTTGGCAAACTCTGTGTAGTGGAAGCGATGGGTGATGATGGGGCTCATATCCAGTCCGCCCTGAACCATGTAGGACATCTGATGCCAGGTGTCCATCTTCCGTCCGTAGATGCCCTGAAGGGTCAGGCCCTTGGTGATGATGGTGTTCATATTCATGGGAACGGGCTTATTGCTGATGCCAAGCAGGGAGATCTTGCCGCCGTTGCGCATAGCACCCAGCATCTGCTGAAGAGCCATGCCGTTGCCGGACATTTCCAGACCCACATCGAAGCCCTCTACCAGGCCCTGCTCCTTCATGATCCTGGGCAGATCCTCATGGAGGGTATTGACTGCCGCATCTACCCCCATTTTCCGGGCCAGCTCCAGCCGGTAGTCATTGATATCGGTGATGATCACCCGACGGGCACCGGCATACTTACAAATACCGGCAGCCATGATGCCGATGGGACCGGCGCCGGTGATCAGAACGTCCTCACCCACCAGGTCAAACATCAGGGCGGTATGGGTGGCATTGCCGAAGGCGTCGAAGAACGCAACCACATCCTCATCCAAAGAAGGATCGATGGCGATCACATTATCCTGAGGGATGCACAGATACTCGGCAAACGCGCCGTCTCTGTCCACGCCCACGCTGACGGTATCCTTGCACCACTGGATATTGCCGGTATGGCAGTTGCGGCAGTGATGGCAGGTCAGGTGGCCTTCACCGGACACCCGCTGACCCACGGAAAACCGGGTCACACCGTCACCCAGCTGGGCGATCTCACCCACATACTCATGGCCGATGGTCATGGGGGGCTTGATATGCTCCTGGGCCCAGGGATCCCAGTTGAAAATATGTACGTCCGTGCCGCAGATGGCGGTCTTGTGAACCTTGATCAGGACCTCACCGGGACCGGGTACCGGCACAGGTACCTGCCGCAGCTCCAATCCGGGACCGGCAACGGGCTTGACAATGGCATTCATGTACTGTTTCATAAAAATTCCTCCACAAGTCAATACAAAAGAATTGGGATGTTGCAATCGTTATCATACCAATTTCCCCCGCATTTTTCAACCCATTCCGAAAAATAAATGTAAAAATAATGCACCGGTAGCAACGGAAATTTCCCGTTGCTACCGGTGTTTTTACATTTGTATCGCGATTAGCCCAGCAGGTCGCCGAAATCCACCTGGAAATCGTCTTCCTTTTCTTCGGGAGTGGAGGGTGTGGTCACTACCGGGGGCTGACCCTCACCGGAGCCCTCACCGTCAGTGGGACGCTCATTCGTGCCGGTGTTGTTGCCGCCGCCGGGCAGGTAGATATCCACACCGGGATCGTCCTCGTCGCCGGTGCCAATGCCGGGATCTCCCTCAGGATTGGTGTCAACCACCGCCTCGGTGGTCTGGGCAGTGGGATCGCCCGCAGTTTCCTGGGCAGTGTCTTCCGTCTGTGCATTGCCGGTGGTCTCGCCGGCAGGATCGGTCTGCTTGGCTTCTTCCTTGCTGCAGCCAACCAGGACCATTGCCAGGCTCAGTACCAGAACCAGGATCAGTAAAGTGGAACGCTTCATTTTGTTTTCCTCCTTCGTATTTTTCGCAGCCTTCCCAGCCAGCGACGAACCGCCAAAAACGGTCTGCGCACCGGAAACGCCGCACTCCAGAGCCACACATACATGCGATAGCCCCGATGGTTTACATGATAAAACTTCCCTTTGCGGAAAAAGCCGGTCACCACAGCCACCACCTGATCCGCCCGAACGGGCTCAGGCTGCCACTGGTTGTCGCCGCAGCATAAAAGGCCGTCCTTCTTCCGCCGCACCAGCCGGTGCAGAACATAGTCGCCATTCTCTCGCAGATAAAGCAGTATTGGATGCCCCTTATGGGGAAGGGGCTGCAGCTTTTCCAGGACCACCTGATCCCGTCCGCTTCTGAGCAGGGGATGCATACTGCTTCCCGTAACGGGCAAATTGGCAGGACCGTGGGACAACTGCAGAAGCAGCAACGGCATCAGCTCTTCCATAGGGATCCGGACCCGATTCAAAGCATCCCCTCCCTGGCGACCCAGGCCGCCTCATCGTCATTTCTGGCGGTGAGAAGCCAAACAGGGACCTGTGTCAGCAATGCATCCAGCAAAGACAGCTGCCGATCCATCTGCTCCGCCTCCAGCCGACGTACACACTGGCTGAAGATATAGGGCAGGGCCTCCGCTCCGGTCATTCTCCGGATCCGGTTTTCCTCTCCCCGTTCCAGGCAGGCGATGCCGCCCAGGGGTACTGACCACGGGCTTGACAGATCGGTCTTTCCCGACCAGGGGGTCCCGCAGGCCACCCATCCTTCTGCCAGCTTACGCAGAGCAGGCTTGTCATCATTGAGGGGCTTTGCCCCAAAGAGCCGCCGCCATTTTTCCGTATGGGTGGATTTTCCCGTACCGCTGGGTGCAGTGAACAGCCAGGCTTTTCCCTCCAGTTCTACTGCCGAAGCATGCAGCTGCAATCCGTCAAAGTCCAAAAGCCTCCGGGCAAAATACGCGCCGGTCCACATATACTCCGCCAGATCCTCCGTTTTGCACTGGGGCATCTGTCTGAGCAGTGCCGCCGGGTCGCAACGGATCACGCAGTCCGCAGGGCCGGGAGTATCGGTCAGATACGGCTTGGCCTGCAGGGCAGTCCGGCCCACAGCTTCCATATCCACCCGTAAACCGGCGATCTCATACACAGCCATGGCCAAACCTCCCATACTATATTCAGTATACAGGATTTCAGCCTTTTTGTCTAGAGTATATTTCTAAAACAAGCCTACACCCAAAACAAAAATGCTGTCATCCGACCAAGTGCAGTGTGGAGGGATGACAGCATATTTGCATTTTTCAAGGGGATGCCGACTCGTGCAAAGCACTCAACCCAGCAGGAGCTTGTCGTCTGCCTCGGTGGAGCCGCTGGCCTTGCTGAAAAGCCCCAAAAGCTGCTCAACCGTGAGATTTTTCTTCTCCTCACCGGACACATCCACCACGATCCGTCCGTCATACATCATGATCAGCCGGTTTCCGTGGGCAATGGCATCGCGCATATTGTGGGTGATCATCACCGTGGTCAGGTTGCTCCGGGCCACGATCTTTTCCGTAGCCTCCAGCACCTTGGCGGCGGTTTTGGGGTCCAACGCCGCTGTATGCTCATCCAAAAGCAGCAGCTTGGGGGCCTTCAGGGTCGCCATCAGCAGGGTCAGTGCCTGCCGCTGACCGCCGGAAAGAAGACCGACCTTGGCAGTCATCCGGTCCTCAAGACCCAGATCCAGGATCTTCAGCTGCTCCCGGAAAAATTCCCGTTCCTTGGCTGTAATGCCGCGGCCCAGACCGCGGACCTTGCCCCGGCGCAATGCCAGTGCCAGGTTTTCTTCGATCTGCATGGTAGCCGCAGTACCCATCATGGGGTCCTGGAAAACACGTCCAATGACCTTGGCGCGCTGATGCTCCTTCAGATGGGACACATCCACGCCATCAATGAGGATCTTTCCGGAATCGATGCCGAAGACACCGGCAACAGAGTTGAGCATGGTACTCTTACCTGCACCGTTGCCGCCGATGACCGTAACGAATTCGCCGGGCTTCAGGTGGAAATTCAGTCCGCGCAGAGCCACTTTTTCGTTGACCGTACCGGGATGGAAGGTTTTGGTAACATTCTCCAGCTTAAGCATGACCGGCCACCTTCTTTCCTTTGTGCTTCTTCCCCGCGCTCAGAGCCGGCAAGGTCAAAAACACCGCCACCACCAGCGCAGAGAACAGCTTCATGTACTGGGTATCCACATCGATCAGGGTAATGACCACCTGAATAATGATGTAGTAAAGGATTGCACCCAGGCTCACTGCCGTGAGCTTCAGGGCGAAATTCTTGAAAAGCTTGCCGAAGGTGACCTCGCCAATGATCACAGCCGCAAGGCCAATCACGATGGCGCCCTTACCCAGGTTAATGTCCACAGTACCGTTGTACTGGGCAAGCAGTGCGCCAGCCAGGGCTACCAAGCCGTTGGACAGCACCAGGCCAATGATCTTGTTGACCTGGGTGTTGATGCCCTGGGCTCTTGCCATATGCTCATTGGCACCGGTGGCACGGATGGAGCAGCCCCGCTCCGTACCGAAGAACCAGTACAAGATGGCGATCAGCACCACGGACAGCACCACCAGCACAAACACCGGATGGCGGTAGAAGGGCTTAAAGCCCATGGCAACATCATCTTCAAAGATCTTGGCAACCAGGGGATCATACTTATCCGCGGAGATCGCCACATTGTTTTTCATTTCCCGGAAGCCGCCCATAGCCAGCATGTTCACGGTCCAAAGGGCCATTTGGGTGAGGATACCTGCCAGGATCGCAGGGATCTTGCACTTGGTATGCAGCAGCGCCGTCACAAGGCCCGCCACCATGCCGCCTGCAAAGGCGCCCAACAAGGACAGCCACACCGGGCAGCCCCCCACCAGCATCGCCGCGCACACAGCACCGCCGGTGCAGAAAGAACCGTCCACGGTCAGATCCGCAATGTCCAGGATCTTGTAGGTAATGTACAGGCCGATGGCCATAATGCCCCAAATCAGGCCCTGGGAGATATTGCCCGGAATGGAGCCTACGAAAGCACCAAGATTATCTAAAAAACTCATATTCCTTATCCGATCTTCTCGTAGCCCTCAACGGGAGTAATGCCCAAGAACTCACACATTTCTGCATTGTACTTCTTGGTGGTGGGAGCGTACTCAATGGCCATATCCTGGGGCTTTGCCTCGCCCTTGAGGATCTTCACAGCCATCTGACCGGTGGTGTAGCCCAGGTCG
This sequence comes from Oscillospiraceae bacterium, assembly GCA_015068135.1. GTDB lineage: Bacteria > Bacillota > Clostridia > Oscillospirales > Oscillospiraceae > Faecousia. Next base: position 33,785 of record SVLB01000022.1, on the reverse strand, counting down.
TAGTAGCTGATGGACAGGGTGGCAACGCCACAGCCCTTGCAGATGCCCTCTTCACCGGCGATCACGGGAACCTTGGCTGTGCGGCACACATTGGCAACCACATCCGTAGCATTGGCAACCACGTTATCGGTGGGAACATAGATCACATCGGACCAGGCAGCCGCATCGGTGGTGACCTGATTCATATCGCTGGTGTCCGTAAAGGCAAACATCTGGCAGGTAATGCCCTGGGCAGTCAGGTACTCAGAGACCTTGTTGACCTGGTAGAGGGAGTTTGCCTCAGCGGAGCAGTACAGAAGGCCCACATTCTTGGCCTCAGGGAACCACTCCACGATCATATTGGCCTGCTGCTCCAGGTCTGCCAGGTCGGAAGTACCGGAGACATTGGTGCCCACAGTGCCGGAGAAGTTATCCAATCCCAGGGCCACACCGTACTCGGTCACAGAAGTTCCCAGCACAGGAATGGTACGGGTAGCGTTGGCTGCCACCTGCAGAGCGGGGGTAGCGTTCGCCATGATCAGGTCCACCTTGGAGGAGATCAGGGAGTTGATAATGGTGGTGCAGTTGGCAGGCTCGCCGGCTGCGTTTTCTTCAATGAAGGTGACCTTGTCGCCGAACGCGTCAGTCAGAGCCTTCTTAAAGCCCTCGGTAGCGGCATCCAACGCATCGTGGGGCGCCAGCTGGCAAATACCGACCTTATAGGTGCCGTCCCCCTTCTTTTCTTCACCGCCGCAAGCGACCATGGACAGTACCATGAGCATTGCAAGAGCCAAAACCATAAGCTTTTTCATATCTTTTTCTCTCCTTTTTTCCTCATTCCATTTGAGGATATGATTGTTTTAATATAGCACCATGTTTTCCCTTTGTCAACCAAAATTCCACCATTTGCGCACATTTATTTCTCTACAGCGCACACACATCACCGGTCACTGCGAAGCCTTCTCCCTGGGGAGAAGGTGGCAGTCCGAAGGACTGACGGATGTGGGGTGTTATGGACGGTATCGCCCCAGGGGGAAGGCTATCTGCTTCTTTCTTTTTCCCGAAAAAGGCTTTACTTTGCCGTTTGCCTTTGCTATTATGTAAGGTAGAGACTTTGAAGCCCACCGATTATATAAAGGAGAACAAAATTATGACTGAGCTTTCCCGTACCCCCCACAAGGCCAAGTACACCGGCCAGGACATGATGGAGTTTTTGGCCAACACCAAGTATGAGGACCTGCCCGCGGATGTAGCCAAGCGTTCCAAGCACGTAATCATGGATGCTGTAGCCTGTATGCTGGCCGGTCGCAAGACCCGTCAGATGTACGACATCACCTGGGATCACATGGCAAAGAATGTTTCCGGCACCGTCACCCCCGTTGGCTGTGATTTCAAGACCGATGCCCGTATGGCTGCATTTCTCAATGCCTGCCACGCACAGACCCACGACTACAATGACGGTCTGAACAACTCCGGTATGCTGGGCGGTGCTTACCACCCCGGCCGTACCGTGGTATCTGTCGCCCTGGCTGTGGGTGAGGAGCTCCACTGCTCCGGCAAGGAAGTGCTGACCGCTGTGGTCCTGGGCATCGAGGCCGCTGCCCGTATGCGCAATCCTGCCCACAAGTCCACCACCGCTGACTGCTACTCTGCCGCCGTAGTTGCCGCCAAGCTTATGGGCGCCAACGCCGAGCAGATGCGTGCCGCCTGCTCCTTCTGTGCCTTCATCGGTGACACCGGCTTCTATGGCAGTCCCGGATACAAGGTTCCTGCCAACGCCAAGAATCCCTCTCACACCACCAATGTGATGCAGTATGCCTACCTGGCCCGTGCCGGTGTGGAAGCCGCCACCTTTGCCATGATGGGCTATCAGGGCGGTAATATCGTAGACAACAACGCCATTGCCAGCCGTTACTACACCTGCGGTCTGGGCAAGGAGTTCTCCTGCATGGATATGTACTTCAAGCCCTGGCCCACCTGCCGCAAGACCCACGGTGCCATCGCCGCTACCCTGGCTCTGCGCAATGAACACGGTGTCAAGCCCGAGGATGTAAAGGCTGTGCGTGTGTTCCAGCAGACCACCGGTATGTATGTCAACAACCCCCTGGACGAGACCATGGATCAGTATGCCGGTTACTTCTCTTTGCAGTACACCGTCTCCTGCGCCTTCCTGGATGGCAATGTGGAGCTGCGCCACTACCGCTGGCCCGATCGCCGCTTCCCCAAGAAGTATGTGGACTTCTCCAAGAAGATCACCGTCATTGCCGACAACGGCCTGGACGGTCACAATGCCATCTGCCCCAACCACGGCATCGTGGAGGTGGAGCTCAACGACGGTCAGGTGCTTTCCATGTACTGCAAGTACCCCCTGGGCTCCGAGCCCAACGGCATGACCGACCAGCAGCGTGAGGACAAGCTGCGTACCTGTGCCGAGGATATGACCGAGGCGCAGAAGGATGCGCTGGTCAATTGGATCATGACCCTGGATCAGCTGGAAGCTCTGTGATCCTTGGTAATAAAAAAACATCCACCGGCGAACCGGTGGATGTTTTTTGTATGGAATTTGTATGGAATCAGATGCGGGCTACGCCGTCCTTACGGGCAGCTTCGGCAACAGCCTTGGCGACCGCGGGACCCACACGCTCGTCGAAAGCGGCGGGGATGATGTAGTCGGCGCTCAGCTCCTCGGGAGTGATCAGGTTGGCCAGAGCCTCAGCGGCGGCGACCTTCATACCCTCGGTGATGTCGGAAGCACGGACATCGAAGGTACCGCGGAAGATGCCGGGGAAGGCCAGCACGTTATTGATCTGGTTGGGGAAGTCGGAACGGCCGGTGGCGATCACAGCGGCACCGCCAGCCTTGGCATCCTCGGGGAAGATCTCGGGAGTGGGGTTGGCACAGGCAAAGATAATGGCATCCTTCGCCATGGTCTTGACCATCTCGGTGGTCAGGGTGCCGGGAGCGGAAACACCGATGAACACATCAGCGCCCTTGATCACGTCCACCAGCTTGCCCTGCTCCTTGCCCAGGTTGGTGACCTGCGCCATCTCTTCCTTGATCCAGTTCAGACCCTCACGGCCGGCATAGATGGCGCCGGTACGGTCGGTCATGATCACGTTCTTAAAGCCGGCAGACAGCAGCAGCTTCACAATGGCGATAGCGGCAGCGCCGGCACCGGAGGTAACGATCTTGACCTCCTCCTTCTTCTTGCCGACCACCTTCAGCGCATTCACCAGACCTGCCAGGGTGATGACAGCGGTGCCGTGCTGGTCGTCATGGAAGATGGGAATGTCGCACTTTTCCTTCAGCTTGCGCTCGATCTCAAAGCAACGGGGCGCGGAGATATCCTCCAGGTTGATGCCGCCGAAGGAGCCGGAGATCAGGTACACAGCATTGACAAACTCGTCCACATCCTTGGACTTGACACACAGAGGAATGGCGTCCACGTCGCCAAAGCTCTTAAACAGAGCGCACTTGCCCTCCATAACAGGCATACCGGCCTCGGGGCCGATGTCGCCCAGGCCCAAAACCGCGGTACCGTCGGTAATAACGGCACACAGATTGTGGCGGCGGGTCAGCTCATAAGACTTATTCACATCCTTCTGGATCTCCAGACAGGGCTGTGCAACACCGGGGGTATACGCCAGGGACAGATCGTCCTTGGTCTTGCAGGGCACGGTAGCGATCACTTCGATCTTACCGCCCCACTCGGCATGCTTTTTCAAAGATTCTTTTGCGTAATCCATTCTATATTCCTCCTAAAAATAGTTATTCACAAATGGGTAACGTGGCACCGCCATAGGGCATGGCGATCACCGTGGCCTCAGGGCCGTATTTTTCCATAGCCGCCCGGAACGCGGTTTCCAAGTCCGGCTGGGGATTCAAAAAGATACTGCGCACAAACTCCGGGTCCATCTCGGAGATCAGATCGATGCTGGCATTTTCCAGCACCATACCGATGGCCGCGGCCTTGTGACCGCCCAGCTCAAATTCCCTGCCAATGCGCTCCACCATGGAATGGGCGGTGGGAGCATTCACCAGCCAGGATTCAAACTTCTTACTGCCCAGACCCTCCTGGCAGGCACCCATCAGAATGATGGTACCGCCGGTCTTTACTGCGTGCTTGGCATTGTCCAAAGCCTTTTGTGTCTGATAAAGGTTGGCATCCTTGGGGGCGCCGCCCTGGCTCACCAGCACGATATCCGCCCGCTGGGGGATGTTGCAGCGGTACATCCTGTCAAGGTAGGCACAGCCTACCCGGTGTGCCTTGGTCACATCACCGGCAACGGCATAGACAATATGCTTGTGTTCATCCAGCACCGCATTGACGATATAATGGATGCCGCAAATTTCGCCTGCTTCTTCAATATCTGCCCGGAGGGGATTGCCCTCCAGCTTTCCGGCGCAGGCATCCTGGGATACCATCATCCGGTGGTTGCACTGGATGGCCTCGTGGGTGGAGACCCCGGGCATAATGGCCTTGGCACCGCCGGAGTAACCGGCAAAATAGTGAAACTCGATATTGCCCAGGCAGATGCGGATGTCCGCCTCCGCCACAGAGCGGGTAATATCCACAGGGGTACCGGCAGAGGTGGTACCCATATGTACACAGTCGTCAGGATCGGAGTCCACACAGCGCACTTCCCTGTAAACCTTCTCACCCACCAGGGCGATCTTCTCTTCCTCCGTGTGGAGGCGGTGAGAGCCCAGGGCAAAGACCACCGTGATATCCTCCGGGGCAACGCCGCCGGCATACAGCTCCGCCAGCACACCGGGGATCACATCGTAACTGGGCAAGGGCCTGGAAATATCGCTGGTAATGATGGCGATTCTTTGCCCCTTTTGCACGGTTTCCCGAAGTCTTGGCGCGCCAATGGGGTTTTCCAGTGCGTAAGCCACCGCTTCCGCTCCGAACCGCTCATGCTGCAAGGGATTGGACTGCAGAACCGCCAAAAGATTTCCCTCCGGGACCTGAACGGTCTGCACACCTTTTCCGTAACCAAATTCCAGTTTCATAGGACCCCTCCTCATCCATTATATATTATAACATATACAACCCGTTCTGTCAATCGATCCGCTTGGCCACCACCACTAAGCGGCCGTTATCGTTGGAGTATTCGCAGGTGGAGAGGGTGATCAGCTTATCCCCGTAAACCGCATCCACGCCGGTATCGTATAAGGACCGGCTCTTGCACTGGTTGATAAACTCCGCAAATTCCCCCTGATTCTCCGCATCCACCATCAGATGATACTGGAAGGTATTGGTCACTGTAGAAGAAATGAGAAATACCGACAGTATCTCATAGGTGTGATACTCCGTCAGGGTATCGAAATAAATATAGGGATGTTCCTTATAGAAGGACTCTTCTTTGTATTCATGCAGGTCTGCAAACATGGAGCCGTCATTCATCCGGTGACCGTAAATGGTCATATTGTCCGACGGCCTGTTCACATCGCAGTCTTCCCGTACATAAATAGCGCCGTAATCGCTGTAGTCCCGGTAGAAATTCCGCTTCAGGTAATAATCCGTATGCTCCGGCTCCTGCAATACCGGGTAGTTGATCCGGGTGCCGGGAATTTGGATCCAGCCCACCATATGGTTGTTCATGGTATAAAGCTGGGAGTATTCCGGCAAAACCGCCACCGATTCCCCGGTTTCCGGGTCGGTCACATAGATCCAGGGCTCTTTGGTCTCCTCCGGGGTCTGCTCTACTTCGGGGACCGGACCGGGCTTACCGGGTCGGGCAGGCTCCTGACGGGCATCCTCCACGATCTGCGCCAGCTCCTCATATTGATCGGCGGCTTCCTTGGATTCCATAAAATAATCCAGCAAATACCATCCGCTGAGGAGAAACACCGCCGCGAATATCACGATCAGTGTAATGAATATCCATTTTTTCATAGTATCACATCCTTTTTTCTATCATAGCGAATTTTGGGAAAAAAGTAAAGAGAAAGCTGCGGCCCGGAGCAGACAGCAGAAAAAAATCTCTTTTGTGAATTGACTATTGAAGCAGAATGTGATAAACTAAGGAAAAATATTAATTAGGGAGGAATATCCTATGAAGATCCAGACTCTGGAAACCAAGAACCTGTGCGAGAGCGCAAAGAACGGCGGTTGCGGCGAGTGCCAGACCTCCTGCCAGTCTGCCTGCAAGACCAGCTGTGGCATTGCCAACCAGCAGTGCGAGAATAAGTAAGTTGCCTGCGCACCAAAATGCCGCCTTCCGGGCGGCATTTTTTTGAGATGTTCCCGCGAATCACCAGAGCGATCAACCATAAGGAGAACGACACCATGATCCATTGTTATAAGCTGGGTGGGCTGAATATTGTGCTGGACATCTGCTCCGGCTCTGTCCATGTGGTAGATGAAGTGGCCTACGATATCATTGAGATGTACCAGACCCACAGCCACGAGCAGATCACTGCCCACATCCTTAAAAAATACCCCAACGACCCCCAGGTCAACGAAGCCGAGATCCGGGACTGCTTCCGTCAGCTGGAGGAGCTGAAAGCCGCCGGAAAGCTGTTCACCCCGGATACCTTCGCCCCCATGGCCGGAAAGCTGAAGGAAAAGACCTCCGGGGTGGTCAAAGCCCTTTGTATCCATATTGCCCACTCCTGCAACTTAAACTGCTCCTACTGCTTCGCCAGCCAGGGTAAGTACCAGGGCGAGCGGGCCCTCATGTCCTATGAGGTAGGCAAGCGGTCTTTGGATTTTCTCATTGAAAACTCCGGAAAACGCAGAAATCTGGAGGTGGACTTCTTCGGCGGTGAGCCGCTGATGAACTTCCAGGTAGTAAAGGACCTGGTGGCCTATGCCCGGAGCCGGGAACAAGAGACCGGCAAGCATTTCCGCTTCACCCTCACCACCAACGGCATGCTCATTGACGACGATGTGATCGAATTTGCCAACAGGGAAATGAGCAATGTGGTTTTGAGCCTGGACGGCCGCAAGGAGATCCACGACCGATTCCGGGTGGACTACGCAGGCAAGGGCAGCTGGGAGCGGATCGTTCCCAAATTCCAAAAGCTGGTGCAAGCCCGTGGCGGCAAAAACTACTATATGCGCGGCACCTTTACCCATGCCAACCCGGATTTTCTCAAGGATATCCAGGTAATGCTGGACCTGGGCTTTACAGAGCTGAGCATGGAGCCGGTGGTCTGCGCCCCGGAGGACCCCTCTGCCCTGACTGCGGAGGATCTGCCCATCGTTATGGAGCAGTACGAACAGCTGGCACAGCTGATGCTCCAGCGGCATAAGGAGGGCAGACCCTTCACCTTCTACCATTACATGATCGACCTGAAGGGCGGTCCCTGCATCTACAAGCGGGTTTCCGGCTGCGGAAGCGGCACAGAGTACATGGCAGTCACCCCCTGGGGCGATCTGTACCCCTGCCATCAGTTTGTGGGCGATGAGAAATTCAAGCTGGGCGATATCTGGCAGGGCGTGACCAACCATCCCATCCAGGGTGAATTTGCCGCCTGCAATGTCTATGCCCGTCCCCAATGCGCCGACTGCTGGGCAAAGCTGTATTGCTCCGGCGGCTGTGCCGCCAATGCCTATCATGCAACCGGTGCCATTACCGGCATCTACGAATCCGGCTGTCAGCTCTTCCGCAAGCGTATGGAATGCGCCATTATGCTGGAAGCCGCCAAGACCCTGGGCCTATGAAGACCCCCATTTGCGATTTCATCGACGGGTATCTCCAAAAAGACAGCTATCGGCTCCACATGCCCGGTCACAAGGGCGCGGGCGGCTATGAACGGGACATCACCGAGATCCCCGGTGCGGATGTTCTGTACAGTGCCGACGGCATCATCCGGGAAAGCCAGGAAGCTGCCGCAAAGCTTTTTGGAAGCGGCAAGACCCTCTATTCCACGGAAGGGGCATCCCTGGCGATCCGGGGTATGCTGACCCTTCTGCGGCTGTATGCCGGTCCCAACTGCCGCATTGCCGCAGGCCGCAACGCCCACAAGACCTTTGTCACCGCCGCGGCCCTTTTGGGACTCTCCGTCTCCTGGCTTTGGCCGGAGGAAGACCGGGGGCTTCTGTCCTGCCAAATAACCCCTCAGGGGCTGGAACGCTTTCTTTCTGACCATCCCGTGGATGCGGTTTACCTCACAAGCCCCGATTATCTGGGCAATATGGCGCCCATCCGGGAGCTTTCCCAGGTCTGCCATGCCCATAAATGCCTGCTTTTGGTGGACAACGCCCACGGTGCTTATCTGGCCTTTACAGAGCCTTCCCTGCACCCCATGGCTATGGGTGCGGACCTTTGCTGTGACTCTGCCCACAAGACCCTTCCGGTGCTTACAGGCGGTGCTTACCTGCATATCCGCGGTTCTGCCCCGGAGGCACTTTTGTCCCAGGCTGAGACCGCCATGGCAATGTTTGCCTCCACCAGCCCCTCTTATCTGATCCTGGAATCCCTGGACCGGGTAAATCCCTGGCTGGAAGGCAGGCTTTCCGGTCTTCTGTCCAAGCTTCTGCCCCGATTGGATGCTATGAAGGCGCGGCTGGTTTCCAAGGGCTACCGCCTTGCCGGCAACGAGCCCATGAAGCTGACCTTAGCCCCAAAGTCCCTGGGCTATACCGGGCAGGAGCTGGCAGAGTATTTGCGCGCTCACCGGATCGAACCGGAGTATGCAGACCCGGACCATGTAGTGCTGATGCCCGGTGCGGAATCCTCTGAGGAAGCTTTGGCGTATTGGGAGGAAGTACTCCTTGCTCTGTCCCCAAGGCCGCCGATCCCGGCGCTGCCGCCGAAGCTTCCCCGTCCCCAAAGCCGGATCCCCATGGATCGGGCCATCCTCTCCCCCGGAAGGGAGCTGCCCCTTTCCCAATGCCTGGGAAAATGCCTGGCCTCCCCCACCGTCAGCTGTCCGCCGGCTGTGCCGGTTTTGGTCTGCGGTGAGCAGGTGGACGAAGCCTGCCTGGAAGCACTTGGCTATTACGGTATCGGGTATCTGAACGTCATATTGGAGGAATCCCTATGAACACTGTAATCAAGCATGTAGAAAAGCACCGCGCCCTGATTTTGGGCACCATGGATCATATTTGGAAGCATCCGGAAACAGGCTACAAGGAGTGGAACACCCACAAATATCTTGCAGACATTTTCCGGAATCTGGGCTATACCCTCACCGAGGCCGGAAATATCCCCGGCTTTATCACAGAGGTGGACACCGGTCGTCCCGGCCCCACTGTGGGTGTCTTTGGAGAAATGGACGGCTTGGTCATTCCCGGACATCCGGAGTGTGACCCCCAAACCGGTGCGGTCCATGCCTGCGGTCACTGCGCCCAGGTTGCCGCCCTGGTGGGCATTGCCGCGGCCTTGAAAGAACCCGGTGCTTTGGACGGTCTTTGCGGCAAGATCCGGCTCATTGCCGTCCCCGCTGAGGAGCTCATTGAGATCGAATACCGGCAGGCCCTTCGCAAGCAGGGCATTATCCGCTTCTTTGGCGGCAAGCAGGAGTTTATTTACCGGGGACTGCTGGACGGGGTGGATCTGTCCTTCATGGTCCACACCTCCCCCATCGGTAAGCATACCGCCCGGTGCATCCCCGGCTCCAACGGCTTTCTGTCCAAAACCGTCACCTTTGAGGGTGTGGCCGCCCATGCCGGCGGCAATCCCCATTTGGGTGTAAATGCTTTGTATGCCGCCAATGCGGCCCTGAGCATGATCAACAATCTCCGGGAGACCTTCCAGGACGAGGACCATATCCGTGTCCACCCCATCATCACCGGCGGCGGTGACGCGGTAAACACCATCCCCGACAAGGTCACCATGGAAAGCTTTATCCGGGGTGCCAATGTACAGGCCATCGCAAACGCCAACCGGAAGGTCAACCGGGCGCTGGCTGCCAGCGCCGCCGGTATGGGTGCCAATGTGCGCATCACCGACCTGCCCGGTCATCTGCCCCGGATCCACAAGCAGGACTTCATTGACGTATTCAGCCAGGCCGCCAAGGGTGTGGGCATCCATTTTGAAGACGGTGCAGGCAGTTGGAGTGCCGCCTGCTCGGATATGGGCGACGTTTCCAACCTGATGCCGGGACTGCACCCCAGTATCGGCGGCACAGCCGGTACAGAGCATGCTGTGGACTTTGTGATCGACCACCCGGAGACCGCCTGTGTGGATTCTGCCAAAATGCAGGTCGCCGCGATCCGTCTTTTGTTGCAGGAGGATGCCGCCCGGGCCAGGGCCATTGTGGATGCCTACGAGCCTACCTTCCCCAATAAAGAAGCCTACCTTGCCTTCTGGGACAGCGCGGATATGGACAAATACGCGGTACAGTACCAGGACGGTAAGATCATCCTGGATTTTGAGAAATAAAGAACAAGGGGCTGTCTCAAAATGTTTTTCGTAGGGTCACCTCTCCCGAGGTGACCGCAACCAAAATAAAAAATAGCGCAAAATCTGCATATTTCTTGCAGATTTTGCGCTATTTTTACCTCCCGGACACCCGAGGACGGGTGTCCCTACAGTATACACAAGTGAGACAGCCCCATTTCATATCTGGGATCTTACATATTGGATCTGCTCCTCTACGGAGGCTACACTGGTGCCGCCCTGGGAGGTACGCTTGGCAACGCAGGTCTCCAGGGCAATGGCTTCATACAGGTCTGTATCAAACAGCTCGCAATACTTTTGATAGATCTCCATGGGAAGCTCGTCCAGCACCGTATTTTCCTGAATACACAGGGCAACCAGTTGCCCGGAGATCTGATAGGCAGAGCGGAAGGGCAAGCCCTTTTTCACCAGGTAATCTGCCAGGTCCGTAGCATTGATAAAGCCCTTTTGGGCGGCCCGTTTCATATTCTGCGGATTGGCAGTCATGGTAGCAAGCATTCCCGTAAAGACCTGCAGACACATTTTCACCGTATCCACACCGTCGAAAATGCTCTCCTTATCCTCCTGCATATCCTTGTTGTATGCCAGGGGCAGACCCTTCAGGGTGGTCAGCAGTGCCATCAGGTCACCGTAGACCCGACCGGTCTTGCCCCGGATCAGCTCTGCCATATCCGCGTTTTTCTTTTGGGGCATAATGGACGAGCCGGTGGTATAGGCATCCGAAAGGCTGACAAACTGGAATTCCCAGCTGCACCAAAGGATCACTTCCTCAGAAAACCGGGACAGATGCATCATCAAAACAGACAGGGCAGACAGCAGTTCCACGCAGAAATCCCGGTCGGACACACCGTCCAGGGAGTTTCTGCAGACCCCGTCAAAGCCCAGGTTTTTCGCCTCATACTCCCGGTCGATGGGATAGGTGGTACCTGCCAGCGCACAGCAGCCGATGGGAGACTGGTTCATCCGCTTGCGGCAGTCGGCAAGCCGCTCCAGGTCCCGCAGGAGCATCATGGCATAGGCCATAAGATGATGCCCGAAGGTAATGGGCTGGGCCCGCTGCAGATGGGTGTAGCCGGGCATAATAGCCGCCTTGTAGGTTTCTGCCTTTTGGGTCAGGGTGTCCAGCAGCGTGCGCACAAGCTGAGAGATCTCATCGATCTGACCGCGCAGATACATCCGGATATCCAGCGCCACCTGGTCATTCCGGGACCGGGCCGTATGGAGCCGCTTGCCCACATCTCCCAGTCGCTGGGTCAGCACCGCCTCCACAAACATATGGATATCCTCGCACTCCATATCGATGGCCAGCTTCCCGGTTTCCAGATCCTCCAGGATCCCGGCCAGGCCATCCCGGAGCGCCTCTGCATCCTCGTGGGAGATGATCCCCTGCTTTGCCAGCATTTCCCCATGGACCATGGAGCCGGTGATGTCCTCTTTGTACATCCGGTTGTCAAAATGGATGGAGGAATTAAAATCGTCTGCAATTTTCTCCGTTGCGCCATCGGTGCGCCCCGCCCACATTTTTGCCATAGTAATACTCCTATTTGTAATGATACCGGGAGGGACAGAGGCCCTCCCGGGTATTTTTCATTATTTCTTGCCGTCAACCATGGCCTTGACCTTAATGGGCAGGCCGTAGAGGTTGATAAAGCCGGTAGCATCGGCCTGGTTGTAGTCGCTTTCGCCGAAGGTGGCGATCTCCTCAGAGTAGAGGCTGTAGTCGCTCCAAACGCCGGCATTGATCATATTGCCCTTGTACAGCTTCAGGCGCACCTTGCCGGTGACAGTCTCCTGGGTCTTGTCCACAAAGGCCGCCAAGGCCTCCCGCAGGGGGGTGAACCACTGGCCGTTATAGACCAGCTCCGCATAGGTAATGGCCAGCTTCTGCTTTTCGTGGAGGGTCATCTTATCCAGGCAGATGGACTCCAGAACGCTGTGGGCCTTGTAAAGGATCGAACCGCCGGGGGTCTCGTACACACCGCGGCACTTCATGCCCACAAGACGGTTTTCCACGATGTCCAGAAGGCCGATGCCGTTCTTGCCACCGATCTCGTTGAGCTTCAGGATGATCTCCTTGGCACTCATCTTCTCCCCATCCAGGGCTACGGGAATACCCTTGTCAAAGTCCAGGGTGATGTAGGTAGGCACATCGGGCGCCTGAATGGGAGAAACGCCCATTTCCAGGAAGCCTTCCTTCTCGTACTGGGGCTCGTTGCCGGTATCCTCCAGGTCCAGGCCCTCATGGCTCAGATGCCAGAGGTTTTTATCCTTGGAGTAGTTGGTCTCTCTGGTGATCTTCAGGGGGATGTTGTGGGCCTCAGCGTAGTCGATCTCCTCCTCACGGGACTTGATATCCCACTCACGCCAGGGGGCGATAATATGCATATTGGGAGCAAAATGCTTAATGGTCAGCTCAAAACGGACCTGGTCGTTGCCCTTACCGGTACAGCCGTGGCAAATGGCATCGGCGCCTTCCTGCAGAGCGATCTCCACCAAGCCTTTGGCGATACAGGGGCGGGCATGGGAGGTACCCAGCAGATATTCCTCATAAATGGCACCGGCCTTCATGCAGGGAATAATATAATCGTCCACATAGGTATCGGTCAGATCCAGCACATACAGCTTGGAAGCGCCGGTCTTCAGGGCCTTCTCCTCCAGGCCCTCCAGCTCGTCAGCCTGGCCCACATTACCGGAAACCGCAATGACCTCACAATTATTGTAATTTTCCTTCAGCCAGGGAATAATAATGGATGTATCCAGGCCGCCGGAGTAGGCCAAAACGACCTTTTTGATGTTTTCCTTATTCATTTTTTACGTCCTCCCAAAGTGGTGTTTTCAATATGAACTGGATTATACATCCACATTCCCCATTTGTCAACTATTATTGCATAAATATTCATGTTCTTGCGAATATTCATTATTTTTATTCATAATATTCACGCCCATTGACATCTATACGGGAAAATGGTATAATTCTGTCGGCTATCTATATTTATAATAAGGAGTCAATTTATGGAAATCATTCATACAGACAAGGCTCCCGGGGCCATCGGTCCATACAGTCAGGCCATCCGTTCCGGTAACCTCGTATTCACCTCCGGGCAGATCCCCATTGACCCCAAAACCGGCAATGTGGAAGCCTCCGATATCACCGCACAGACCCATCAGGTATGTCAGAATCTGAAGGCTGTGCTGGAAGCCGCCGGCTCCGGCCTGGACCGGGTCGTCAAGACCGTGTGCTATCTGAGCGACATGGAGAATTTTGCCGCCTTTAATGCCGTATATGCCGCCTACTTTCCCTCCAAGCCCGCCCGTTCCTGTGTCGCGGTAAAGACCCTGCCCAAGAATGTACTGGTAGAGGTGGAGACCGTCGCGGAAGTTTGAAAGGGGGAAATGTATGGATCGCACCCAACAATGCAAGCTTCTGAAAAAAGCCTATCTTAAGCAGCGCAGGCGCGCCCTTTGGCTTTGGCACAGCCTTACATGGCTGGGCTTTGCCGTTACGCTGGCCGCTGCCTTTTTCTACTTGGACGCCCGGTTTTTGGGCGGTCACAGTGTTGGCCTGCTGGGCAATGCCTTCGGCGACTGGGTACTGCGCTTTGCCCCATGGGTGATTTTGGGGAGCGGAATGCTGACCCTGGTTTTTGGCCTCATCTCCCGGCACAAGCTTGCACAGCTGCACAAATGCAGTGCCTACCTGGACTGGCGCACCCTGAAAACCGCCCTGGCTACAGAAAAAGAGGAGCTGTAATATGAATCGCATTACCAGAATCATTCTGCGGAATCTTTTCCGTATCCCCGGCTATTATTTTAAGCTGTGCCGGTATGCCCGGCATCCGGAGCGCTATACCCGGGAGGAGACCTGGGCCTACATCCACAAGGTTTTGAAACGGGTTCTCGCCACCTCCAATGTGGAGCTGGCGGTCACCGGCACGGAATATCTTCAGCCGGATCAGGGCTTTATGCTCTACGGCAACCACCAGGGAATGTTTGACGTGGTTGCCATCGCCGCCACCTGCCCCTATCCCCTTTCCATTGTGTATAAGAAGGAGCTTCGCAATGTCCCCTTTTTGAAGCAGATCCTCCAATGCACCAATTCCTACGCCATGGATCGGGAGGATGTCCGTCAGTCCCTGACGGTGATCCAAAATGTGACCCGGCAGGTCCAGGAGGGCCATCCCTATGTGATCTTCCCGGAGGGTACCCGGAGCAAGCTGTCCAATGAAATGCTGGAATTTCACGGCGGCAGCTTCCGCTGTGCCCTGAAGGCCAAATGTCCCATCGTGCCCTTTGCCTTGGTGGACTGCTATAAGGCCTTTGACCAAAAGGGAAGCAAGCCCATGAAGGCCCAGATCCACTATCTGCCCACCCTCCCTTATGAAGACTACAGCCACATGAAATCCGGTGAGGTTGCCGACCTGGTAAAGAGCCGCATCGCCGAAGCCATCGCGACACACCAATAAGTCCTATTTATCTATCACCACAGAAAGAGAAGGTACCCATTATGAAAAAAACTGTTTTCCGTTTCCTCGCCCTGGTTTTAGCCTTGGCCTCTGTGCTGAGCCTTGCGGCCTGCGGCGGTGAGGAAGAAACCAAAAAGACCGAAACCGTAGACGGCAGTGCCCTGTTTCAGGCTCTGCTGGAAAACGTAGCCTTTGATACCGAGATTGCCGATGTGGGCGAGTCCGCCAGCCTGTATTTTTCCCGTCTGCCCGCCACCGCCCAGGTCCGGCTCTATACGGGCAGTGCCTATTATGCTGACTGCCTGGCTATGATCACCGTAGCCGATCCCTCCACCCGGAAGACCGCTGTGGAGAGCCTGAATATCTATATGAATCAGATGACCGACCATTTCCGCAACTACCAGCCCGACCAGGTCCCCAAGTTTGAGGATGCTGTGATCTGGGAAAGCGATGTGTATGCCATCCTTTGCGTCAGCGGTGACAGCCAGACCGCCAATAAGATCGTAAAGAATGCGGTGGAGTATGCCGCCAAGTACACCGGAAGCCAGAATGATACCCCCGTAGTCACCCAGCCCCAGCAGACCGAGCCCCAGCAGACCGAGCCCCAGCAGACCGAATCTCAGGCCACCGGCGAGTATCCTGTTCTTACCAGCAAATCCGGCACCCTGAACAGCTACGGCAACGGCTTCTACCGGGTGGACGATATGGCCTTTGAGGGCTACAACTACGATGCCAACGCCGCCCAGAACTATGCCAATATCCTCAATTCCGCCGCTTCCCAGCTGGGCAGTGACATCAATGTATACAGCATCCTCATCCCCACCGCCATCGGCATCGTGCTGCCCGATGATGTACGGGCCAACGCCAGCGGTCTGGAGGATCAGAATGCCCGGATGAACCAGGTCTTCGGTATGATGGATGAGAGCATCCATAAGGTCCATATCTATGATAATCTGATGCAGCACCGGGACGAGTATCTGTACTTCCGCACCGACTTCCACTGGAACGGTGCCGCCGCCTACTATGCCTACGAGGTATTCTGCCAGGAGAAGGGCATCACCCCCTACACCCTGGATCAGCGCAGACATTCTGAGTTTGACAGCTTCAAGGGAGGCTTGTATGTGGATGATCAGGTGACTGCCGATGTGGTCCATGCCTACCATCCCTACTATGGCGACGATATCTCCATGGTCTTTACCGACCGCAACGGCACCGAGACCCAGTGGAACGTGATCATGGACGTATCCGGCTGGGCCGACAGCTCCAAGTACAACACCTTTGCCGGCGGCGACAACCCCATCACCGTTTACGAAAACCCCCATGTCACAGAAGGTGTGGCCATTGTCATTAAGGAATCCTTCGGCAATGCCCTGATCCCCTATCTGGTGGACCACTACAAGACCGTCTATGAGATCGACTACCGCTACTGGGAGGGTAATATCGCTGACTTTGCCCACGAAAAGGGCGTAACCGATGTGATCTTTGCCAACAACATGGGCATGGTCCGGGCCGCTACCCTGGTTGCCATGCTGTCTGACAACTTCTAATGGAGGAAACGAGCATGGAACTGTACAATGCCAGTGTAGAAAAGCACCGCCAGCTGATCCTGGATTCTTTGGATTATCTGTGGAAGAACCCGGAGGCCGGCTACAAGGAGTGGAAGACCCACGCCTATGCCAAATCCGTGTTTGAAAAGCTGGGCTACACCGTTACCGAGGCCGGCAACATCCCCGGCTTCACCGCCCTGGTGGATACGGGCCGTCCCGGCCCCAAGCTGGCCATTTTCGGTGAAATGGATGCTCTGATCATCCCCGGTCACCCGGAGTGTGATCCCCAGACCGGTGCCGTCCATGCCTGCGGTCACTGCGCCCAGCTGGCGGCTCTCATCGGCATTGCCGCGGCTTTGAAGGAGCCCGGTATGCTGGACGGTCTTTCCGGTCAGATCCTGCTGGTAGCTGTGCCCGCTGAGGAGCTCATTGAGATCGAAGAGCGCATTGCCATGCGCAAGGAAGGCAGAATCAAGTACTTTGGCGGCAAGCCGGAGTTTTTGTGGCGTGGCCTTCTGGACGGTGTGGACCTGTCCTTCATGGTACATACCAGCGGCCCCTGTGAGAGCGGTCACGGCTGCGGCTCCAATGCCGGTTCCAACGGCCTGATCGCCAAAACCGTCAGCTTCCAGGGCGTTTCCGCCCATGCCGGAGCCGCACCCCATAGGGGTGTCAATGCCCTGTATGCCGCCACCCTGGCTCTGGGTGCCATCAACAGCCTCCGGGAGACCTTCCAGGATGCCAAGCACATCCGTGTCCACCCCATTATCACCGGTGGCGGTGCTTCCGTCAATGCCATCCCCGACCTGGTCACCATGGAAAGCTATGTCCGCGGTGCGGATATGCCCGCCATCGTAGACGCCAATGACAAGGTCAACCGTGCCATCGCCGGTGCCGCTGCCGCCATGGGTGCCAAGGCCACCATCACCGACTTCCCCGGCTACTGGCCCAGACTCAACAAGGCTGACTTTATCGGTGTGTTTGCCCAGGGTGCGGAAGCTGCCGGTATGACCTTCCAGTATAAGGCCGACAGTTGGGGCACCGGTTGCTCCGATATGGGCGATATGTCCGCTGTGATGCCCGCCGTCCACCCCTATGCCAACGGTGCTGCAGGCTCTTCCCACGGTGTAAACTATGTGATCGCAGACCCGGAAAACGCCTGCGTGGACTCTGCCAAGCTGCAGGTACAGACCCTGCGGCTGCTGTTGGAAAACGGCGGTGCCCGGGCAAAGCAGATCGTAGCCGATTATGCGCCCGCTTTTGCCTCCTTCCAGGAGTATTTTGACTTTGTGGATTCTCTGGATATGGAAAAGGAAACCGTTACCTACGGTGAAGGCGGCAAGGTCACCCTGGACTACAGGAAGTAATGCCATGAAAGAACAGATCGAGACCATTCCCGTCAACGATGCCTTTGATGCCGGGGACGAATGCCCCTTTTGCTATCTGGAACGAATGGCGGAACAGCGGACCATCCGCTATGTGGCAGGTCCCGGTGCCAGCTATATGGAGCCGGATGTCCGGGGCTCTACCGATAAATACGGTTTCTGCATCCCCCACTCCAAAAAGCTTTTTGACTACGGCAATGCTTTGGGTGCGGCTTTGATGCTGCAAACCCATTTTGCCGGGATCCTGGAGGAGTTTCACGCAGAGGCGGAAGCCTATGCCGGTCAGGACCCCACCCCCCACGGCCTGTTTCGGAAAAAGCCGGAGCATACTGTGGAGGAGGACTATTCCCGTCAGGTTTTGGAACGGGTGGACCGGTGCTTCATCTGCGACCGGATCGCCTATCATATGGACCGGTATTATGCCACCTTTTTTGCCCTTCTGAAGGAGCCGGAATTCCGGGCCAAGGTAGAAAACTGCAAGGGCTTCTGCCTGAAGCATTTTGGAAAGCTTTTGAAGCTTTCGGTGGAGAAGGTCCCCAAGGATCAGCGGAAATGGTTCCATGACAATGTCTTCCGGATCGAAGAAGAAAACCTTCTGCGGGTAAAGGAAGACCTGGACTGGTTCATTGCCAAGTATGACTACCGCAATGCCAAGGCCGACTGGAAAAACTCCCGGGATGCTTTGTCCCGTACCATGCAGAAGCTGGAGGGCTTCTACCCCGCCGATCCCCCATATAAAAAAGAATAAAAGGAAGTGTTCACTTACGGAAACTCTCCACTTATTCCGCAGCGCAGGCAGCTTTGTAAAAAAAAATGTGGTAATGTTCGTAGCCATGGTGGCTGCGGTGATCACCTGCTTTTTTATCCCACCGGACAAGCCCTACCTGGACTATTTTGATCTGAAGACCCTTACCTGCCTGTTCTGCGTGCTGGCGGTGGTCTGCGCCCTGAAAAACATACGGTTTTTCTATATTCTGGCCCAAAAGATCGTGGAGCTGTTCGGCAATGCCCGGGTGTGCATTTTGGCTCTCGTGTACATTACCTTCATCGGCTCCATGCTCATTGCCAATGACATGGCACTGCTCACCTTTTTGCCTTTGGGCCTGTTTGTGCTGAGCACCACCGGGAAAAACCGGTATATGGCCTTCACCTTTATTATGCAGAACATTGCCGCCAACCTGGGCGGTATGCTCACCCCCTTCGGCAATCCCCAAAACTTATATCTGTACACCAGGTTTCACATCCCCACCGGAGAGTTTATGGGGATTATGGCACCGCCCTTTGTGATCTCCATTGCCATCATCACCCTTTGCTGTTTTCTTTTCGTAAAGCCTGAGCCTATGACGCTTACCGGTCAGAAATACAGCCTCCCCTGGGCAAGAACCGTCATTTACCTGGCTCTGTTCACCTTGTCCATCGTGATCGTGTTCCGGCTGATCCCCTATTGGATCGGCCTGGTCGTGATTCCGGCGGTGCTGCTGTTTATGGATCGGAAGGCTTTGAAGATGGTGGACTATCCCCTGCTTTTGACCTTCGTATTCTTCTTTATTTTCTCCGGAAACCTTGCCAGAGTGGAAGCTGTCCGCAGCTTCTTCTCCGGGCTGTTGGAAAAAAGCACATTATTCTTCAGTGTCCTCTCCTGCCAGGTGATCAGCAACGTTCCCTCAGCGATCCTGCTTTCCCAGTTTACCGAAAACTATCGGGAATTGCTGTTGGGTGTGAATATCGGCGGTGTGGGGACCCTCATCGCCTCGTTGGCCAGTCTCATCACCTTCCGGGAGTATACACAGAATAACCCCGGCAAAACAGGCTACTATGTTGCCCTGTTTTCTGCGTTTAACTTTGGTTTTTTGTTGATTTTAGGACTGTTTACCTTTCTTCTGTCATAAAATACTCTTTAGGAGGCGTATCCCATGTTTTGCAAATACTGTGGAAACACCATCGACGATGGCAGTACCGCCTGCGAGCACTGCGGTCATACCCTGTCCAGGCAGGAATCCTCGTCCACCCTTTCCTATACCTCCCATTTTGCATCTGCTATGGCGAAAAAGCCTCAGCAAAAAGGCAATGCAAAGACCACCGGCCTGATCGTGGCCATTTCTGCCCTGCTGTTGCTGGTCATCGTGGCCATCATTCTTTTGCTGGCCCTCCCCGCCTCCAATGATCCCCCTGCCACCCAGGAAACAGAAGGCGCCCGACCTGATATCGCCACCATTCCCGTGGACTCCGACGCGCTGTCTTCCGATAATCCCTATTACAACATTCTTATGTCCTACGGTGCCTATGTCCTGCCGGAGAGCGATCAGCGCTATCTGTGCTACACGGATATTGCCCCTCTGAGCGAGGGTGCTTTGACCGTTGCCCAGGAGGAGATCCATGCCCGTCACGGACGGATCTTTACCGATCCGAACCTGCAGGAATACTTCGAGGCTTGTTCCTGGTACACTCCGAATGCCGGAAACAGCGCCCTCAATGAATACGAAAAATCCAATTTGGAGCTGATCCGGGTATTCCTTGCCAGGCAGGATGGCAGCCTTTACCAGTCCGGTAACAAGTACTTCCGTCTGATCTCCCAGGGAAGCCAGTATCTTCTGCGATCCGGCAGCTCCAGCCCAGTCAGCGGCAACGAGCTGAAGACCTTCTCCGCTGATAAGCTGTTCTTGGCAAAGAATGAGATCTACGCCCGTCACGGCTGTATCTTCAACGATCCTATGCTCCAGGAATACTTCTATTCTATGGAGTGGTATCGCCCCTCCCAGTCCATGCTGCACTTTGATTACAGTAAGCTCAATACCGTCGAGCGGAATAACATCGCTTTGATCGAGGTCTATGAGATGATCAACCAGGGCAATCTGCAGTGGTCTGCGGACAATCCCTATCGGGAGATCTTCTACCGGTACGCTCCCAGCGACTATATCATCTATGACAGCAGCTCCGTTTACCTGACCGAAAACGACCTCATAGGCATGAGTGCGGACGAGCTGTGCCTGGCAAGAAATGAGATCTTCGCCCGTCACGGCTACAGCTTCCAGGCTACTCAGCTGATGGAGTACTTCCTCCATCACGACTGGTATGTGCCCAATACCCCCTTCGGTGATTCTTCCTCCATTTACTTCACCCAGATGGAATACGACAATATCGACCTGCTCAACGAGGCAGAAAATGCCGCCGCTGAGAACTACGATAAGATCTACCGGGGCGGCTCCAAAATCAACCTGAGTAACCTGGATACCAGTCTGACCTATACCGTGTCCTGCGATGTTTTCTCCCTGCGCCTGCCCGCCTACTTCCAGGACTATGCCGTGATCTCTATCAGCGATTGCATCATTGATATTTACGATAAGCCCAGTCACGAAGCCTTTGGCGGCGGACATCTGTACGATTTCTTTGCCGACCATTCCCCCGGAAATCATGACATCGTGCATGAACTTGGTTATTTTGAAAACAGTGCCGGTGATATTTATTTCCTGCACTATTACGGCCCCACTGATGTACAATATTCACCGGAAACTGCCGAACTTTACGCAAAAATGAATTCCGAACTCAGCCGCATCCTTCCCACCATCACCGGCATCAACGGCTGGGTCTTCACCCCCGTCAACTAAGCCCTCAATCGCTTGGAAAATGCGTTTTTAACGCCCCGAAGGGGTGTCATTGGTATGAAACTGCCGAGTTTTCCGAGCGTCATTGCGAAAGCCTTCTCCCTGGGGGATGGTGCTCCGCGCAGCGAATCTAAAATTGCCATGATTGCCGGGGGCAATCATACCTTATTTTCCGAATCATTGTGATAAGATCCGTAATCTTTATGCACGGTATAGCGATTGACAACGCCCTTTTGCAATAGTATAATCGTCCGATCAGATTCTTTATCCAAATCGGGAGGTAATCGTTATGCCTGAACGTCATTCCCTGGATACCGTCGCCGCAGCCTTGGCAGAAATTATGGGCATCCCCGCCCCCAAACATGCCAACACAGCCAATCCGGAACTGCTGACCTTCGCCAACCAACGTTTTTCCGGTCAAAAAGCAGATCGCATTGTTATGTATAATCCCGATGCGGTAGCCCAGTGGGTCTGCGGTAAATACCCGAAATTTCTCAAAGAAGTCATTTCCCGTACCCAACTGAAGCTACCCCTGGAAGCTCCCATGCCTTCCGTTACTCCCGTCTGCTTTGGCACCATGTACACCGGCGCACAACCGGAAGTGCACACCCTTCAGCTCGATGGCGAAAAGCATGTCATCCCCATCGACACCCTCTTCGATGCCCTGATCCGTGCCGGTCGTAAGCCCGTGCTTTTGGCCTACGCCGGCGGTTCTCTGAGTGTGATCTACAATGGCAGAGAGATGGACTACTATATGTATAAAGACTTCAGCGAGCTGAACGCCAAGGCCGTCCAGCTGATTTTGGAGGATCAGCACGACTTCTATGTGATCTATAATGGTGGCTACGATTTCCGACTCCACGACCACGGCCCGGAAGCCCCCGAGACCCTGGGTGAATTACGCATCAACAGCCATATGTTCGGTCTGATTCATGAGCTGATCCGTGCCAACTGGAAGCACCATCGCACCTTACTGGGCTTTGCTATGGATCACGGCTGTCATTTGAATATGGAGAACTGGGATAACGATCCCCACGAAATTGGCACACACGGTCTGGACACGCCCGAGGATCGGCATATTATGCATTACTATACAACCATCGGTGGGGAGGATGTACAATGAAGTTATTCATGATTCGCCACGGTCAAACCAGAGCCAACGTGGAGTATTGGTATTCCGGTCAGTCGGACGTAAAGCTGACGGAAGAAGGTAAGCAGCAGGCCCGGGACATAGCGCCCATCCTGGCTGAGATCCCTTTTGACAGGGTTTATACCAGCGATCTGAGTCGTGCTATGGATACCCAACAGCTTGCCATGCCCGGTGTCACCGCTACACCGCTAGCCTTGCTTCGTGAGTATGCCATTGGTACGCTGACCGGGCAAAATATAGCCGAAGCCGACGCAAAATACGGTCCCTATCATGGTGACTACACCCCCTTCGGTGGTGAGACCACGCAAATGGTCTGTGATCGAGCCAGGGAATTTTTGGCCATGCTGGAAGCCGATCCATGCGAGCGTGTAGCCGCATTCAGCCATAACGGCTTTATCAAATGCGTTCTGCGTACCATGGTCGGTGATATCAAGGCCATCGGCATCGAGAACGGCAACTGCAATATCGTGGTTTTCGAGTTCAAAAACGGCTCCTGGAAGCTTCTTTGCTGGAACTACGGCAAGAAGCTGTAAACCAGCAAAAATATACTGTCGTGACCACGTGTAGATTCCTATAGATGTACCCAACCGTATTAATAAAAAAGCCTGTTGCGAAGTTCGCAACAGGCTTTTTCAAATGAATTTCTGTGGATTACACCAACTCGATGACGGCCATTTCGGCAGCGTCACCGCGGCGGGCGCCGGTACGGGTCACTCTGGTGTAGCCGCCATTACGCTCGGCATACTTGGGAGCGATCTCGTCGAACAGCTTCTTGACCACGTCTTCCTTGGTGATATAAGACATAGCTCTACGATAGCTGGTCAGGCCGCCCTTCTTGCCCAGGGTGATCATCTTCTCAACCACGGGCTGCACTTCCTTTGCGCGGTAGAAGGTGGTCTCGATCTTGCCATTGTTAAGAAGATCGGTCACCTGCTGACGCAGGAGTGCTCTTCTCTGCGTGCTGGTCTTGCCCAGCTTACGAGTTCCGAACATGAACGTTTCCTCCTTATTAAAGGTTAGCTTAGTTGTTGCCGGCAGAATCTTCGCTGGCCAGGGACAAGCCCATCATCTCCAGCTTCTTCTGCACCTCGTCCAGGGACTTCTTGCCCATGTTACGGACCTTCATCATATCCTCACCGGTCTTGCTGATCAGATCAGCCACGGTGTTGATGTTGGCACGCTTCAGGCAGTTGAAGCTACGCACGGACAGATCAAGCTCATCAATGGTCATTGCGAGCTTGGCGTCGGGACGGTCGGGAGACTTCTCCACCACAGTAGAACCGGTGCCAACTGTATCGGACAGATTGGTGAACACGGTCAAATGGTCGCTGAGGATCTTGGCGCCCAGAGAAACGGCATCCTTCGCAGTGATGGTGCCATCGGTCCAGACCTCCAGGGTCAGCTTGTCGAAGTCGGTCTTGTCGCCGACACGGGTAGGCTCCACCGTATAGTTGACCTTCTTGACGGGCATATAGATGGAGTCAATGGGAATCACACCGATCACGGTCTGAGCGGTCTTGTTCTCGTTAGCGGGAACATAGCCGCGGCCGTGGGACAGGGTGATCTCCATATTAAAAGTGGCATCTTCGCCCAGAGTGCAGATATGCAGCTCGGGGTTCAGGATCTCGACCTCACCATCCACCTTGATATCGCCGGCAGTGACCTCACAGGGACCAACAGCGTCGATATACACAGTCTTGGGAGCCTGGCTGTGGAGCTTCAGGAGAACCTGCTTGATGTTCAGGATGATCTCGGGCACATCCTCGGTGACACCGGGGACGGTGGAGAACTCATGCTGAACACCGGCGATCTTCACAGAAGTAGCCGCGTAGCCGGGGAGGCTGGACAGCAGGATCCGACGCAGGGAGTTACCCAGGGTCATGCCGTAGCCACGCTCCAGAGGCTCAACCACGTACTTGCCGTAGGAAGCATCCTCGGGAGTATCCAGACAGGTGATGCGAGGCTTTTCAATTTCTACCATGAATCTTAACCCTCCTATTGAATGCGTGGGGCGTTATGCGCACCCCACAAATGCTGAAAACGAACAATTGAGGGGTCGATTACTTGGAGTACAACTCGACGATCAGGTTGACAGCGATGTCGAAGTCGATATCCGCCTTGGTGGGCATAGCAACGACCTTACCGGTGAGGGTATTCTTATCGCGGTCAAGCCACTTGGGAGCAGCAACAAAAGCGTCAGCTTCCTTCAGGTTCTTGTAGAAGGTGTTGGAAACGCTCTTCTCGCACACAGCGACAACATCGCCCACCTTGATCAGGTAGCTGGGAATGTTGACGCGGTTGCCGTTAACGGTAAAGTGACCGTGGTTCACCAACTGACGGGCCTGACGGCGGGAGTTGGCAAAGCCCAGACGGTAAACAACGTTGTCCAGACGGCGCTCCACCAGGCTCAGCAGGTTTTCACCGGTGTTGCCCTCGTGATGAGCAGCCTTCTCGTAGTAATTACGGAACTGCTTCTCCTGGATACCGTAGACAAACTTGACCTTCTGCTTCTCGGTCAGCTGAGTAGCATACTCAGACTTCTTAGCTCTTCTCTGGCCGCCGGGGTTCTTATTGGAAGTCTTGTTGTAACCCATTGCGGCAGGAGAAACGCCCAGCGTTCTGCAACGCTTCAGCACAGGCTGCATATTCTTAGCCATAACTCAAATTCCTCCTTGCAAAATCAGACACGACGTCTCTTGGGGGGACGGCAGCCATTGTGAGGAATGGGAGTCACGTCCTTGATCATAACGACTTCCAGACCTGCAGTCTGCAGAGCCCGGATGGCAGCCTCACGGCCCTGGCCGGGGCCCTTAACATAGACCTCAACGGTCTTCAGGCCATACTCCATAGCAGCCTTGGCAGCAGTCTCAGCTGCAGTCTGGGCGGCAAAGGGAGTGGACTTACGGGAACCACGGAAGCCCAGACCGCCGGAGGAAGCCCAGCTCAGGGCATTGCCTTCCAGGTCGGTGATGGTGACCATGGTGTTGTTGAAAGAGGAACGGATATGTGCCGCGCCCTTCTCAACTACTTTGCGCTCTCTGCGGCGCTTTACAACCTTCTTAGTAGCCTTAGCCATTGTACATATCCCTCCTTACTTCTTCTTGTTAGCAATGGTCTTCTTGGGACCCTTGCGGGTACGGGCATTGGTCTTGGTGCGCTGACCGTGAACAGGCAGGCCACGGCGATGACGCAGGCCGCGGTAGCAGCCGATCTCGCTCAGGCGCTTGATGTTCATGCCGATCTCACGACGCAGGTCACCTTCGATGGTGTAGTTACCCTCGATGGTCTCACGCAGCTGAGCTTCCTGATCCTCGGTCAGATCCTTAACACGGGTGTCGGGATCGATCTTGGTGAGCTCCAGAACCTTGGCTGCACGGGCGGGTCCGATGCCATAAATATAAGTCAGTGCGACTTCAATCCGCTTCTCGCGGGGCAGGTCAATACCAGAAATACGTGCCATAACTCTCTAAGCACCTCCTATTAGCCTTGTCTCTGCTTATGCTTGGGGTTTTCGCAAATTACCATAACGCGACCCTTGCGCTTAATGATCTTACACTTCTCGCACATGGGTTTAACGGACGGTCTTACTTTCATACTGTTGAACCTCCATTAGACATAATGTCTTTTTGATTACTTACTTCTCCAGGTGATCCGTCCACGGGACAGATCGTAAGGAGACATTTGAACGGTTACCTTGTCACCGGGCAAGATCTTGATAAAGTTCATACGGAGCTTGCCGGAAATGGTGGCCAGAATGGTGTGGCCGTTGCCGATATCCACCTTAAACATTGCGTTGGGCAGGTTGTCGGTAACGATGCCCTCAATCTCGATTACGTCGTCTTTTGCCAAGTTGTTAACCTCCCAGGTTATTGCTTTGCAGTTCCCGGCTTAAGTAAGCCAGGTCTTTCCGTAATTCGCTGTTGAGCACTTTGTCACCCTCTCGAAGTTTCTGGGCGACTCTGGTCTCAGAGCGAAGGACCTTATTGGTGTGCTTGCGCTTTTTACGTTTGGGTTTCTCAATTCTACGGTCTTTTCCGTTTGCCAGCATCAGGTAGGTATCATCTGCTTCAAGCACATAAAACAGCTGTCCTTGATCCCGACCGGCTGTGGAAATGACCACATCAGCAATTGTTAAATCCGGTTGTTCAGGGTCCATAATCAAAGTCCTTCGGCGACGGTGAGTATTTCCGGCTCCCCGTCGGTGATGAGTACAGTATTCTCATAATGGGCCGAGAGCTTGCCATCGGCGGTGACGGTAGTCCACTGATCCTTGAGAACGCGCACTTCATAAGTGCCTGCGTTGACCATAGGCTCAATGGCCAGTGTCATACCGGGAAGCAGTCTGGGTCCACGTCCGGGGTTTCCAAAATTGGGAACCTCCGGCTCCTCATGGAGCTGTGCGCCTACGCCGTGACCCACGAAGGAGCGCACAACTGAAAAACCGTTAGACTCCACATACGTCTGAATGGCGTGGGAGATATCGGACACACGGTGTCCGGGGGCCGCGAAGCGAATGCCCTCGAAAAAGCTTCTCTTCGTGACATCGATAAGCCTTTGAGCTTCGGCACTGATTTGGCCGCAGGGAAAGGTTGCCGCGCAATCTCCGTGAAAACCTTCATAATACGCGCCCACATCCACCGATACAATGTCACCCTCCTTGAGGACGTAGCCTCCGGGAATGCCATGGATCACTGTGGAATTGACGCTGATGCAGGTACTTGCCGGAAAGCCGTGATAGTTCAGGAACGACGGTTTTGCGCCCTGACCCACGATGAAATCGTGTACGGCCTTGTCGATCTGCTTGGTGCTGATGCCAGGTCTTACCATTTCCCCTGCCAAGGCACGGGCTGCCGCGGTAATTTTACAGGCCTTACGCATCGCATCCAGCTGTCGCGCATTTTTAATTGCGATCATACCGTTTCTCCTATAGCCCGAAGGATATCCCGATTGGCATCCTCAATAGGCTGGTCACCTTCCACAAGGAAAAGCTTTCCCTGCTTCCGGTAATAGTCCTTCAGGACCTCTGTGGTTTCATGGTAGATACCCAGGCGAGAGAGGACCGTTTCCGGTTCGTCGTCCTTTCGGGTGGCAACTTCACCGCCACACAGATCACAGATACCATCGGTTTTCGGAGGATTGGCACTGATATGATAGGAGGAGCCGCATTTGGTGCAGACTCTCCGGCCGGACATCCGGCCCACGATCACAGCATCGTCAATCTCAATGGAAACAACACGGTCAATCGGTATTCCGGCTGCATCCATGGCCTCAGCCTGGACCAGGGTGCGGGGCACCCCGTCCAGGATAAAGCCGTTTTTGCAATCCGGTTCTGCGATCCGACCGCTGATCAATTCCATGATCAGCTCGTCGGATACCAGCTTACCGCTGTCCATGCAGGTTCGCACTTTTTCGCCCAGGGGGGTATGGTTCTTCATGGCCTCCCGGAGCATATTCCCGGTAGAAATGGAAGGGATACCTAGACGCTGGGAAAGCATCTCAGCCTGTGTGCCCTTTCCGGCGCCGGGTGCGCCTAACAGGATCAGATTCATTGGGAAGCGCCTCCGTAGCTTAGTCCAGGAAGCCCTTGTAGTGACGCATCAGCATCTGAGCTTCCAAAGCCTTCACAGTCTCCAGGGCAACGCCAACCACGATGATGATGGAGGTACCGCCGATGGCCAGACCCTTGATCTGATCGGTAACGATACCGCCGATGATGGGCATCAGAGCCACAACAGACAGGTACAGCGCACCGAATACCAGGATCTTGCCGATAACCTTCTTGATGAAGTCAGCGGTGGGCTTGCCGGGACGGAAGCCGGGAATGAAGCCGCCGTTCTTCTTCAGGTTGTTGGAGATCTCGGTGGGATCGTACTGAATGGTGGAGTAGAACCAGCTGAAGAAGAAGATCAGCAGGAAGTAGATCACTGCGTAGATCCAGCTGTCAGAGCTGAATACGTTCTCATACCACCAGCCACTGGTCTTACCAATGAAGGTGCAGATCGTAGCAGGAATGGAAGCAATGGACTGGGCGAAGATCACGGGCATAACACCGCTCATAGCCACCTTGATGGGCAGATTGGTGTTCTGACCGCCGTAAACCTTACGGCCAACCACGCGCTTGGCATACTGGATGGGAATGCGGCGCTCGGCATCGTTGATGAACACAACGAATACGATCAGAGCCAGCAGAACAGCAGCCACCAGCAGGCCCCACCAACCCATGTCCACAACACCACCCAGGGTGGTGGGCAGACCGGCGATGATGTTGGCAAACAGGATCATGGAGATACCGTTGCCGATGCCGAACTCGGTGATCTGCTCGCCCATCCACATGACCATGGAGGAACCGGCGGTAAAGGCCAGAACCACCACAACACCGGTCCAGAAACCGGTCTGGGTCAGGATGCCATAGGAGCTGATCATGGTGTAGTAGGCATAGCCCAGCAGCAGACCCAGGCCTACAGTGGTGTAGCGGGTGATGCGCTCGATCTTCTTCTTACCTTCCTCGCCGCCTTCCTTGCTCATCCGCTCAAGAGCGGGGATGGCAACGGTCAGCAGCTGGATGATAATGGAAGCGTTAATGTAGGGCTGGATGCCCAGGGCCAGTACGGATGCCTGTGCAAAGGCAGAGCCGGACATGGCGTTGTACAGACCCAAAATGGTGTCGGACAGACTTGCATCGAAGAAAGTGGACATCATCTGGGTGTCTACGAAAGGTACGGGAATAGCAGCGCCCACACGGTAGATCAGAAGGATCATCAGGGTGAACATCAGCTTTTTCCGAAGCTCAGGGAGCTTCCAGGCGTTTGCCAGTGTCTTAAACACTTAAACCACCTCGGCCTTTCCGCCTGCCTGCTCGATCTTTTCCTTTGCAGACTCAGAGAAAGCCGCTGCCTTAACAGTAATCTTCTTGGTCAGGGTACCGTTGGACAGAACCTTCAGACCATAGGGGCAGGCATCAATGATGCCGTTTTCAATCAGAGCAGCAGCATCCACCACTGCGCCATCCTCAAAGCGGTTCAGAACAGCCACGTTGATGGCAGTCAGGGGCTTGGCAAAAATGTTGTTAAAGCCGCGCTTGGGGACACGGCGAGCCAGAGGCATCTGGCCGCCTTCGAAACCGATACGGGTCTTGCCGCCGGAACGGGCATGCTGACCCTTGTGGCCACGGCCACCGGTCTTACCGTTGCCGGTACCGACGCCACGACCCTTGCGCTTGCCCACCTGGGTGGAGCCAGCGACAGGAGCAAGTTCATGAAGCTTCATTCTTGTCTCCTCCTTATTCTACTTCGGTAACCTGCAGCATGAAGCCGATCTTGGCGATCTTGCCGCGGGTCTGGGTGTTGTCAGGCTGGATGGTGTACTGACCGATCTTACGCAGGCCCAGGGAATGGGCGGTAGCGATCTGCTTCTCCAGCCGGCCGTTCAGGCTCTTAACAAGCTCAATTCTCAGGTTTGCCATGTTAATTGCCCTCCTTAACCAACGATTTCTTCAACGCTCTTGCCGCGGATCTGTGCGATCTGCTCGGGGGAGCGCAGGGACTTCAGGCCCTCCATAGTGGCCTTGACCACGTTCTGGGGGTTGTTGGAGCGCAGGCAGCGAGCGGTAATGTTCTCAATGCCAACAGCTTCCATAACAGCACGGCAAGCGCCGCCTGCGATAACGCCGGTACCTTCGGGGGCGGGCTTCATCAGGACCTTGCCGGCACCGAAGATGCCGATAACATCGTGAGGAATGGTGCCGTGGGGAGCCAGGGAAACCTTGATCATGTTCTTCTTGGCATCGGTGATGCCCTTCAGAATCGCCTCGGAAACCTCAGCAGCCTTGCCCAGACCGTAACCGACAGTGCCCTTGCCGTCGCCGACGACGACCAGAGCAGAGAACTTCATAACACGGCCGCCCTTAACGGTCTTGGAGACACGGTTCAGGTAAACGACCTTCTCAATGAGCTCAGGAGCTTCATTTCTAGGAGTCTTTTCGTAAGCCATTTCTTTTCCTCCTCTACCTTAGAACTGGAGTCCGCCTTCGCGGGCGCCCTCAGCCAGAGCAGCGACACGGCCATGATAGATATAGCCGCCGCGGTCGAAAACGACCTGCTCGATGCCCTTTGCCTTAGCACGCTCAGCCAGGACAATGCCTACCTTCTTGGCAGCCTCGCAGTTGCCGGTAGCACCCTCAAATTCCTTCTCCAGCGTGTTGGCAGCCACCAGGGTGACGCCGTTCACGTCGTCGATGATCTGGGCGTAGATGTTCGCATTGCTGCGGAACACGTTCAGACGGGGACGCTCGGGAGTGCCGGAAACCTTGCCACGCACACGGACATGGCGGTGCAGGCGCATAGCCTTCTTATTCACATTACTAACCATTTCGGCACACCTCCATTACTTCTTGCCGCCGGTCTTACCAACCTTACGGCGGATGACCTCGTCGACATACTTGATGCCCTTGCCCTTGTAAGGCTCGGGGGGACGCTTACCGCGGACTTCAGCGGCAAACTGGCCAACGACCTGCTTGTCGATGCCACGGATAATAACCTTGTTGGGGGAGGGAACTTCGATGGTGATACCGGGGATCTCGTCCACGAACACTTCGTGGGAGAAGCCCAGACGCATAACCAGCTGGTTGCCCTTCTTCTCAGCACGGAAGCCAACACCGTTCACGTCCAGCTCCTTCATATAGCCCTTCTCAACGCCCTCAACCATGTTGCTCAGCAGAGTACGGGTCAGG
Source organism: Oscillospiraceae bacterium (assembly GCA_015068135.1). Lineage (GTDB taxonomy): Bacteria > Bacillota > Clostridia > Oscillospirales > Oscillospiraceae > Faecousia. The sequence goes on along the minus strand of SVLB01000022.1, from coordinate 2,573 downwards.
CCGTGCAGGCTCTTGTGCAGGTGCTCTTCGTCGGGACGGTCAACAGTGATCACGTTGCCTTCCTGCTTCAGGATCATGTCGGGATGGAAGCCGTAGGTCAGCTCACCCTTGGGACCCTTCACGGTCACCACATTGCCATCGGCAATGGTAACCGTAACGTTTGCCGGAACAATAACCGGCTTCTTACCAATTCTAGACATTCTGCTATCCTCCTATTACCAAACGAAGGCCAGGACTTCGCCGCCAATGTGGTTCTCGCGAGCCTTCTTATCGGTCATAACACCCTTGGAAGTGGAGACGATGGCAATGCCCAGGCCACGCAGAACGCGGGGCATCTCCTCGGCACCGGCGTAAACACGCAGGCCGGGCTTGGACACGCGGCGCAGGCCGGAAATGACCTGCTGCTTCTTTGCCAGGTACTTCAGGGTGATGTGGATGATGCCCTGGTTGCCGTTGTCCTCAATGGAGTAGGCCTTGATATAGCCCTCCTCCAGCAGGATCTGGGCGATGGCCTTCTTCAGGTTGGAAGCAGGAACATCCACAGTGTCGTGCTTTGCAGAATTCGCATTCCGGATTCGGGTCAGCATATCTGCTACGGGATCGGTGATTTGCATGTTAATATCCTCCTTTAAGAAGTTACGGGCTTAACCCGTTAAGATCCGGGGGTATCCTTAGAATGCAGGCTTCGCCTGCAGTGAAGAGTGAAGAGTGAAAAGCGAAGAATTGCTCTTCCCGATTCACCTTTCCTCTTTACTGTCACGGCGCCGCCCCATGTTCTAAGGACGAACCGAATCTGTTTTACATTGAATTACTTATACCCTAGCGATTACCAGCTGGCCTTACGGACACCGGGGATCTGGCCCTTGTAGGCCAGCTCACGGAAGCAAATACGGCATACGCCGTAGTCGCGCAGGTATGCATGGGGTCTGCCGCAGATCTTGCAGCGGTTGTAGCGGCGGGAAGAGAACTTAGCCTCAGCCTGCTGCTTCAGGATCATAGACTTTTTAGCCATTTCTTAAACCCTCCTAAATCAAGCGTGGAAGGGAGCGCCAAGCTGGGTCAGCAGCTCTTTGGCTTCCTCGTCGGTGGTGGCGGTGGTGCAGATGCAGATATCCATACCACGGATCTTGTCCACCTTGTCGTACTCGATCTCAGGGAAGATCAGCTGCTCCTTCAGACCGAAGGCGTAGTTGCCACGGCCATCGAAGGAATTGGGGTTGATGCCACGGAAGTCACGGACACGGGGCAGCGCAACGCTGAACAGACGGTCCAGGAACTCGTACATCTTGTCGCCACGCAGGGTGACCTTAACGCCAACAGTTTCGCCCTCACGGAGCTTGAAGTTAGCGACGGACTTGCGAGCCTTGCAGGTGATGGGCTTCTGGCCGGTGATGGTGGCGATATCCTTGCAGATCGCCTCGATCTCCTTGGCATTGTTCTTGCTCTCACCGCAGCCAACGTTCACGATGACCTTGGCCAGCTTGGGGATCTGCATAACGCTCTTGTAGCCGAACTTCTTGTTCAGAGCAGGAGCGATCTCGTTAACGTACATTTCTTTCATTCTGTTAGCCATGATTGACTCCTCCTCTTCTTAGATTTCGTTACCGCACTTGCGGCAGATACGGATCTTCTTGCCGTCCTCGGTCTTGTAGCCTACGCGGACGCCCTTGCCGCACTTCTCGCAGTACAGAGCGACCTTGCAGGTGCGGATAGGGGTCTCCTTCTTGACGATGCCACCCTGCTCGCCCTGCTTACGGGGCTTGGTGTGGCAGGTAGCCACGTTGACCTTCTCCACAACGACCTTGTTCTCAGCAGGCATGGCCACCAGGACCTTGCCCTTTACGCCCTTGTCCTTGCCGGACAGAACGATTACGGTATCATTCTTCTTAATGTTCATATCTTGGTTCCCCCTTAGATGACTTCGGGAGCCAGGGACAGGATCTTCATGAACTCCTTGTCACGCAGCTCGCGAGCAACCGGTCCAAAGATACGGGTACCACGGGGATTGCGGTCCTCCTTGATGATAACAGCAGCGTTCTCATCAAAGCGAACGTAGGTGCCGTCCTCACGACGGACGCCCCGCTTGGTGCGGACGATGACAGCCTTAACGACTTCGCCCTTCTTCACGGTACCACCGGGAGCAGCCTTACGAACGGAAGCAACGATAACATCGCCGATGTTACCAAACTTACGCTTGGAGCCGCCCAGAACACGGATGCAGTGAATTTCCTTGGCGCCGGTGTTGTCGGCAACCTTCAGGTAGCTTTCCATCTGAATCATAGCTGTCGACCTCCTTACTTAGCCTTTTCAATGATTCTGATGAGTCTCCATCTCTTGTCCTTGGACAGGGGACGAGTCTCCATGACCTCAACGGTATCGCCGATGCCGCACTCGTTGTTCTCGTCGTGGGCCTTCAGCTTGTAAGTCCGCTTCAGGGTCTTCTTGTACAGAGGATGGCGGAAGCTATCCTCAATTGCAACCACAATGGTCTTGTCCATCTTATCGGAGACGACCTGACCGATTCTGGTTTTACGGAATGCTCTGGTATTCTCAGTCATTTACGTTTCCTCCTC